>JAKSBZ010000131.1 GCA_022360875.1 Cytophagales bacterium | reverse complement strand
TGATTGTGTTTTTTACTTTCATTTTGAAATTGTTCTAACCGCCCTTACATAATTATAAACGTACCGAACATCGCCCTGAGGACCGTGGTACTGCGGGTAATCGTTCCTGTTGCCGCTTTTGGGGTCGCTTCTTTGGCAGCCGGCACCGTGAACATCCATAAGATTTCCGTTCATTTTCCCCAGTCCCTCGCCGAATGCAAAATATACGGCATTGCTGTAGGGATTTATGCCGTCCAAGTGAGTTGTGCTTGTCCAGAAAAAAGGAAAATGTCCCGGATTTCCCTCAGGATCGTTTATTTCCGTGGTTTCAAATATGGGATTGATGGCTGGAGAATTGGTCGCCTGCGGTGATCTTGAATAATCGGCTATGCTCTGCAGTTCTTTCGTATTGGGCAGCCTCCAGTCAGCGTGAGAAGCCAGATTCAGGTTTTCGGCATAATCCAAAGCGCCTTCCCAGTCTCTTGTAGGCGCTGCAATGATTAAGGTAATGCTGTAAAAATCTGTCACTCCCGTATCCACAATAGCGTAGCCCGTAATTTCATCGGCAGGATTGGTGTCAGGCGTTAAGTCTTCACTCTCTTTGCTGCATGCAAAAATATAAAATAGCCAGCATGATAAAATAAAAGCCATTTTTAGGTTTTTTATGAGTTTCTTTTTGAATTTAATCTTTTATACTTAAAAAAATACAAATTCTGTTTTTCTTTTTCAATAATTCGATTTACACATTCTTTATGTCCAATTTGGAAGCAGCCATAAAACGAACGGTTATATTCCTTGATCAAAAAAACGGAAATGGTTTAAATGAAAGTGAAAAAACTTGCAGGGCAGCTACTTAGGCGTATGATTTAGGCTCTATATGAATTTGTGTGAAATTTTTGATAAATGAGGTTGTTATTGAAAAATGAGCAATCTTGAAATTTTTCAATTAACATTAAATCTTTCGTCTCCTTGGTCTGTGGGCTCAGCAGAATTCCTTGAAGGAGATAACGGAAAGCAGGAGCTTGATATTCGGATAGATTTTAGCAGGGAGTATGTTTTTGATAATGGAGACAAGTTATAAAGATTATCCGGCAGTGGAGGGTATCCGGAGAATCGCTGAAGGAGGTTGCGGACTCCCTGATCGAACAGGGATTTCGGACAGCGACATTTAAGCGTTTTCCGCACTCTCAGGTGGGCAGGGTTTTGCAGGGAAATGACAGGAGTTTTTGAGTTTGGAATAGGTGGGCAAAAAGAAACAAGGGAAGGTTTTTTGGAACTTTGATTATGGAATTCGTTTTGAAAATCATATATAGGAGCCAATGAAGGCGCCTTTTTTTATGCTCAAAAACGCCGGTTTGAACGCCCGTTTGTAGGAAAGGTTGCATAAGGAATTCAAAAAGCGGAAATAAACGGAATACAGAGGCTTGCCTAAGCTTTTCACTGGATACCTTCGCATTAGGCTTCATTTGCTGGAATGAGGTGCACTTTATTTTTTTAATTGAAAAAGAATATATATTTGCAATATTCAAGTATTATTTTTTTTCTTTACCATAAAGAGGCTGCACAATACCGGATAAAAGCGGTATTGGCTTATTGGGGTGTTAGCTACAAGACGAACAAAAAAACAAAGAAATAATATGACAAAAGTACATCATCTAAATTGTGTCAAAATTGAATCACCTTTGGGCTCTGCTATTGGACATTGTTTGCTTATTCAGGAAAATCAAAAACTGATACTAATAGACTCGGGAATCGGATTTATGGAATCCAAAGAACCTGAAAAAAGACTCGGAAAAGATTTGATTGAAGTTGTAGGATTTATATTTGACAAAAGCTTAACAGCTATCAGACAAATTGAAAAGCTTGGCTTTAAGCCTGAAAACGTTGAGAATATAATCTGTTCACATCTTGACCCTGACCATATAGGAGGATTGGCAGATTTTCCTAAAGCTAAGATTCACGTTTCAAAAGAAGAGTATGAAAGTTTTAAAAGCGGAAACGAAAGATATTTACAGCAACAATTGTCTCACAAACCAGATTTGGAACTTTATGAAACAAATGATACTGATTGGTATGGGCTTTCAGCAAGAAGAGTTAAGCTAAACGCCCAAACAGAAGTATTGTTAATCCCATTGTTCGGACATACACTCGGGCATTGCGGAATTGCTATAAAAACCAATAACAAATGGATTTTCTATGTTGGAGATGCTTACTATTTAAGAGCAGAACTGGAAGATAAAAACCATCCTGTTGGTCAATTAGCGACAATTAGGGCAGTTGATAACCAATTAAGGCTTGAATCATTAGAGGCAGTTAGAAAAGTAGTCAGAAGGTATGGTAATCAAATGGAATATTTCGGTTATCACGACCCAACAGAATTTAAAGAAAGAAAGCCCGTGGGTAACAATGTGTATAAGTAATAGTGGTTAAGTGATAAAGGTGAGTATAAACATAAAACAAAGGTCTGTGCATATCCGAGAGGCCTGTGAGTAGAATTACGCTGCTACTCATACTCGCGATCGTTCAGATTAAAAAATTGAAGCCCTTAATGTAAAATTTTGGTATAAAAAAAAAGGAAACAAAGTCGTTTCCTTTTCATTTGCCATCCGGCTTGTGACCCTGGAAGGAGTCGAGCTTTATGGCATAAGTTAATGTTTACCAGCGAAATACAAGCCTGAACTTGTTTTGGGTGTCCCAATAGGTAGCCTAAAGTTGGCTTCCTGCTGGTGAAAAGGCACACCCTTACCCTTTCCCGAGATGCCGTCATGAGTCAAAGAAGAGCCGTAAAGC
>JAKSBZ010000305.1 GCA_022360875.1 Cytophagales bacterium | reverse complement strand
TGAAAAGAAACGGCAAAGTCGTTAACGGAAAAAAAGCTGAAGGAGACAAACTTAAAGCGTATCTGAATTTCGGAAAATCTAACAAGCCGCTTCTTGTGAAAGTGGGCATTTCCGCCGTAAGCCAGGAAGGCGCCAAGAAAAACCTACTGGCTGAAATCAAAGACTTTGATTTCGAAACGGTTCGTTCAAGCGCGGTTAACAGCTGGTCGAAAATACTGAACAAAATTGCCATAGAAACGGATGACAAAGATGTAAAAACTAATTTTTATACAGCCTTGTACCATGCCAACATTCAACCAATGGTTTACCATGATGTTGACGGCAAATACCGAGGCATCGACAAGAAAATTCACGAAACCAAAGCCTTTACCAACTACACGGTATTCTCGCTTTGGGACACTTTCCGCGCGCTTCACCCGCTTATGACTATCATCGACGAGGAACGCGCCGCAGACTACGTAAGCTCATTGCTGCAAAAGCAGCAGGAAGGCGGCATGCTGCCAAAATGGCCTCTGCTGGCCAACTATACCGGAACAATGGTCGGCTATCCTGCCGTTTCGGTCATTGCTGACGCCTACGCCAAAGGAATCGCCAAAGACGATATCAACAAAGCGCTTCAGGCTTCGCTGAAAAGTTCTGAATACCATCCGGAATGGGTTGAAGGAAAAATCGAAGAGCGCGCCCAACGGGTGATGTCGCGCCACAATTATTTTCTGAACAAGCAGGGCTACATACCGGCAGACTCCTGCCATCAGTCTGTTTCATTTGGTCTGGAAAATGCCTATTACGACTGGTGTATTGCACAGCTGGCCAAAATGGCCAACAAAAAGGACATTCAGAAGAAATACGAAAAGCGATCAAAATATTACAGCCTGTATTTTGACAAAAACATAAACTTTATGCGCGGCATAATGGCCGACGGATCTTGGAGGCCTGACTTTTCTCCCCGCTATTCAAAACACGGACAAGGCGATTTCACCGAAGGAAACTCCTGGCAATGGACCTGGTTTGTGCCTCATGACGTCGAAGGTCTGGTTGATCTTTTCGGCAGCCCACAGGCCTTTGAAGCCAAGCTGGACACCTTGTTCTCAACATCTTCGAAAATAGAAGGGAATAGCGCTTCTGGAGACATCACAGGACTTATCGGACAGTATGCGCACGGCAACGAGCCCAGCCACCACATCAGCTACCTTTACAACTACATCGGAAAAGGATATAAAACACAGCAGATCGTCGATTCGATTCTGTACCATTACTACAAACCAACGCCAGAAGGCATCTGCGGAAATGAAGACGTGGGACAAATGTCCTCATGGTACATCCTGAATGCTCTGGGTATCTATCAGGTAGCGCCTGGCAATCCTACTTATACCATCGGCCGGCCGTTAATCGACCGCGGAAGCATCCAGGTGAAAAACGGCACATTCGAAATTGTTGTACACAACAACAGCAGAACCAATAAGTATGTCCAGAAAATCAGCTTAAACGGAAAAACGCTTAGCAAACCGTTCTTCCCGCACAGTGCGCTGAAATCCGGAGGCCGGCTGGAAATTACGATGGGTAATAAACCGAAAACAACAGATGCAATCGCGAAAAAATAATTTGAAAATAAAAATTTCACTTTGCCTTCTGCGCAAAGCGCTTATGAAAAAAGACAGCCAATGGCTGTCTTTTTTATTTCAGAATATCAAAATTTATTCTTACAACTTAAGCAATAGTCAATGCTACATCCATCATATTGGTAAAGGTAAGCTGACGGTCTTCCGCCGGCAGGGCCTCTCCTGTTACCAAAGAATCACTTACTGTCAAAACAGTCAGAGCTTTAACACCAAACTTAGCCGCCATAGTATAAAGCATAGTCGTTTCCATTTCCACAGCCAGAACACCAAATTTAGCCCAGTGTTTCCAGGCTTCAGGATCGTCCTGGTAGAATTCATCAGAAGTCAGAATATTTCCAACGTGCGTGCGAATGCCTTTCTCCTGCGCCTTTTCATAAGCTCCCTTAAGCATTTCGAAATCAGCGGCAGGCGCGAAATCCATACCGTTGAAACGAAGCTTGTTCATAGACGAGTCTGTTGAAGACGTTTGCGCAAGCACCAAATCGCGAACGCGAACATCCTCCTGGTACGAACCGCAGCTTCCGATACGGATCAGTTTCTTTACTCCATACTGCTGGATCAACTCATTTACGTAAATTCCAATCGAAGGAACTCCCATACCCGAACCCTGAACGGAAACGCGTTTTCCCTGGTATGTTCCGGTGAACCCCAACATTCCTCTAACCTCGTTGTAACAAACTACATCCTCCAAGAAATTCTCGGCAATGAATTTAGCCCTCAACGGATCGCCTGGCAGCAGCACTGTTTCGGCGATTTCTCCTTTTTTTGCTCCTATATGTACGCTCATTATGAGTTTTTTATAAATTATAGAATAATATCAGCGAAACTGCCTTCCGATTCTTTTTCCATCAGGATGTCTTCAACCGTATCAGCAATATCTTTAAAACTGTTTCTAAATCCAATTCTTCCCGGCTTCACATGATTTCCGGCCACTACAATCGGAATATGCTCGCGCGTATGGTCGGTTCCTTTGAAGATCGGATCGTTGCCGTGATCCGCTGTGATTATCAGCAAATCATTTTCACGCATCGTTTCCAGGATTTCCGGAAGCCTGGCGTCGAATTCCTCCAATGCGTTTTTGTAGCCCCATACATCGCGTCGGTGCCCGAAAAGCATATCAAAGTCCACCAAGTTAGTGAAAATCAATCCTTTGTTGCTTTCTTTAATAAAATCGATTGTCGTGTCGACGCCTTCCATGTTGTCTTTTGTGCGACGGCTTTCGGTAACGCCTTTTCCAGCGAAAATATCCGAAATTTTGCCTACCGCGCATACGTCCTGTCCGGCCTCTTTCAAACGCGACATCATATTGTCTGCCGGTTCCAAAGCATAATCATGACGATTGGAAGTACGCGTGTACGCACCGCTTTCGCCGATAAACGGACGGGCGATCACACGGCCTACGTTCAGCATTTCACGGGCAATTTCGCAGTAGCGGTAAAGCTCTTCAAGCGGAACAATTTCCTCGTGCGCCGCAATTTGAAAAACAGAATCGGCTGACGTATAGACAATCAAATCACCGGAAGCAACATGCTGGTCGCCAAGCTCTTCGATAATCGCCGTTCCGGAAGCCACTTTGTTTCCAATTGTCTTCCTACCGGTTTTCTCCTCAAACTCATCGATTATTTCCTTAGGAAAACCGTTCAAATATGTCGGAAATGGCTCTTCCAGAATCTGTCCGGCAATTTCCCAGTGTCCCGTGGTTGTATCTTTTCCTTTCGAAACTTCTTTTGCAATCCCAAAAGCGCCCTCGGGTTTCATGTTTCTGGGAATCCCGCCGATATTAGCCAAATTTCCAAGTCCCAGACGCGCCATGTTCGGCATATGCAGCCCAACCGCGTCACCGATATGCCCCAGAGTATTTGCACCCAGATCGCCGTATTCATTGGCGTCATCGGAAAACCCGATTCCTACGCTGTCCAGCACAATCAGGATAACTCTGTCAATATTTTTCTTCATCTGATAAGAGATTAATAATCGTTCTCGCCCAATTCCTCGCCTTTCATAAGCTTGATCCCGCTTGAAGTTCCCAAACGCATCACGCCCATGTCGATATATTGCTTCGCAGTTGCGAAATCTCTTACACCGCCGGAAGCTTTCACTTTCGCTTTGTCTCCTGCTACTTCCAGCATGATTTTCACGTCTTCCACCAAAGCTCCGCCTGTTCCGAATCCGGTTGAAGTTTTGATGAAATCTGCTCCAGCTTCAACAGTCAGTTCACTTGCCAGCTTGATTTCTTCTTTTGTCAGGTAACAAGTCTCGATAATCACCTTCAGCACGTGATCGCCAATTGCCTCTTTGATGGCTCTGATTTCCTCGCGCACTTCGTCAGTTTTTCCTGATTTCAAGAAACCGACGTTGATTACCATATCAACCTCTGTCGCACCGTTTCTGATCGCCTGAGCGGCTTCAAAAACTTTGGAATCCTTGTCCATCTGGCCCAGAGGGAAACCAACAACAGTACAAACATCTACCTCGGTTCCTGCCAGCAGCTTCGCAGCCAAAGGCACGTAACAAGTGTTTACACATACCGAAAAGAAATTGTGCTCTTTAGCTTCATCGCAAAGCTGCGTAATTTCCGCATCAGTGGCTGTTGCCTTCAATATTGTGTGGTCGATATAGCGATTGATTTCCATAACGTTTATTTTTTTATTTATATGCTTCGTATTATTTGTCACTTTCAGACATCACTCACTG
>JAKSBZ010000242.1 GCA_022360875.1 Cytophagales bacterium | reverse complement strand
CGACCAACCGCACGGCTTCACTTTCGCCCGACGTAAACGATCCGGGATTCCGGGGAATCAGTTTTGACGAGCTCGCCGAGGCCTATTACCTGCAGGCGAAGGGACTTGCCGAAGGCGGCGCGGATTTGCTTTTGGTCGAAACGGTTTTTGACACCCTCAACGCCAAAGCCGCGCTTTTTGCCATAGACAAATATTTCGAAGAGACAGGAACACAGCTGCCGGTTATGGTTTCTGGCACGATTACCGACGCCAGCGGACGGACGCTTTCCGGCCAAACCACGGAAGCGTTCTGGAACTCAATCGCGCACATGCCTATTCTTTCGGTCGGGCTGAACTGCGCCCTGGGAGCGGATTTAATGCGCCAGTATGTTCAGGAGTTATCGCGCGCGGCGAGCTGCCGCATAAGCTGCCATCCGAATGCAGGCTTGCCCAACGAATTCGGGCAGTACGACGAAACACCGGAATACATGGCGGGTATTTTGAAAAGCTTTGCCGAAGAAGGTATCCTGAACATCGTAGGCGGCTGCTGCGGCACAACTCCGGAGCATATTCGAGCAATTGAGGAAGCCGTCAAAACCATTAAGCCAAGGAAAATACCGGAGCCGGATTTTGACATGCACCTGAGCGGCCTGGAGCCCGTGACCATCAAGCCAGAGACAATGTTCGTCAATATCGGCGAGCGCACAAACGTGACGGGATCCAGAAAATTCGCACGCCTGATCAAAGAAGAAAACTACGACGAGGCGCTTTCCATTGCTTTGCACCAAGTGGAAGGCGGCGCGCAAATAATCGACATCAACATGGACGAGGGCATGCTGGATTCGGAAGCCTGCATGACAAAATTTCTCAACCTGATGGCTTCAGAACCGGAAATCGCCAAACTCCCGTTCATGATTGATTCGTCAAAATGGTCGGTAATCGAAGCCGGGTTGAAATGCCTTCAGGGAAAAGGAATCGTAAACTCCATTTCGCTGAAGGAAGGCAAAGAAAAATTCATTGAGCTGGCCAAAAAAATCCGCAAATACGGCGCAGCAGCCGTGGTGATGGCATTCGACGAGAAAGGACAAGCAGATTCATACGAACGGCGAATCGAAATCTGCGAGCGCTCCTACCGTTTGCTTACCGAAAAAGCCTGCTTCTCTCCGCAGGATATAATCTTCGATCCGAACATCCTGACTGTGGCCACAGGAATCGAAGAACACAACAACTATGCAGTTGATTTTATCGAAGCCGCGCGATGGATCAAGAAAAACCTCCCGCACGCCAAAGTCAGCGGAGGCGTCAGCAACATTTCTTTTTCATTCCGCGGAAACAACGCCGTGCGCGAAGCCATGCACTCGGCTTTTCTTTACCATGCCATTCAAGCGGGCCTAGACATGGGTATTGTAAACGCAGGCATGATCGAAGTGTACGAGGAAATACCGAAAGATCTGCTTGAACGCGTGGAAGACGTATTGCTCAACCGCCGAAAAGAAGCCACCGAACGCTTGGTGGAATTCGCCGAAACCGTCAAAGGAAAAACAAAGAAAGCGGAAAAAGACGACGCGTGGAGAAAGCTGCCCGTAGACGAACGCCTCAGCCACGCGCTGGTAAAAGGAATCGTCGAATTCATCGACGAAGACACTGAGGAAGCGCGCCTGCAGCACGAGCGCCCACTTCACGTCATCGAAGGTCCGCTGATGAACGGAATGAACGTGGTCGGCGACTTGTTCGGCGCCGGCAAGATGTTCCTTCCCCAAGTAGTAAAAAGCGCCCGGGTGATGAAGCGGGCCGTTGCTCATCTGATTCCTTTTATTGAAGAAGAAAAAAAGAATAATCCGGAGTTGCAAAAAGCGGACAAGAGAAAAAAGATTCTGCTGGCCACGGTAAAAGGCGATGTGCACGATATCGGAAAAAACATTGTTGGCGTGGTGCTGGCCTGCAACAATTTCGAAATCATCGACATGGGCGTTATGGTCCCTTTGGAGGAAATCCTGAACAAGGCCGAGGAAGAGCAGGCGGACATCATCGGACTTAGCGGACTAATCACGCCTTCGCTGGACGAAATGGTTTATGTGGCCAAGGAAATGCAGCGGCGCAAGCTGCACATACCGCTCCTTGTTGGCGGAGCAACAACCTCGCGCATGCACACGGCCGTCAAGATCGACGCGAATTACGAAGGCGCCGTCATTCACGTGCTGGACGCCTCCAAAAGCGTTCCCGTGGCCAACAAGCTTACTTCGGAAAACCCCGAAGAAGTGCAAACCTACATGCAGGAATTTAAAAGCGAGTATATTCAGCTCCGAGCCAGCCACGAGAAGCGCAGCAAGGAAAAAACACTGCTCACGCTCTCCGAAGCCCGAAAAAAGAAAGCGCCCATCAACTGGAAAAATGCTCCGATTGTCAAACCACGCTTTTTAGGCAACCGCACGCTTCACGACTATCCGCTCAGCGAAATTCTCCCATATTTCGACTGGACGCCTTTCTTTTCTTCCTGGGAATTGGCGGGAAAATATCCGGCAATTCTGAAAGACCCGGTAATTGGCGGCGAAGCGCAGCGGCTTATGAATGATGCGGAAAAACTTATCGGGCAGATCATCAAAGAGAAAAGCCTTAAAGCTGAAGCCGTCTTTGGCTTCTATCCGGCCAATGCTTCGGGAGACGATTTAATCCTGTATGATTTCGACGCGGAAACGATGGAAGAAAACCGAAACGAAAAAGCCTTCGAACTGCACCACTTGCGCCAGCAAAGCAAAAAAGCCAAGCAGCTGCCGAACCTTTGTCTGAGCGATTTTGTCGCACCGAAAGCTTCCGGCCGCGAAGATTACCTGGGCGCGTTTGCCGTTACGGTTCACGGTGCGCAGAAACTGGCCGAGCGCTTCGAGCAGCAACTCGACGACTATTCAGCCATTATGGTCAAGGCCATTGCCGACCGCTTTGCCGAGGCGTTTGCCGAGCTTTTGCATGAAAAAGTCCGCAGAGTGCACTGGGGCTACGCTCCGGAAGAACAGCTCGACAACGACGAGCTGATTCGGGAAAAATACCAAGGCATCCGTCCGGCGCCGGGCTATCCGGCTTGCCCCGACCACCAGGAAAAACTTGTGCTCTTCGACATGCTGAATGCCGAACAGGAAATCGGCTGTACGCTTACCGAAAACCTGGCAATGAATCCCGCGGCCAGCGTATGCGGCTGGTACTTTGCCCATTCCGAAAGCAAGTATTTCGGCCTGGGAAAAATCGGGAAAGACCAGGCGGAATGTTACAGCGAGCGTATGGGAAAAACGCTTGAAGAAACTGAAAAATGGCTGGCCCCTGTACTGAGTTACGAACCGAAAGTCAAAACAGAATGAAATGAAACCATACAGAAAAGCAGGCAATTTGCCTGCTTTTTCACATATTAAAAAACACATAACACTGACTTTCAACTTCTTTCCATAAAAGAAATTAAAATAGACACTTAGTAAGACAGGAACAAATTACTGCTTTTCATCAAAGATGGCCACAACCCGGGCCGGGGCCCCGGAGGCTCCCACGATTTTCATCGGAAAAACAGCCACCTTAAACCCGGTAAAAGGCAATGCGCCCAAATTCACCAATTGCTCAATATGGCAATACTCTTTTCTCTCCCCCACTAAGTGCGCTTCCCAAAACAGCTCCGGATCATTCGTTTTTTTCGCTTGCTCAATCATATAAGGCAACGGCAAATCCCAGCCCCAGGCATCAATGCCCATAACTTTCACTCCCTGGTCAATCAGCCATTCAGTCGCCTCTGCACTCATGCCTGTGCCCTTCTTATGAAAATCTTTTGTTCCGTTAAACCGGTCTCGGCCGGTTCGGATCAAAACGATCATATCTTTTCTTATCTCCAGCTGATTCTGAAGCAAAAAATCCTGAATGTCCCGTACAGTAATCGGATCAAAATCATCCTTATGGGTCATGTCAATCACCAAGCCCTCGCCAAAGCACCACTCCAACGGGATTTCATCAATTGTTTTTGCTCGTTTTCCGTTAACTACCGGACTGTAATGCCAAGGAGCGTCAATATGCGTTGTGGAATGCACACCCATTTTTTTGATTGTGTCGTCAGCCCATCCCATAAAATTCTTTGGAAACAATCGAAACGGAAGACCTAAAATTCTGATAAGCCACCTGGAATTCTTATGCGTTTTATGCTTAATTCTAACACGCATAAACCAAGGATCCTGCTTGTTGTACTTAATTGGTTTGGTCAAGTCTACAATCTTCATCAAAACAGTTTTTTAGATTTACATAAAAAAACTCCTCAAGATAAACCAAATGGAAACTCACTCAAAAAAAACAAGCAACAAACTCAAAAAAAGACGTCGCAACACACGGAATAAGAATATATTAATCAAAAACACACAGAAACTCATCACATCAAACATGTTTCGATCAAAGCATTCATCAATAATCTATTCACTGTAAAGTCCTTCTTAATGCAACCCGTTTATTTCCGGACTAAAAAATAAGCCATCGCAAAATACGACGGCTTATTTCTGCTACCTTTTAAGAAGCTAGCGTTTATGTATTGCTGCCTTCCCTTATCCAATAACATTTCAGACAATTTGCTGTTCTCAGACATCTCTCTCAGCTAGACCCTTTATCTGAAAACAGCATAAGACAAAATAGCAACAGTCAAACTGCCTGGTTACTTCCACTTTATGCTGCATCCAATGCTCGGCATTTGAGGACTCAACGGGGTATCACCAACCAGAAGCGTATCCATGGCTTTCCTCATATCTCTTCCCGTAACGGCTATGCCGCTGCCTGGCCGTGATTCATCCAGCCGACCATGATAAAACAGATTAAGTTCACCGTCAAAAAGGTAAAAATCAGGGGTACAGGCTGCGTCATAAGATTTGGCCACTTGCTGCGACTCGTCATAAAGATACGGAAACGGATAACCCAACTCCTGAGCTTTTTCTTTCATCTTTTCCGGAGCGTCCTCCGGATACTCAGCAGCGTCATTGCTGCTGATTGCAACAAAACGGATTCCTTTTTTCTGGTACTCATCAGCCAGCCGCACCAACTCTTCATTAACGTGCACAACATACGGACAATGGTTGCAGATAAACATAATTACAGTCCCCTTATCGCCTTTCAAGTCTATCAAACGGAGCGACTTTCCGGTAACGGTGTCAGGCAGCATAAACTGAGGCGCTGACCGGCCTATTTCTATGAGATTTGATTCTGTTAGTGCCATATTATTGAATTGAATTTGATTTAATATTTTTACTTATCACATCAAAAATTCACTCAGACTCGAACGGAGTGAAAACACAAATTAACACGCATTTTAAAAAAACGGAAGCACTCCTGAAGGATTATTTTGTACGCGAATAAGTTTTCAATTTTTTAAGAAAACAAACTTCATAAAAACACCCTTCAAAATCACCGCTGCCCCACTCTTCATAGAAAAAAACCGCTGCCACTCAAACCGCCGCTTTTTCAACCGACTAAACTTTTAATATTCGCCCGAAACTTACCTACATTTTCTTATCCTGACAAAAAAATATCAACTCAGGAATATGCTGTTTTTTCTCTTTTTCTTGGATTAGTTGTTGCGGAGCCCAAAAAGGCATTTCGCCAATCATATTCTACAAACTTAACTACAATCACAAATGAAACACTGTACAAAATACCCCTTTAGATGGGGAGGAGTTTTTTTGTTTCTTTTTCTAACACTGCCGCTTTTCGGACAAAACCTAAAGGAACGCCAGCACATTCAAGGCAACTACAATTTGCCAAAAATTGAAAGCCTGCAAAAACAAATTCATTTGCAGCAACAGCACCAAAAGAAAAAAGCGCTTGACATGGCGAAAGCAAAAGGGTGGAAAGTGCTGATACAAACCAAAGAAGGAAGAACGCTCGAATTGCAGGGAATAACGCCGGACGGCTATCCGATTTACTACACCACTTTTAATGCAGGCGCAGCCGTAACTTCCCGAGCTGACCAGCTTTACACAGGAGGCGGTCTGGGCCTAAGCCTCCACGGCGAAAATATGACTGCGGGTGTATGGGACGGCGGACCTGTCCGCGCGACGCATGAGCTCATGTCAGGCAGGGCCACGCAAAAGGACGGCGCCGTCTTTTCGAGCCCCAACGGCAACAACCGCCACGCCCTCCATGTAACGGGGACAATCATCGGTACCGACCAAGTCCAGAGCGGCAATGCCCGGGGAATGGCTTTTAAAGCAAGCTCTTGGAACTACGACTGGAGCGACGACCAATCAGAAGGCGCCGCCGCCGCCGGTGACGGACTGCTGCTCTCCAACCACTCTTACGGAATCGCGGCCTTCAATATCTTCGGACAGCTGCAAATACCAGTGTATTACTTCGGCAAATACATCGAATCTTCCAAAAACTGGGATGAAATCATGTATAACGCCCCATATTACCAAATGGTCAATGCCGCCGGAAATGACCGCCAGCTCTCGGGCCAAGTAAACAACAAGGGAGGATACGACATCCTGACCGGACACTCATGTTCGAAAAACGCCATTGTGGTAGCTGCTGTAAACCAAGTAAACAACTACACCGGAGCTTCCAGCGTCACTATGTCAGCTTTCAGCAGCTGGGGACCAACCGACGACGGACGAATCAAACCCGACATCTCGGCCAAAGGAGTGAGCACGTACTCTTCGGTATCCGACAGCGACAATTCCTACGCAACCTACAGCGGCACTTCGATGGCCTCGCCCAGCACCACGGGAAGTCTGCTGCTCCTGCAGCAGCACTACAACAACCTGAACAGTTCTTACATGCGAGCGGCCACACTCAGAGGCCTGGCGCTGCACAGCGCAGACGAAGCCGGAAGCACAGACGGTCCGGACTACGCATTTGGCTGGGGACTGATAAATACAAAACGCGCAGCGGAAATCATATCAAACCACGGCTCCGCATCCCATGTTTCGGAAGAGCAGCTCAGCAACAACGGCACTTACACGAAAACCGTTACCTCAGACGGCAGCTCACCTCTTCAGGTTAGCATCTGCTGGACCGATCCGGCCGGACAAGTACTGGCCAACACCAACGACCTGGCGACTCCGGCACTGGTCAACGACCTTGACGTCAGGGTTACACAGGGAGGCACCACATACTATCCGTGGAAGCTGGACCCAGCCAATCCTTCTGCAGCAGCAACCAAAGGCGACAATATTGTCGACAATATCGAAAGCATTAAAGTTGACAACGCTTCCGGATCATACGTAGTTACTGTTACACACAAAGGAAGCCTGTCAGGCGGGAATCAGAACTTCTCTGTAATCATTTCCGGCATATCTGTTTCTCAAAACTGTACGGCCACAGTACCATCAAACGTTGCCGTTTCAAATATTCAAAACAATTCGGCTGCTGTAAACTGGGACCAGATCAGCGGAGTAAGCTTTGACGTGCGCTACCGAATAGCAGGAAGCACTAGCTGGCAAACCCTAACGGCAACAAACAACTCAGCCAGCCTAACGGGCCTGCAAGGCGCCACAAACTACGAAGTGCAAATAAGAAGCATCTGCAACGGAACTCCGTCTGATTACAGCGCATCAGTAAACTTCACCACTTTGGCCAGCTGCACGGCAACCGTGCCGACAAACATTGCGGCCAGCAACATTCAGAGCACTTCCGCTACGATAAACTGGGACAACATCGCAGGCGCAAGCTTCAATCTGCGTTACCGAATAATCGGAGCCGGCACTTGGCAAACCATGCAGACAAGCAGCAATACAGCTTCGCTTGCCGGTCTGCAAGCCAATTCGGACTACGAGGTCCAGGTGCGCAGCAACTGCGACAGCAATTCCTCTGACTACAGCGCCTCTGCAAACTTCACCACTCCCGACACCCCGCTCACCTACTGCAATTCAAACGGAAACAACGTATCCGATGAATATATCGGAAGGGTTCAGCTCGAAGGCATCGACAATTCTTCCAATGCCGGTTCTTCAGGATACCAGGATTTCACTTCCATCAGCACGGATTTGAATAAAGAACAGTCCTACACCATAACAATTACTCCGACATGGACCGGAACTATTTACAGCGAGGGCTACGCTGTATGGATTGACTACAACCGAGACGGGACTTTCGGAACAGATGAAAAAATATGGGAGAAAGCCAGCAGCACAGACACACCTGTTTCAGGAAGCTTCAGCGTTCCGTCTTCGGCCCTTGAAGGCACCACCAGAATGCGTGTTTCTATGAAATACAACGGCATACCGACTGCCTGTGAAACCTTTACATACGGCGAAGTGGAAGACTACAGCATCAACATACTAGCAACTGCACCTGACACCGAGCCGCCTTCAGTTCCTGACAACCTGGTCAGCGCCAATATCACACAAACGGGCGCAGATCTCAGCTGGAACGCCTCCACTGACAATGTCGGCGTAGCATCATACGACGTATTCCAAGACAACTCGCTGATAGGCAACACTGCTTCCACCTCTTACTCGGTCACAGGCCTAAGCGCCTCGACAACTTACGATTTTACCGTAAAAGCCAAAGACATCGCTGGAAACATTTCAGCAGCCAGCAGCATACTTCAGGTCACCACACTTGACGATCAAATAGAATATTGCACTACCACAGGCAACAATGTCAACTACGAATGGATTGACTATGTGGCCCTGGGCAATTTGGCTAACACAACCGGCAAGAACGGAGGATATGCTGACTTCACTTCCCTAACCGCCAATGTTTCGTACGGTGCAAACACCATTGTTGTCAGCGCAGCAACCACAGGCACCTATACTGAATACTGGAAAGCATGGATTGACTATGACCGCGACGGAAGCTTCGAAGACGGCGAAGTCATTCTTGAAGGCTCTTCTTCCAGCACAGACAATCTAAGCTATAACTTCACCATTCCTAACACTGCCCAGACAGGCAACACACGCATGCGGGTTTCCATGCGGTACAATACCCCTCCTGTTGCCTGCGGCAACCTAACTTACGGCGAAGTCGAAGACTATACCGTAAACGTCTCTGCAACAGCCAACGCTGAATTCAACGCTTCAAAACACATCAGCGCAGAACCGATCGGCAACGAGCCGTCCACACCGTTCGGTCTGTTCCCGAATCCAGCGAAAGACCGTCTTCAAATAATAATGCGGTCCGAACAGCGCGTCAAATATCAGATTGTTTCGCTAAGCGGCCAGGTACTGCAGGAAGGGACAGCCAACCCTCGCGGCTATTTGTCCACCGGAAAACTGAACCGGGGCGCCTACATTATCCGTTTGAGCGACGGAGACAACACGTTCAGCAAACAGCTGATCATCAATTAAATATTTAATCTTAAAAGAGAAAAAAATCTTCAAAATCCTCCGAAAAAACATCGGAGGATTTTTTCATTTGCTTTGACGGTTTTCCGATGGTCAGATGGCACGTCCACGATAATCATGTCTACCGTATGTGCTAAGGCCAGTTATTCTGGATGTTTCATATTGAAAAAACGATTAAGAACTTCGCGATTTTTTATTATACTCAGCCATGTTTCATAGCCATTGATTTATCCTAATATTAACTTAAGTAATATTGCTGACAGTTCTTAAAAGCACTTACTCAAAAAAATATGACTGCTTCTAAACTGAACGCAACAGGCCAAAAACCCAGAAAGCTTTACCCGTCAGTATTTAGAAGCTTTTCATATAGTTTGAATTCATCAAGCCCATACATCCCCAGTCCCAAATCAACCGTGTCGACATACTCAAACCCGAACCTTTCATACAATCTGATTGCCGGCAAATTTCCCTTGTACACATCCAAACGAATAGCTTTCATTTTCAGCCGAGACGCCTCTGCAACAACAAACTGCATCAAAGACGCACCCATACCACGGCCAAAACAATCAGGCCGCACCACAAGTGTGTGCACTACAAAAACGTCAGTATAATCGGACAAAAATGACCATTGAGCTGCATGATACGCCTCTTCAGGTTCATTATTCAGAATAACCGAAGCCAGTATTTGGCCTTCAGATCTGGCTACGTACAGCGTATTCTTCCTTATACCGTCCTCGGCCTGATGCCTTGTCGGATAAATGCCCTTAATCCATCCCGGATAATTTTGTCCTCTTTCCAAAAACTCGTTCAGACCGTCGTAAAGCTTTTCCAGCTCCTCCACATCTTGTACTTTTCCTTTCTCAAAAGACAAGACTGTTTCACAATTATTCTTCAACTCTTTGTTCAACATTACAAGCAATCACCAATCTATTCGCTCCTAAAAAATTCTCCGGATAAAAATAAAAAGCATGCATACCTCCCAGCTAAATTCCCGGCTTCGCCAGAATCTTAAATGACAAATACTCATCGCCGCTGTTGTACACCATTTCCCAGCCCATCCGTTTTAGATAGCGCGCCAGCTCCCGGTTGTGCAAGCCATGAGCGACAAGCACTACAGTCTTTTCTTTCTTGGAAATTTCTGACATAAAATAGGCATTGATTCGGGTGCGTCTTCGCGCATCTCCCACCGACTCAATTCCATGGCTGTTGAACCCCATCAGCCAAAAAAAACGGGAGCTCCCTACCCAAAAAGAGGTAGGCATGGGGACATTGAAAAAAACAATTGGTTTGCGCTCAAATTCCCGAAAACTGGCGCTTTCTTCCAACTGGTATTCTGAGAAAAGCTGTTCGGCGGTATGCCGTGCCCGCTGCATGCTGCTGTGGAAAACACGCCGCACAGTTCCCGTTCGCAGCGCAAAAGGCTTTCTGACAATGCGTTTCACCCCAACGGAATCATAGGCGCGCATAAAACTAAGTGCCTCTCTTCTATTCCGCCAGCCTTCTTTCTTTAAATCAGGTTCGCCGTGCCTGAGCAAAATAATCTGCTGCAACACACGGGAAGAGTCATGGAAAATCTTAAATGCAGGCGACTTCTCCTGCTCTTCATAATATCTCCTCAGCTCAGCCATCTCCTGACCAGAACAGGGAGCACATAATCCATAAAAAACAAAAAAAACAAAGAAAAAAAAGCTTGTCGTTTTGCGCATTGTCTACCGGTTTGTCATTGGATCTGCCCCGGCAACCGGGGTTTTACTAAAGATACTTACATTATTAATTCAACTCAGTGAGGATTGTCACCTTTCTTTCAATCAGTTTTTTCTTGACTACACATCCTATTGACTAATAATAACAAAGACTAACCCTACTTTAAAATAAAACCACAGCGATAAATATTACATTAAAAATTCAAGTTTCAAATCCGCTTACTTGTTTTATCACATTATTCAAAAAATAACCTTCAATATGAGCACAAAAGAATTTCAAGCCCCTACCTTTGGGTAGACTGTATTTTTACACCACAATACACACATCATATGAACGACAGTAAAATCACCATTATCGGGGGTGGAAATCTCGGAAGCGCCATCGCCCTGGGTCTTTTGGAAACCAAAGCTCTCTCTGCCGGGCAAATCACAGTAACCCGGCGGAAAGCAGACGGACTCGAGGACCTGATGAAACTGGGCATGAAGGCCACACACGACAATACCGAAGCCATAAGAAACGCACAAGTAATCATACTGGCTCTTAAACCTTACAAAATCGGAAGCGTGCTGGCCGAAATCAAACCCAGCCTGAAATCCGACCAGCTAATTCTCTCGGTGGCTTCAGGAGTTTCGCTGAAAGAGCTGCAGGAAATTCTGGGCTGCGAGCAACCACTGTTCCGCATCATGCCGAATACGGCCATAGCCATCCGCGAATCCATGACTTGCATTTCAACAGAAAACGGAACGAAGGAGCAACAGAAACTCGTGCTGGAAATATTTGAAAAACTGGGGGAAGTGCTGCTTATCGACGAGGACCTTATGAACGCAGCCACCGTGCTTGGAGCCTGCGGCATAGCCTACGCTCTGCGTTTTATCCGCGCGGCCTCGCAGGGAGGCATCGAACTTGGCTTTTCGGCCGAAAAAGCCCACCTGATCGCCTCACAGATAGCCAAGGGCGCCAGCAAACTGCTTATTGAAAACAACCGCCACCCGGAAGAGGAGATCGACAAGGTAACCACTCCGAAAGGCTGCACTATTGCCGGACTGAACGAAATGGAATACGAAGGATTCAGCGCTTCGCTGATCAAGGGAATCCGAACATCTTTTGAGGCCATCAAATAACGAAACGCATCAGCTGCTCACCGGAAGCCCGGAGCCTTTGGTGAGTATTTGATTTCCTTGAGCTGTGTATCCGCACAAGCGCGAAAATGCTTCAGATAAAATATTTCCTGGATACAACTTTTGCGCTGCACTGCGAACGCTGCGCGCCAAAACGGTTGCTCCATCAAAACTATTCAGAAATACAATAGAAAATAATTCTTTAAGAAAGGAAAATAAAAGTGCGGATAGAGGGAGTCGAACCCCCACGCCTTGCGGCACTAGATCCTAAGTCTAGCGTGTCTACCAATTCCACCATATCCGCGAAAACATGATGTTTTAAAAAGAGTGCGGATGAAGGGAGTCGAACCCCCACGCCCGAAGGCACAGCCGCCTGAAGACTGCGTGTCTACCAATTCCACCACATCCGCATAAAATCATTCATACGTGTTTTGCTGGCACATTCTTTCTCAGTATGTCAAAGACCGCCCGGAAGCAACTTGGTGCGGATAGAGGGAGTCGAACCCCCACGCCTTGCGGCACTAGATCCTAAGTCTAGCGTGTCTACCAGTTCCACCATATCCGCTCACTGTGTTCCCGTTTGGGATTGCAAAGGTGGTACATAATATTTAATTCGCAAAACATTTAGAATCTTTTTTTCGGCCTCCTAGCCATCTCGAGAGCCAATTTTCTAAAGATGTGCGAGTTACAGGCTGATATTTTTTTTCTCTCAAAACAAAACCACGGGAGAATCTTTCATCAGTTCTTTCCATTCGGGCGGCCCCGAAAAATGCTTGTCGATAAAATTATCCAGAAATTCTTTAGTCGAAGCGGAAAGCAAAGCGTACATCTCCTCCATTGCCGTCTGCCCGACTGCAAAAGGGAACGTTCCTTCCATGATCTGCCCTCCTCCGAAAATGCCGTAATAAGCGTACTCCTCCTCGTCAGCAAGCCTGATACCGCTAAACAGACAGCACTCAGACCATCGCTCCAAGGCTTCAGGCGTCACCGTTACGTTCGCCTGCTGGTACTCCTCCAGGGCCTGCTTCGAAGCTTCCGAAAGGGACCCTTTAGTCTTCTCCACACAGTCAAGGCAAACCGCATGTTCGAAAAGAAGCTGGCAGGAATCCAGCCTTGGATAGTTCTTGTACACCTTCGTTACAGTGTACACCGAATCCTCCCTGAACTTTTCACCGCACATCAGGCAAGCTCCCATTGGCTCTCCCTCTTCATTTAAAAATTCTTGAGGAATAATATTATTTTCCATCTCAGTCTTAGATCAAAGTCTTTGTCCTAATTTACATTTATTCGCATTATTTCCGGTTCCGGCCAAGGAAAATATTTGCTGATTTTAATACGGGTTTAATAGTAGCGCTTACAGAAACCAGGTGTTCTTTTCAAACGCAAATCAATATTCAAGGAAACCTCATGTGTTCCGTAACTGAATTTATTAAGTGAGGTAGTTGTCAGATCATAGGAATAACTTATTCTGAATGTGTCGGTAATATAATATTCCAAATTAAAGAACATTGCGTCTTTCAGGCGGTACCCCAGCCCCATCCATACTTTTTCCTGATACAAAAAATTCAGCGACATATCCACCGACAGCGGATTGCCGTACACGTACCGTGTCATAATGGTCGGTCGCACCTTGAAATAAGGCGAAAGCTGCCGTACTATACCTCCTCCCAAATAGAAATGCATCCTGCGGTAATCGGTCTTTTCAAGCATAAGCTCTTTTTCGTACACTTTCCTTGTTACCAGCCGGGGAATAGAAAAAGTGATAAAATATGACGGACTGTACAAATACAGCCCGAAACCGAAATTGGCCTGCTTTTCATCGTTAACCATACCGGCAATAGAATTGTCGCCGGTCTGGGAAGTTTTGACACGGCTTTTCAAAATTCTGAAATTGTCCACCCCTGCCTTCAAACCGAACGACAGGTACACGTCTTCGCGCTTCTTTTGTGTCCTGAGCAAAGTCTTGCGCCCGGACTTCATGTAGTTAATCGACTTGGTGAGCTTCTTTTTCAGCACCATTCTGTAAGACAAATCCATAAAATATGACATCTGCTGCACATACCCGATCCTGTCATCAATAAAAGAAGCACCTACGCCAAGTCCTTTCTGATACAAGGGCGTGCTGAAGGCAAACACAGAACTTGTAGGAGCCCCGTTAAACCCCATCCACTGCGAACGGTGCACCACCATCATATGCAGCGTTTTGTTGCTGCCAGCAATCGCCGGATTCACCAAGGTCGAATTAGAAGTGTAATACGTAAACAAAGGATCCTGCTGCGCAAAAACCGACGGAGACGCAAGTTGAAATGCCAGAAGCAGAATCAGGGTTGCGAAAAAACTATTTTTCATTGGAAGTACTTGATTTTTGCCAAAAGCTTTTCTTACCCTTAGCAATAAAAAAATAAAAAAAAATACACGTTAACTAAGCACATTGCGCTATTGCTTATTACCTCAAAAAGCTTGTGTTTAATGATTTTAAAAAATGAGAATATTAAAAAAATAACTGAAATGCTTGCTCCAACTGCTACCAATTTCCTCAATTCGATCAAAAAGCCAGAAAAAATTCACAACGAAAACCGCAAACAATCATTTCGTTACAATAGCGCAGCACTGAAAACGCAATCAAAATTTACTACTATTTTTTATAAATCAATCCATTCGCCGTCAACTTTTTGCACCTTTCAACCGAAACAGTGCGCAGCCAGGAAAAAAATTGATTAGTTCTGTAAAATGCCTTTGCAGAATCACCTCCCGCAGAAACAGCCTTGAGTCGCCACAATGCCCCTCCAAACAACAATTTTTTACATTCAAGGCAAAAGATCAGAGAGTATCGGCCGGCAACTGTGCGTCATACGCTTTGTCAGGCGCAAATATTCTTCTGCATCCCGAAGTGCGCGTCTTAGAGGAGAATTCAACTGGCAGCACCGAAAACCGACATCAGGCAACAACATCCCGTACCGGACAGAAAGTTCTCGCTTCCACCGGACATAATCCACAACGCGGTTTCGAACAGGCGTTTGGCAAAGGCTTTGAAGCGTTCGGTTGAGCGCGCGCATCGGAAATTCCGCATCCGAACACATCAGCACAGCGCCGCTGGCCGCCTTAAGAAAGGCTTCAAGTTTCGAAGCCTGAATCTTCCGGGACTCGCAGGACTCAAAATTCAGCGACAGAACGTCACTCACAGCGACGGCCCCGCAGTCAATGGGAACCGCGGCCAGTTTCTTCAAAATGACACCTTCGGCCTCCGCGCAAACAAACACCAAGCGCAGCGAATCGATGGCCACCGTATAAGGAACAGGAACAGAATGCATCTGTATATACTCTTCCACAACCGGAGAAAGGACCGCTCTTTTCTTAAAAAACCGAAACCAGTTAAGCATAATTTTAAGCAGAAAAAATATCGGCACGCCTTCTACCCAATCAACCCCACAAGACAAGCATAACCTGTCCAACTTCTCTTTATGGGATTAAAAAAACGCATTAGACACACTGTTATTTTACAACAAAAACAATAGAAATGCAATCACAGCAAATCAATTGAAACTGTTGGCACCACTCAGCGCAAAGGAAAAAACTCATACTATCATACTGAGTTGACATGCAATTCGCACAAGCCGATTTCCCTTTTTGAACCGCTGAACCCCGCGTTTATCCCGCCTGTCACATATGTCCTTAGCAAAGTCTTTTACAGAAAGTATATTGCCTCAACAAACATGGAATTGCCGCCCTGGCGGAAAAACACAACTCAGCGAACTATAATTTTTTCCTTTGGATATGTCCACACTCATAAAAACCCGAGAAATTTCCAAAGTATACAAAATGGGCGTAGAAACCATTCATGCGCTTCATTCTGTTTCCATAGACATCAAACAAGGCGAATACGTGGCTTTTATGGGGCCTTCTGGCTCTGGAAAGTCCACGCTTATGAACATCATCGGCTGCCTGGACACGCCCTCCGAAGGCGAATATTTCCTCAACCAAGACAATGTCAGCCACCTGAGCGAAGACGAGCTTGCAACAGTCAGAAACAAAGAAATCGGTTTTGTTTTCCAGACTTTCAACTTGCTGCCCCGTGCAAGCGCATTAGAGAATGTTGCTCTGCCGCTGATTTACTCGGGTTACAACAAGGAAGTGAGAGAAGAAATCGCCATGGAGGCTCTCAGAAATGTCGGCTTGGCAGAAAGAGCGTACCATAAGCCCAACGAACTCTCCGGAGGACAGCGCCAGCGTGTTGCCATTGCGCGGGCGCTGGTCAACAAGCCAAGCATCATCCTGGCCGACGAGCCAACCGGAAACCTGGATTCTAAAACGTCCTACGACATTATGAAATTGTTTCAAGAGCTCCACGACAAAGGCAACACCATTATCATGGTAACTCATGAAGACGACATTGCCAACTTTGCCCACCGAGTTATCAGACTGAAAGACGGACAGGTGGAAAGCGACAAAACAAACGACAGCGTGCGAAAAACTAAAAAAGATGATAAGGAAGAGCTGGAGAAAAACGCGGAAAAAGAACAAGCCTAAAATAAGGAATAAAAAAAAGGCAAAAACAAGAACATATCCTGCTTTTGCCCCTAGAAATTCCCCTTGCACTGGGGACGTCCGAAGTCTTTTTACTGTTCAGCTTCTTCCAGCAAAAAGCCTTTTTGCAATTCGCTGTCAGGGGGAAACTCCAGTTCATTCTCATCTCCCTCCAGCAACATCAAATCAACTGACAAATCAATCTCCTGAGACAACACAATCATACATTTAAAAATTACACACTAAACACTGCCAAATTTGGAACAAAAAACAGACCACTGAACAAAAAAACAAACTATACTAAACACTTTTTAAGTGAACAATGTTTGCGACATTTGAAAGAAAAATAAGCCTTTCTAAAAAAATCTGACTTTACAAATGCTTTTTCCGGGCATCGCAAGTTTAATAAATAAGCCATAGCAGTGGCCTTGACCCAAATAAAGGTCTTCTGCACACCGGCCACTAAAAAAGCGGTTGTTGCCAAACTCAGATTTTTCAAAATATTCTGTTTGTGATCTTTTTACTCCGGCCCCTTCCGGAAAAGGCCACGCTCAAAAAACACCAGCCTGACAAAACGACACTAAAACAGTTTTTTAAGAAGAAAAAAAAATATTTTTTAGCTTAAGTGATAAAAATCACGGAAACATAAATCAAAATCCTGTCACTTATTTATAAATTGAGTAAAAGTATACAATAAAAAATCAGGACCTACGGACCTCTTGCGGGACGTTTCTGCAACCTGCTGCTGAGTCCGATACTGAACATTTTACATTTATTTAAATACATATGAAAGGGAAACTAAACCAATACTTTTTCACCCCGCTTCTGCTTTCTTCGCTTGTCGGTTGCGGAACCGGCGGCGAAAAAGCAAGAGAAAAAACCCAGGAACACGGAATTGAGCTATCCAATATGGATCAGAAAACGCGGCCTGGGAATGATTTTTACGAATATGCCAACGGCGGATGGCTTGCCCGCACAGAAATCCCTTCGGACGAAATCCGCTGGGGAAGCTTCAGCGAGCTGAACAAATCGAACGAGGCAATCCTGAAAAATCTGCTTGAAAAAGCAGTAAAAAGCCAGCAGTACGCACCGTCGTCAGATCAAGGAAAAGCCGTCTCTCTATATAAGATAGGAATGGACACCGGGCGCATCGAAAAAATGGGACTTCAGCCAATTGCGCCTTTCCTGAAAAAAATAAACGCCCTGAAAAACACCAAGGCACTTCCAGAACTGCTGGCTCACCTCCACAGCTACGGAATCGGCGGATTCTTCAGCCAGTATGTCTACATCGACAAAAAAGACAGCAAGACCAATGCGCTGTATTTGGTTGCCGACGGACTCGGCCTTCCTGACCGCGACTTCTACACCGAAGTTAAATTCGAGAAAAGCCGCAAACAGTACAAAGCCCACCTGCAGCGAATGTTCGAGCTGATGGGCGACCCTTCGGCGGCAGCCTCAAAGAAAGCCGCTCAGGTGTTTGAGCTGGAGCTTTCCCTGGCTAAAAAAACACTGACCAGAACAGAAAGAAGAGATCCGAAAAAAACCTACAACAAAATGAGTCTGGCGGGCCTCAACCGCTCCAACCCGGGCTTCGACTTTGCGAAATATTTTCACAAGCTGGGCTTCGGAAAAATTCCATATATTATTGTTGAGCAACCGGCATTCATTCAGGAAGTAAACGCTTTGGTGCAGTCTACTTCTGTTGAGCAACTCAAAGCCTACCTCCAGTGGAAACTCATCAACGGCTCAGCGGCTTACCTGACCAAAGACGTTCGTGAACAGGACTGGAAATTTTACAGCCAGCAACTCCGCGGAGCAAAAGAAATGAAACCCCGCTGGAAAACCGTGCTTGCCAGCGTAAACGGCAAACTAGGCTTTGCGCTGGGACAGGCTTACGTCGACGAGGTATTCCCTCCGGAAGCTAAAAAGAAAGCTCAGGCAATGGTGAACAACATTCAAGCAACCTTTGGCGACCGCATCGACCAGCTTGAATGGATGAGCGATGAAACCAAACAGAAAGCCAAGCAAAAGCTGAAGTCATTCGGCGTGAAAATCGGATACCCGGACAAATGGGAATCTTACGAAAAACTTCGCCTGACTCCAGAAATGAGTTTCGCCGAAGCTTATTTCAGCTCCAATATATTTGAGCACAAGAAAAACGTAGCCGACCTTTACAAGCCTATCGACAAGGGGCGTTGGTTTATGACGCCACAGACTGTAAACGCTTACTACAGCCCTTCGAAAAACGAAATCGTCTTCCCTGCAGCTATCCTGCAGCCTCCGTTCTACGATTACAAAGCTGACGAAGCCGTAAACTACGGAGGAATCGGAGCTGTAATCGGCCACGAGATGACGCATGGATTCGACGACCAGGGACGCCAGTACGACGCCGAAGGAAACCTGAAAGACTGGTGGACTGAAGCCGACGCCGATCGCTTCGACAAACGTGCTCAAAAAGTCGTGAAACAATTCGACGAGTACGTTGTGCTTGACTCGATGCACGTAAACGGAAAGCTTACTCTAGGAGAAAACATTGCCGACTTGGGCGGCATCACTCTGGCGTACCATGCCCTGCAAAAGCATATGGCAGAAAACGGCCGGCCGGAAAAAATCGACGGACTTACTCCGGAGCAACGCCTGTTCGTTTCATGGGCAACAATCTGGAGATGCAAATACCGTCCGGAAGCTCTTAAAGACCGCCTGACAACTGACGTACACGCCCCTGCCATGATTCGCGGCTTTGCACCGCTTTCCAATCTCAATGAATTTGAAGACGCGTTCAAGCTTAAAGAGACTGACAAAATGGTTCGCGCTGACAGCCTGAAAATTAAAATCTGGTAATAAATTTAAAAAGCAGCAAAGCGGCTTGACTGCCATTTTGCTGCTTTTTTTATAAATCTCTCTTTTTTAGTGCTGCCAGCAATTCAACTTATGCTAACATTACACGATAAACCGCTGGCTGTGAAGCACAACTGAAAATAATAAAAAGTACGAAGTGCTTAACTTTTCATTTCCTCACGTATAATAAACTGATAATCAGTCAGCGTCTTCTGCTCCAGCAACACGTCTTCTTTTTTCAGACCGCGAAGCAAATTTTTCCCTCTGTAATTTTTTACAGTAACCAGCTGCAATCCGTCAATCACCTGAATTTCAAACTCCTCGCGCAAACCGTCCAACATGCGCAGCACCTTGTCCTGATCCGAATCAAAGCATACCGCCAGGGAAATGGCTGTATTCTGCAGCAAATTAATACGAATATGATGCCTTGTGAACAGCTTGAACAGCTTGCCCAGCGCCTGCTCGTGCAAAAAGCTTAAGTCTTTGGCCTTAAAGGAAACCAAAGTCTGCCGGTCCTTGAAAATAATCGCCTCGGGCAGCTCCTGATGCTCAGGCAATTCTTTTATCACGGTTCCTCTTTCTTCCGGAGACTCGAAAGAACGCACCCACAGCGGAATTTTTTTATTCGCCAAAGGCTTAATGGTTTTGGGATGAATTACAGAAGCGCCGTAAAAAGTCATCTCAGCAGCCTCACGGTAGGAAAGCTCATCGTATTTCACCGTCGCCGCCACCCGTTTGGGGTCAGCATTCATTATGCCGGCCACATCTTTCCAGATAGTCACCTCCGAAGCTTGTAAACACGATGCAAAAACCGCCGCGGTAAAATCCGAACCTTCTCTGCCCAGTGTAACCGTGTGGTTCTCTACATCGCCGGCGATAAAGCCCTGCGTAAGCACATGCTTTTCTTCCAGCACCGAAGGCAAGTTCAAGCGCATAAGCTGCCCGGTCATGTCCCAGTTCACATAGCCATCCCGAAATGTCCCGTCGGTTTTCACATACTTCCTCGCATCAACCCATTCGGTCAAAAAGCCAAGGGAATTCAAGTACGCCGCCACAATTGCAGAAGAAAACAGCTCGCCGAATGATACCAGCTGATCATACGCTTCATCATATTCCGGCGCTAGGCTCTCGAGCTGTTTCTCAAAAGCGCAAAACAACTCCTGGAGCATGTTTAAAACTGTTCTCTCTTCCTTTTCAAACAATTCTTCAACAAGAGATACATGGAAATTTTTTACCCTTTCCCAAAATTCGGCGCATGACTGCCCATTTCTTGCCTTCTCAAGAATTTCCTCCAAGGCATTGGTTGTCTTTCCCATAGCCGAAACAACAATCACAAGCGGAGAAGATTCCTGGCCAATGATTTCAGCCATATTTCTCACAGCCCCAGCGTTCCGAATCGAAGCCCCTCCGAATTTATATACTTTTACCTTTTCCGCTTTTTTCATTGGACATCCATCTATCGTATATATTCAATTCCAGTAATCAATCAAAGCAGCAGGCTTGTCATGCAGTCAGAAATTCATTACAAAAATTCAAGAAACTCCGTAATGCAATCTGCCGATATCGGCTTTTTTGGTAATGAGAAAAAAAACGCTGCGTGTATTTCACCTGCGGCAAATGAAAACCACTATTAACCGATGAAAATATTAAAAAATGCGCTAAGACCCCAGGATTGAGCCCAAAAAACCAAGCCCGAACAGCAAACAAAAATTCTCCTGATTGGGTATTTTTGAAAATACCCAATTACGACAACGTTTTCAATTGCGATTTTAATAAAAAAATAAAAATATCGTGTGTTATTTAAAATTTTATCAGATAATTGCAAACACATTCAACAATCAAAACTATGACTTTGGATAATATCAGTTTGCCTATAGGCATTCCCCTGGACAGGTTCATCAAAAAAAAGCAAGACGACTTCCCCTATGCATCCGGCGAGCTCTCGCAGCTGCTCCGCGACATTGCATTAGCCAGCAAAATTGTGCAGATGGAAATAGCCCGCTCCGGACTTAACGGAATTGAGGGCGCTTTCGGAGTTACCAACGCACAGGGAGAAGAGCAGCAAAAGCTGGATGTAATCGCCCACAGACATTTCATAGATGCTTTCACTAAAGGCGGCGAAATATGCGCCATTATTTCGGAAGAAGAAGAGGACATCATTGACATCAACCCGCAAGGCAAGTACATTGTCGCCATTGACCCGCTGGACGGATCCTCCAACATCGACGTAAACGTTTCTATAGGCACTATCTTTTCAATTTACCGGCGGGTTAGTCCTGTCGGCGAAACCGCCTCCAAAAAAGACGTACTGCAGCCAGGCAATAAGCAAGTAGCCGCCGGTTATGTGCTTTACGGATCTTCCTGCATGCTGGTATACACAACCGGACGCAACGTAAACGGCTTCACCTACGAACCTGTGCTCGGCGAATTTTTCCTGTCCCACAAAGAAATCCAAACACCTGACGGCGGCAATTACTACTCGGTCAACGAAGGAGCTTACCGCAGCTTTTCGCCCGAAATGAAAAGCTATATCGAGCACTGCAAAGGAAAGGAAATGTCTGCGCGCTACATCGGTTCGCTTGTAGCTGACTTTCACCGCAACCTCCTGAAAGGCGGCATTTATGTATACCCCGACACACAACGCTATCCTCAGGGAAAGCTTCGGCTCACCTTCGAATGCAACGCATTGGCCTTTATCATTGAACAAGCCGGAGGCCTCGCCTTCAACGGACAAAAGCGCATTATGGACATTGTCCCCGACGACTTTCATCAGCGGGTTCCGTTATATGTCGGATCCAAACAATTGGTAAACGAAGCCCTCCGCTTCGTAAAAACCGATACCCAAAAAGCTCTAAATTAAAAAATCAGAATATAACTCTTCTCATTAATTTTTCCGGCCCAATAGCGAACAGTAGTATTTTATCTTAAAAAATACAGATGAATTTTATTTTTATTTATATTTTCATTACTTTAGCATAACACAATTAAATCATGTTTAATTTTAGTTTTTGTGCTTAAGTTTCAATTTATTACTTGTAATTTTTAAGCAATTCAAACTGTTCCTTTGTCTGAAAACCCATAGGGCTTCAGTCTTGATCACAACGGAAACTTTTAACAACCACATCCATTATGTCAACACCCAATCGTAACGTTCTTCTCACAGACATTTGTCATTCTACATTAGCGAAATTCAAGCAGCTTAATAAAGAGGCCACCAACGACTTCGGTGAACTCATTGAAAAAATTGAGTACTGCTTAGGAAGCTTTTCGTACGACCACAATCCGGAAGGGTTGCTCAGCTACGCTCATAAGGCACTGGAAATGCTTAAAGAAATCAAAGCAAAAAAACCGAGAAAAGTTTCCAAAAAATTGCTTAGCGACCTAGAGGCGGCCCTGCAGCTTTTCGATTAAGCACTTCGTACAAATTATTATTCCCCTTAGTATTTATTTGCTAGTGATATAGCTAAGATAAATGCTTATCCGTTATTGCGCAGTGACTTAATCTCAACTTCTTCTTTCTGAATGTTTCATTGTTCGCCCAAAAGGCGAAACAATGAACTTTTCGGTACAAGCTCCCTAACTAACCCTAAGCCAGCGAATTGCATCGGCCAGGTTATCGAAGAACTCTATTTTCAATATACCCGAAAAATTTTTGCTTGCCACCTGATGCAAGCTGCAGGCAACTCCGGGAACCGCGCTTTTTAAAACTGCCATACTGCCAACTCCCAATTTCTCGTACAAAGGATATACGTCCTGCATCAGCCACAGCTGAGTGCTCATCGGCTTGTTGAATGAAAATTCATAGCAGTCCATTAAAATCTTGCGCGTCTTTGCTTTTTCCAAAAATTCAAGCCGGGCTTCAAGCTCTTTACGAAACTGGCCGTCAGTCATATTTTCAGTCTCTTTCCTCCACAGAATCCGCATAAGCTCAGCAGAACGGTCGTACTTTATCTCCTGGCAAGGACTGCTGTATTCTAAGGTCATCATAGAGCTTCCGAATCACGTTCTCCAGAAAAACCTCTAAGCCTGCAGATGGTTTCAATGTTCAGAGTGCTGCAGGCAATCAATAGCTGCCCAAATACTTTCTAAAAAACCACTCAATACTAAGCAGGAATACAAAAACAAAAAACAAAAATTTCAGGTGCACAAGCGGCAAAAAGGACTCTTTTGTATAAATAATTCCCTGAGTGCGCTCAGGCTTCAGGCCTTCAATCTGCTCCGTCTCAGTCAAAAGCCTCCCATTCGAATTGTTGCTTAACTTTTGCAGCAAACTCAAATCTGCCCGCATTTGCTTTGCCTCCAGATTCTGCCTTTCAACACTGAACTGCCCCCTGGCTGAAAAATTCCTTTCGTTCCACTGCACGCGTGCGCTGTAACGATAAATCCCCGGCTCCAGTCCGTTTAGGACAAAATCAGCGTTTTGCGGCGAAGTAACAATGCTGTAGCGAAAAGCCGAGTCCACTTCGTTAACCAAGTCAAGCGTCACTTTCTGGCCATATACCGGCTCAAAAAGCTCATTGTAAAGCTCAGTCCTCAGTCTCACCGACTTCGGGAAAGGAACACTTCGCTCGCGGGCGACAACCTTAAACTGCCTCCTGTCTTTCCGACTGCTTAAAAAATGAATAAGTTTCGTGAAAAGCTCCTGCGTGGCTTTGGCACCGGAATGAAAAAAGTTCTCATGAATTCTCCACCGCCAAAGCCCCTCCCCTATAAGCACACCGGTCTTCGGTTCCTGCTGATCCTGCAAAGCGACTAAGGGTTTGTTCGTTGTCACTCTTCCTACTTGCTGATACGCAAGCACTTTCGCACCCTTCTTCATATTAACGCTCGCAAAAGGCACCTCCAGCGGGGGCAGCTGATTCAGAACTTCCTGAAAATTTCTTGTATAATTAAAATCTTTGAATCCTGTATTGAAGCTAGCCTTCACCAAGTCTTTCTGGGTTATCCGGTTCCTGATATCAAGAAAAGACACCGTTCTGGAAAGCAAAGCGTAATTTGACTGCTCACCGGTCAAAAACAATTTGGGCAATTGGCTCTTCAGCAGCTCATTAGAAAGCATGTTGACACTCCGGTCCAGAGACGGAATCTGAAAAAACACCAATACATCGGCATCCTCGGCTTTGGGCGCTTTGCCCTCTGCATCCGAAGCCAGCCAAAGCTCAATTTCATAATTTTCGGTATTACTCAATGCCGAACAAACTGCGTTAATATCAGGGTGCGGCGCCGCAGCCAAAATCATGACCTTCTGTTTTCCGTCGATAATATCAATCAGCGCGTCTTTGCGGTTGTTCTCAACCAAAAACTCGCCTTCATGCGCATCCACCTGCACGGTATAGCGCTTCATTCCCACTTCGTTTCCATCCAACTGAAAAGTCAGCTCCTGAACGCCTTGACTGCCCCTAAGAGGCACACGGCGGGTTTCCAAGACTTTTCCGCCCTCCAATAAGCGCACTGTGGCAAAATTCTGTTTCGGCTTCGTGTAATGAACTGCGGCTTTAATGGGAAAGCGGCTTCCTTTGTGAGAGACTTGGTTGTATTCCAAGCTGTAAATGCTCAAGTCCGACCGGGACAGCGTGTCGCCTACGGGAATGATGTGCACAGGAAAAGCAGCAGAGAAAAAAGCGGGACTGAACCCTTGGTTGTAAATTCCGTCGGTGAGCAAGACCACAGAAGCAACATTGCTGCCTTCAAAATCCGTCCGAATGCCTTCCAAAAGCTCAGACAAATCGGTTGAAGACTGATCGAAACGGGCTTGACCCGCCTGTTCAAGATCTTTCCGGTTCAAGCTTCTGACCGAAACGTCGAAATCTTCCGAAAGGTTTGACTGCAGCTTATTCAGCGAAGCAAGCCGGGCCGATAGCATTGCTGAATCTGAAAATTCTTTTACAGAGGTTGAATTGTCTATGGCAATAATAAGGTTGGGCTTTTCAATTTGAGAAAAACGCTGCTTGACAATCGGATTCAGAAGGATAAAAGCCAGCAAACTGACCGTGGCAAAACGAAGAACCGCCAGCAGACGATTGGCCCGAGCAGACCAATGAAGCTGTTTGGAGTACAATATCCAAGCGTATAAAGCGCCCAGCGCCAGGCAACCCGCAATAAGCCAAGGCGAATAGCTAAGCTGCAAAAAAAAATCCTCCATAAACGTTTTGTCTAGTTGTGCCTTTCTCAAAAAACAACGGATTTCTGTTTGCCATCAACACAGAAATCCGCCAAATAATTATTATTTCTTTAACTGAATCAGGTAAGCATTGCGCCGTCTACCTGCAGCACTTGCCCTGAAACGTAAGATGACAAATCTGAAGCCAAGAAAAGCGTTGCATTGGCTACTTCTTCCGGCAGCCCGCCGCGTTTCATCGGGATGCCGTCACGCCACTGCTGCACCATTTTTTCATCCAAAGCAGCCGTCATTTCTGTCTCTATGAAGCCCGGAGCGATGGCATTGCACCGAATACCGCGAGAGCCCAGCTCCAACGCCACAGACTTGGTAAAGCCAATGATTCCCGCTTTTGAAGCCGCATAATTCGCCTGTCCGGCGTTTCCTTTTATCCCCACTACCGATGTCATGTTGATAATAGAACCGCTCTTTTGTTTCATGAATGTTCTGGTAGCCGCTTTTATTGTATTGAACACTGAGTCCAGATTCACTCGGATCACTTGATCGTACTGCTCCTTGGTCATGCGCATAAGGAGTCCGTCTTTTGTAATTCCAGCGTTGTTCACCAAAACATCCAGCGAACCGAAGTCTTTCACTACGCTGTCAATCAAGTCCTGCGCCGCATCAAAGTCTGAAGCGTCCGAACGGTAACCAACAGCTTTTACCCCCTGCGCCTTCAGTTCTTCCTCAAGCGCCTGGCCTTTTTCCACACTTGACAGATAGGTAAACGCCACATTTGCTCCTTGGGCGGCAAACGTCTGAGCTATCGCCCGACCAATGCCCTTGGACGCTCCCGTAATCAAAGCTGTTTTTCCTTCTAATAATTTCATAACTATTGTTTTATCGATAATTTCCCAATTCACGGCATTCCATTCCTGTAACAGCTTCCTATGCTCAGTGCGTAAAAAACTGAACTAAAACTCAAAATTCCCACTAAAGAAATGCCTATTGTCTATTTTGAAGTCTAGCTAAATTATGAGTTTCCGGCGAAAAGCAAAACAGATTTTCAAAGGTTTTAAGAAAACAAAAAAAGCCTTTACTCTCACATCCCCACCCACGCACTTTACAATCCTATTTCTCAGCAACTTAAACCAAGACATGCATTCTCTCATAAACGAACATTCATAAAACCATGTATTGAAATGGCGGTTAAGTAATTCAAGAATCAAATCCAAAGTCATGAAAAAATTGAAAATACCAGCCGCTGCTTTGTTTCTGTTTTTATTGTTTGGTTTCAGCTCCTGCAAAAAAGACGATGACAATCCACCGACGCCTTCCGCCAATTTTTCTCCTGTAGGAACCTGGAGATTAATATCTTCCACCTACGAATTAAGCAATACAGAGATGCCTGCCACACTTCAAGCTTTGGTTATTGCAAAAGAACAGCAAGAAGCCACTAACGTCACCATGCAGTTCAACACCGGAGGAACGGGAACATGGACAGAAGCCCCGTATACGGGCACGCCTATTTCCTGGATCAAGAACAGCGACACACTAAAGATCAACCTGCAGTCATCTAATGCAAAGATTCAAGTCTTGTCTCCAAAATCCAACTCACAGCAGACTGTACAGGACCTGCAAGTTACCACCAACCCGCTCAATTTTCTGCTTTCTGACACCACATCTGCAGGGATGAAACTCACAGCCAACGTAGAATGGGAATACAATCAAAGACAATATATGGGCAACGCAAGAATAACCTTTACGCTTGCAAAACAATAAGCAAAACCGCAGAGGTTCCGGAATACAGCCGGAGCCTCTAAATAATACACAAATGAGATATTATAATATTATTAAATTCTAACTTGAAAACTCTATATTGAACCACAGACAATTAAACAGTATTTTTTTAAACTATTTTTTACCAAAATCATGAAACGCTTTTTAATTACTCTGTTTCTCCTTTTCTCATTCGTTACAGAACACCAGTCACAACCCCGCAAGTCTAGTTTCATCACAAACAACGCTGCGGCCATCCAGCTCGAAAAAGCCCTTCCTAATCCGCTTTATCCAATGCTTCAGAATTTTAACTGTATTCTGCTGGGGGAGAAACACGGAATAAAAGAAGCCGCCCTTTTTGTTGAGCGCCTGCTTGATCTTTTTTCGCTCAACAAGCAAAAAGTCATGCTTGGACTGGATCTGTCTGTATCAGATTTTCATAGCCCTATCAACAAATCTTCAAGTGCCGATTTGCTTCACTCCCGCTTTTTCAAACAATCGCTTCCCGAAGCAAAAAACGGAGAAGCCTTGTTTCTGCTAATTCAGCATGCTAACCAAATGCCCAACGTGACCATATTCGGGCTTAATGATTTGAAAATTAAAGGGCAAAGGGATTCCGTCATGTTTATCAACCTCCAAAGACAGCTGGCAATCCATCCCAAGGCTAAATTTATTTGCCTAACAGGGCACAAAAACCATTCGCTCATACAGCTGACCAACACCAAACACCCCAACACGCTTGGTTGCTATCTTAAAAAGTACTTCGAAAAAAAGCCAGGGAAACTGCTTTCTATTCAGCATCAATACCAAAAAGGAAGAATTCTGATGAACGCCGGCATGGGCTTCAAAGCTTATCCGATCAATCTTCATCGGAATGTTTTTTCAGCAAGCTCTTCATATAAACAATATTTTCTGGTTGACCGGAAACATTGCCTGGACAGCGCCTATAACGGTCTGCTTTACACAGAACAGGTGACGCCTTCGCGAAAACTCAGATAACCGCCAGAAAAACCGGTCATCACTCTATAGTTTCCGGACAGGCCACTTTTTCAAAAAACTCTTCCTCAATCGACTCGCTTTTAATTTTTCGCCCTTTTTGGTCGTAATAAACAACAATATGAATTTCGGCTTCAGATAAATATTTTTCGCAAAAATAAAACGGCTGCTCTGAAGTCCCCAGGTTTCGAATCACCTGAAACTTAGCAGGAACAACCTCCCCGTATTCGAGGTCATAAACTCCCACACGTCCGTTTTTGCTTACCTGGTACCGCAGGCTTTGTCCTTCGAATTCCATTTTGGAGTCGTAGACTTCTCCGCCCAGCTGTTGCGATCGCAAATTATACAAACGCCATTCTTCCTGGATTTCCACCCAAGCCAGCGTATCATTAACAGCTTCAAGCTTCTCAAACTTAATTCCTGAAATCTTCACGCCTTTTTGATTAGTCAGCCACGCACTGGTCTCATCGCTGTAAATGAAAGTCGAATCGTTAACGTACTGTAAACTGGAAGCCAGCTTCGGCTTCATGTAAACCTTCAAACTGTCATTGTACAAACCAAACCGCTTACCCAACAGCAGATTGACAAACCCGTGCTGGTATCCTGCAATGCCCCCGTACAATGGCTTCAAAAGTTTTTTCCCGCTTCGGTTCAACAACCCTTTCTTGCCCCTGTACTCATAGGTAAAATATCGGTCGCCAAGCGGACTGAGCTTAGAGAAATACCCAGAAAACAGCCGTGTACCTTCCTCATCATACATTACCGAGCCTCCTCTTTTACGACGGACCAGCAGATATTCTTTCCCTGCGCCTTCGTCCGCAGACCGAATCAGCTGATAGCTGTCAGTTGCCGGCAAGTTTACCAGCTTTCCGCTTGCGAAATGAATTTTCACCGAATCAGTCCTTTCTCCGGCAGCGACTTTTGCACTTAGCAGTTTAACCCTTTCGTAAGGGTATGTAAAACCCGCATTCTGGACTTTCTCCAAACTGTCCATAGACGAAATTCCCCACTTTCCTCTTCGCTGATAAGCCAGCCAAGCCCCATTATGCTGCACATTCTGAAAGGTGGAATCCACAACTGGCTTGAAATCTCGGTCAAACAACTCATATTTGTCGTTTTTTTTGCACACCCAATAGCCCTCGAGAGCATAGATGTTCTGATGAGCCATAGGGATTTTCACCTTCAGCGAACGGTCGACCAGCGCTTCCTGCTCACCCGAAAAGCCCAAAACGGATAATGAGTCAACAACCTCCACTTCTTCAAAATCAAAACTCAGTGAAATCCGCTTCTTCTGAGTTGCCGATAAAAGCTCCTCTTCGCTGGTCACGGCCCATTCGCCGTCCTTTTCCACCAAAACAAATCCTTTCTCAAAAGAAACGTCCTGGTACTCGACCGGCAAAACCGGCAGCCCCGTAGCACTCAGCAAGCCAAACTTTCCATCTTCATAAATGCGAATAAATGAATGTCCCAGCCGGTCAACTTGTTCATATTTTGGCTCACACACCAAAAAGCCGCTGCTATGCACCACCCCCTCGCCTCCGGAGCTGGAAATGCGGATAAACCCTTCTCCTAGCGCGCTTGCCTCATGAAATTCTCCTTGATAAAACACTTCGCCGACAACACTCAATAATCGATTGCCGTCCACCACGAATTCATCCTCAACCTTGCCGCACAAATAGCGACCCGGCACTTGCCGAAAACGTGTCGGCAAATATGACTCCCCCGTCGGCCCCACAAGCTCATAGTCTTCCGTTTTTTCATTATAAAGAGGCAAAAAGTACGGCACTTCCTCTTTCTCAATGATCATGCGCAGCGAATCAATGCCCGGAAGGTTCCAGTATGCGGACAGAAACCCGTTGATGTCTTTCTTCTGCCTTCGGTAATCTTCATAAAGATATCCCGTCGCCGCGTGGATCATCGAACTGCCAACCGAATACCTGCGAATAAACTCCTCCACGTCTTCCAACTTATTGGAAGAAACGCGAATCCTGAAGATCCGCTCCTCCAGCTCTCCTCTGTATGGTGTCTCCGGATAATTTTCCAAAAAGCTTTCCAGGCTGCTCAGACTTCCGCTGCGGGTTTTGGTCTGATAGAGCAAGCGTTCGTAGTTTTCTTTGGCCTCCGGAATCTGCTCAGCCTCAGGATATTTTTTAATAAAATTCTTAAAAGCAATAAACGTATTGCTCTTTTTTGCTTCGTAAAATTCCAGTCTGTTCCGGTGAGCCGCCGCCAAAGCAAGCTCTTCAGCCGTTGCATGCACTTCAATGTATTCTTTGTAAGCAAGCAGCGATCCGTCAGCATCCGCCTCTAAGTATGCCAAGCTGTCCAGTCTCTTTTTCTGCGTTTGCAGCGCCAGACTGTCTATTCCGAGCTTCCCGAGTCTGTCCTTTTGTTTCTGTGTTTTGAGCGGAAAAAAAGAAATGGCTTGCTGAATACCAACGAAGGCCTCCCTGATATTATACTGACTATATGCCGTATCGCTTAACAATACCGAAAGCACATAGTGCGCCCCGACCTGCGTGCTGTCTTCAGCCAAGTCTTCTCTCGCGAGCCCTTCAGCTCTTTTTAGTTCTCCCTTGTGATAATATTTTAATGCCTTTTTTGTATTGTCAGCCCATGCGTCGGAAAGCACGCCGAACAAGAAAAAAAAACAAAGAAGCAGTAATCGTTTGTGTGTATGCATGCGCATATAGTATTCCTATTTAAACCAGCCTTCTTTCTTTCACAAAACACGAAGACCGGTCACTAATTCGTATTTCGAAACTCTAATTTAGTCCTTCTATCCCTAAAAGGAAAAGATTAACTCTGGAAAACCCCGGATTATTCTTTGCCGAAGGTATCGGCAGGCGTATCGGCTCCTTTCAGTGCATAAAAAAGTATATAGGCATAAGAAACCAGCAACATCAAAAACGAAGATTTCACGCCCACAATATCGGAAAGATGCCCCTGGACAACAGGAAGAATCGCTCCTCCCACTATAGCCATCATAAGAATGGATGTTCCCTGAGGCGTATTTTCCCCCAGCTCACGGATAGCCAGCGTAAAAATTGTCGGGAACATTACGCTATGGCAAAGCCCCAGGGCAATCGCCAGCCACATGGATATAGTTCCGCGCAAAAATACCACGGCAAAAATGCAGACCACTGCATAAACGGCCAGCTGCACCAATAACCGCCGGGGCTTCTGATTATTGAACAAAAAGGCCGTGTAACAGAACAATACCAGCACTAAATATATGACGGCATTTAGCCAGCCGAAGTCCGAAACCCCCAAAGCGACGCCAAATGCCAGCATCAAGACTAAAAACACGAATATCGGCCTTTTTTTCCGGCTTACTTTAGAAAGGTAAATAGCCGCAAAAAAACGTCCTACCATTAGCCCTGCCCAATACAAACTTAGAAACTGCGCTCCTTTTTTGGCAGAAAAACCAGCCACAGCTTTCAGCTCTATAAGGCTGATCAACAAGCTTCCTACGGACACTTCCGCCCCTACATAAAAGAAAATCGCCAGCGCGCCCCACATCAGATGCGGGGTTTTAAACACTGGCCGGGACACGTCCACTTCTTCGTATCCTTTCGAGCGGGCCACATCCGGAAAGCGCATGCGCCATGTGCTGACGGCAACCAGCACAACAATTACAGCCATCAGCAAATACACATGGTCAAGCAATACGAACGTCTCTTTGGATCCGCTGTCTGCCGCCAGCCACAGACTGCCTATCAGAGGAGCCAGTGTCGTCCCCAAAGAATTGAACGCCTGGGTAAGATTCAGCCGTCCGGAAGCCGTCCGGGGCTTGCCCAGCAGCGCCACATAAGGATTCACACCGGTCTGAATAAGCGTAATGCCGCTGGCCATTACAAAAAGCGAAAACAGAAACAAAGGATAACTTTCAAGCTGTGTAGACGGATAAAAACCGAAGGCTCCAAGAGCTGTGACAAACAGGCCGTAAACCATAGCTCCTTTGTAATGAAAACTCCGGGTGGCTTTCCGAAAATAAAAAGAGACAAGAAAATAAATAAGTGATACAACTAAGTATGCCGTAAAAAAAGCAAACTGAACAAGCGTTGCCTGAAAATAATCCAATGAGAAATTCTCTTTGAATTTGGGCACCAGTACGCCGTTCATCGTTGTTAGGAATCCGAAAATGAAAAACATAAGCGTTACTATTACAAACTGAGGCAGATAGTTCGCTGGGCTAAGCTTCGGATCATTTATTTTCATAATTTGCCCACGACTCAATTATCATTCAATTCCATTCTTATTTAAAAAATATTTCTCTGCGTCCTTTAAATAATACACCAAGACTCGTAGTTTTGCGATTTCTTAATCCATCCATTAATAATTGAATCATGAATTT
>JAKSBZ010000241.1 GCA_022360875.1 Cytophagales bacterium | reverse complement strand
TATGATTTTGTTCAGAAGGAGAACCTGGAACACAGTAACATTCTACCGTTAAAGAGCCTAGAGCTTTATCAATAATAATTTTTTGACTGCCGGCTCGCATCTTTGTTAAATCTCCTTTATACGTATGGCGTTTGACCAACTGCTTGATTGTGCTTGTTTTGCCGGAATTGCTTTCTCCCAAAATAACAACCGCTAAACCCATAAAAATAACAAAAAATTAATAATTTAAACCAGATAATTTTTACTCTTGTAAAGTAAGGCTTATTGCATAATATTATTAGCTATATTAAGGAATATTTTATTCTACTAAATTATCATAGTCTATTTCCCATAAAACCCAATTTAAAAAGTGACCAATATAAAACGCAGGTGGGATCGTCTGTCTGATGAAGAAAAAAAAGCCGCAAAGGAGGAACTGATTGATTTTTTTGAAAATGAAAGAGGTGAAAAAATTGGCCTTATTGCCGCAGAAGAATTCCTGAATTTCTTTCTGCAGTCAATTGGCAGCAAACTTTACAACATGGGCGTTGATGACGCCAAGAAAGTGTTCGAAAACCGTTTTGAAGAACTCAGGTATGATTTGGATGACTTGACTGATTTGTAAAGTTTGCCCTGTAAAACAATGATCTGACAGTATTTGCAAACCGCATCTCGCTGGATTCGAAAAGGGGCGTACGCTCTTTTTAAAAATCCTTCATTTTAAATTTTTTAATATTATAATAAAGCGGAATGCCTACCCAAAGCAAGCTTACAAAGCTGATAACGCTGATTCCTGTTTTTGTACCGAAGAAATTTCTGAAAACCGCGCCGGTAAATCCTAAAAGCGCAGCCTGGTCGGACTGCAGCATGATAAACGTCCGGCCCAGGTCGATGGGGTTTAGGATTGTCAGAATAAGCGTGATTTTCTCGAGCGGGTACTGTTCCATCAGAAACAACACAAAGAGCACGATGCCATCGTAAATAACGGCCAGCATAAGCCATGTGAGGATGGACAGGCCAAAGCCCTTCATTTTGTTGGTGTTGTTGACGCCGATCAAAAAGCTGAGCGACAGAAAAATTGTCGTGAGGATAACGCCTACAATGAGCAGGTAAAGAAAATCGTCCCAGTAACTGGTGTAGAATATACCGTAAACAATGAATGGGATGCTTATGCCTAAAACAAAGCTAAAGCCCAGCGAAGCAACTATTCCCAGATACTGGCCCAAAAACACTTTTGAGCGTTTGATAGGCAGGGAAAGCAGCAGCTTGTTGAAGTCGGCGTTTTGGTAATAATAAATGGTTCCGAACATGATGGAAACAAGCGGAATCAAAATGATTTCGAGATTCATCATACTTATGACAGCAACCGAAGTTCCGGAACTGAGGTAAAGAAGGGTTGCCGCGGAAACTAAAAAAAACAGGAAATACAAGTAGGTCCACCGGCTCCTGAGCAAATCGAAAAACGAGTATTTAAGAACTTTTAGCATGGCTTTTAGCTGATTTTCTGTTGCTGAGCGGGATTGCCGCCCCTGAATTTGTCGGACTGCTGAAGCAACTGCACGATTGCCTGTTCGAAATTAGTCTGATGATTTTCCTTGAGCGTTGAGATGCTTCCCTGAAAAATAATTTCTCCTTCCAATAAGAATATTATTTCATCGGCGAGCTGCTCGACAAGCGGCAGAATGTGCGTAGTAAACAAAAAGGATTTGCCCTTGCCCGACAAGTCGAAGATCAGCTCTTTGAGCTTGATCAGCGCTGTCGGGTCCAATCCGTTGGAAGGCTCGTCCAGAATATACAAATCGGAGTCAAAGCCAAAGGTCAGGATAAGATTCACTTTCTGCACCATGCCTCCCGAGAGGTTCCGGATGCGTTCGTTAAGGAAATTGTCTACGCCGAAGCGCTCGATAAGCTGTTGATAAGCTGCAGTTCCTCCGCGCAGATCGTTGATCATTTTCAGCAGCTCTTTAACCATTAGGTTGTCGGGAAAATTGGTAATCTGAGGCAGATAGCTGATATTCTCGCGGTAACTCCATTTTTTGCTGACAGTCGATCCCTTGTATAGAATTTCACCGTTTGTCGGGATTACCAGTCCGAGCAAGGTCTTGATCAAAGTGGTTTTCCCCGAACCGTTAGGGCCGAGGACAGCGGTTCGTTTGCCTGCCTGGATGGATAAGCTGATATCTTTAAGAACCTTTTTTTTCTGGTAATTTTTAGATAGGTGCTTGAATTCAATCATTGCTCTTGGGTTTAAAAAAAAGCCGCCAGGGTTTCATTACTGGGTCCGGATCTTTGATGTGCACTGACGTAATGGTCGGATTGACTTTTTCGGCAAGATCCAGCAGCTGCACAAACAAGCTCTGGTTGAGTATTATTGCATCTGGAACAACTTGCGTAACCACCGAAAAAAGCTTGATCGGACGGTGCGGAATATCTCCCACGCCGTTTCTGTCCAAGTCGTAGCCGCTGTATTCCGACCAGTAATTTTTGCTGATGGTGTTCGAGCTTTTTTCAACATTGGTCACAAAGTCGAAATTGTTGTTGATAAAATTATTTTCGCTGACAATGTTGTCGTAGCAGCTGCCCAGAAGCTTAAAACCCCAGCCGTTATCTTTAAAAGAATTGTTCAAAAATTTAATTCGCGTGGCGCTTTCGCCGTAAATAGCAATGGTGTTTTCGGTGAACTGGTTGTTGACCACCTCCGCATCATAAATTTCTTTCAAAAGCAAACCATAGGAAGCACTTCCCCAGTTTCTCCTGAAATGATTATACCTCATGAGTATATTTCTGGAGAACATGACAGCAACACCGGCGCCGTTGTTTTCAAACTCGTTGCCGATATACTTGCAGTTGTTGCTGAACATGAAGTGCAAGCCATAGCGAATTTGATCGTGGCTGAAGTTCCCTTTTATGGTTGTGAAATCGGCAAATTCAAGATAAATGCCGTCACGGTGTTTCAGCGTTTCGTTGTTTAAAATTCGGTTGTTTTTGCTGTACCACAAGTGAACAGCATTTCCCGAAGACACTTCGTCTTCCTTGGAATTGCCTTCTATCCGGTTGTTTTGAATAAGGTTGAAGTTGGAGCGCTGCAGGAAAATTCCGAAAAAATTGTTGCGGAGCCTATTGTTCTCCAGTGTGCAATAGCTGGCTTTGATAAGCGTAATCGCCGCCAAGTCATTCATGTAGTTTGTGCTTACGTTGACAACCGAAATTCCCCGGATCGTCACGCTGTCGGAAGTAACGGTAATGGCGTTTTCATCGCCACTACCGTCTATTTCCGGATAATTTATTCCTTCTATCACCAGCGGCTTGTCAATCTGAATATCCGCTTCCTTATAATACCCTTCATAAATCAGAACTGTATCGAAAGGCTGAGCGTTATTAATTGCCTTGCGAACAGAAGTGAAAGCTTTGTCTTTTCCCACTTCCAGCCGCTTTTGTCCGTATCCCTGCACGCTGATACCGATGAACAAAAACAAAAGATATATAAGCCTTTTCTGAAGCATATGAACGGATGATTTTGATTACGGGGCTAAAACGGGCAAGTCATGGAACTGAGCTTTCAGCTCGTCGAAAGTATAGAATTTTCCCGGATGCTTTTTGCTTACTTTTTTTACGATGCTGTCTTCATGCAAAGCCGTGATGTATCTTCCCATCGGGCTTGGAAGCTCCACCGAGCGGTAAAATTTCAATTCGCTTGTTTTGAATAATTTTCCGCCTTCGTGAAATGCGACTGCATAAGGAGCCCACCCTTCGGTGTCATTTTTCATCATGTAATGAATCATGCATTCAACCGCATCGAATTTGTAAACCTTGCCTTTGTCCGAAACGATTTCGGCGCCGTAGTTTTTATCTGCTATGTTCATAACGCAAAGCGCGCACTGGTCTTTTCCGAATTGAATGGGCTCGGACTTCTGCGAGCAGGAGCCAAGCACTGCAACAAGAAAGAGAATTTGTATGTAACAGAATAATTTATGCATGCTTTTTTTCTTTTAAGTCATACCGATAGCCAAGCAAACTAAAGAGGACGGCCAAGCCCAGTCCATAGCCTCCGACGTGCGGAAGAGAAATGGCTTTGAAGTTAAGCAGGTATTTTGAACCGATAAGCGGTGGCTGGTAGGCCATTCCGGGAACTTTTATCGGTGCATGCGGATCCAGGTTGTGCCCGTAATTATATTCCCACAGATAAAAATCGACGAATCCGAAAATACAGAATACGATGATTAATGCCGCGAAAACAAGAAAGATGTGCCGCCATTTGCTGAACATGCATCCTATCCCGATTAACATTATCCCAACGATGACATAGGGCAAATATTTGAACTCCGGGATAGATTCTGGCACAATCGGCTTCATCCCGATGTAATGGTTCAAAATATTTATATTCTTAAGCGTATTCTGGTTTTCTCCTGCTATTTTCGAAATCCAGATGTACAAGCTGATTCCGCGCGGATATTGCGGCGCTTCCAGCGTTATTTTCCACAGCGGAAAAACAAAAAGAAGCCCCAGGCAAATAATGGACAACGCAATAAATAATTTACCTTTTTTCATGATATTTTGCTTAAGAAAAGCCCGTTCGGCCGAACGGGCTTTTTGTTAAACTAATCTAATGACCACTTAAGTTTTGTCTTCGAGTTTTTCGGAGAAACCCGAATGTAACCTTGCATTTCCTGGTGCAGCGCAGAACAGAAATCGGTGCAGTAGAAAGGAAAAATACCCGGACGCATAGGCTCCCAGAGAAGGCTTTCTGTTTGTCCCGGCATAATCAGCAGCTCCGAATTTCTTGCGCCCATCACAGAAAATCCATGCGGCACGTCCCAGTCTTGTTCGAGATTGGTAACGTGGAAGTACACTTTGTCGCCGACTTTGATTCCTTCGATATTGTCCGGTGCAAAGTGGCTGCGGATGGCACCTAAATAAACATGCACTTCCTTTCCTTTTCTCTCTACCCTCGCTTCGTTTTCTTTTCGGATAACATGCGGATGGTGGTTGTCCTCCAGCTTGTAATATTTAACTGAATTAGGCTCAATCAAATTGGCAGGAATTCCCTGGGCGTAATGCGGCTCTCCGATGGTCGGGAAGTCCAGTAAAAGCTCCATTTTGTCTCCCGAAATATCGTAGAGCTGCGCGGACTGAGTAAGTTCCGGCCCTGTCGGCAGGTAGCGGTCCTTCGTGATTTTATTCATCGCCACAAGGTATTTGCCCCAAGGTTTTTTGGAGTCTCCGCCCGGAATCATCAGGTGGCCTACGCTGTAATAACACGGCTGGCGGTCAAGAATTTCCTTGGTTTTGACATCCCATTTCACAACTTCCGAAGAAATAAAGAACGTCGTATAAGCATTTCCTCTTCCGTCGAATTCGGTATGAAGCGGCCCCAGCCCCGGCTGTTTCACGATTCCGCTGAGGATTTTGTCGTATTTAAGCACTGGAATGCCGTCGATCGTTGTTTCGAATTCTTTGTTCTTGATCGCCTCCATCATTTTTGTGAAAGAGTGCACCGACATATCCGAAGAAAGTTTACCGTTGCCGACAATGTATTCGCCGGTAGGATCTACATCAACGCCGTGCGGAGATTTCGGAGTAGGCAAGTAATAAACCAAGTCCGGGCAGTCAGACGGTATGAGCACTTTTACAGAGGATTTTCTTTCGGAAAACGCCATCTGTTTTTCGTCGTCATGATAGTTGCGAAGATACTCCGCAGGCATTGTTTTGAATTTTCCCTGTTTCAGGTACTCTTCGGCTTTTTTCCAGTTTATCGCCGCAATGAAGTCTTTGTCTTTCTGAGAAGCGTTTACCTCCAGCAAACTGTGCTCTTGCTCCGAATTGTAGCAGGTAAAGAACACCCAGTCTCTGGATTTACCTTTTCCGGCGTGTGCGAGGTCATAATCGTATCCCGGCATGAGAATCTGGAAAGCAACGTCCATTTCACCGTCCTTCGGATCTATGCTGATGAAAGACAACGCGCCTTTGAAGTTTTCTTTGTAGGTATTGATCGGAATGTCTTTCTGCGGGATAGGAACGCTGAAACGGGTTCCGGCCACAACATACTCCGAGTTCTCGGTAATGAACGGCGAGCTGTGGTTTCCGCCGCTGTTCGGGATTTCGATAATTTCCGCCGTTTCGAAAGTCGTTAAATCGATTCGGGCAATCCGAGGGGTGTTGTTGCCGTTGATAAACACCCAGCGTCCGTCGGGAACGCCGTCGGTCATGGACAGCTCCGGATGGTGAGAGTCGTCCCAGGGAATGAATCCGAAGGAAGTGTTGAGCATCGGTTTGGTTTCTTCACTGTATCCGTAGGCCTTTTCAGGATCTTGTGAAAAAACAGGTATCACCCGCAGCAAACGCCCGGACGGCAGGCCGTAAATACTTAACTGACCGCTAAATCCTCCTGAGATTATTGCGTAGAATTCATCATATTCTCCCGGCTTCACATAAACTCTAGAGGCGACATCTGTAGTCGAAATCTTCCCTTTTTCGCTGGGCGGCTTGCACGAAAAGGTTATACCTATGAGACACGCGCTCATAAGCAGAAGTAAGTGTTTCAGTCGCATAGTCTGTTGTTAATGGTTAAAACAGCCCTTTTTTTACAAGGGCTGTAAAATGTTAGTTTTAGTTTGTTTGGGATGGGTGTGTGTGAATTCTTATTTTTATTTTAAAGTCCTGAAATATTCGAGAATGCTTCTGGCTTGCTCTTCGGTCAGATTTTGATTGGCCATCGGAGCGCCGTTGAATTTTACCAGCAGCTCTTTGGCTAACTGATTTTTCTTAACCATTACTTCCGGATTCAGGATCATATTCATTATCCAAACCGGATTCCGCCTTTCGGTTACGCCCTTCAGCGCCGGCCCAATGTAGTTCTTATCCACTTTGTGGCAAGCCGTGCAGTTGGCTTCAAATTCTTTTTTCCCTTTTTCGGCAAGTTTTTTATCAATAGCGGTAAGCTTCAGCGATTTGATAGGTCCTACACCTTTGTCTTTCAGCGGGTCAATCTTCTTCGGAGCTACACGTGTAATCGGTGACGTTTTGTTCTTTTCTTTTTTCCCGCCGCATGCCATAAAAAGAAAAGCAAATAGACTCATCAATAATAAATACTGCCTCATAGATTTTTTTTATTAGTAAAATAGGAAATAAAAACATAAAGTTTGATGATTGCAATCATATTTTTTTACAATAATAAGAAGCGAGTACCCAAACTCATATCACTTCAATCAAACATAAACAAGTCAAAAAATACAAAAACAGCTGTTTGTGTAAAAAGCCGACTCCCAATTATAAACTCATTTTATTTGAATAGTGTAACCTAATTTTATTTGAATAATCGGTAAATCTGATTCCGACGGCAAGGTGAATTGCCGCAAATCGATGCTTTTCTGTTTTTTTACCCCTTCTCATTTTATTTGCATTAGCGGTCCAGCTTACGCCATCCAGTAAGTGACTCGAACTCACCCCTTTGCGAGGGGTGAGAAGATTTTATACACAGATGAGTTTCTCACCGAAAGGCCGCTATCTTATAGACATTTTCAATTAGACGCCAATTACCTTTTCCTCTTTTCCCTTTTGTTTTTAATTGTACAGCCCTCTGATTCTACAAAAGAAAAAGGCGGCTTTTTCCCATCCAGCAGCGCATCAATGGCATCCCTTGCATAATGCACATCCACACCGTCTGAATCATGGGAGTTGTTGTCGACAGCGCCAATGAAGATTAGTTTATTGTCGCCGTTCAGCAGAAAAAGCTCCGGAGTTCTCCGGACGCCAAAACGCCTGGTTACCTTTTGGTCCTTGTCGGCGAGATAAACAAAAGTGAATTTCTTTTCAGCTGCCCGCTTCTTCATGGCTTTCATCGACTCTCCTCCGCCCGCAACCGTGTTTGGGTTGATCGCCACAACAGGAACACCCTTTGGCGCAAATTCGTCGTTCAGCTGGATCAGCCTTTCTTCATAACGCTGTGAGTACGAACATTCGTTGCAGGTAAAGACAATCAGCACGCCTTTGGCATTGGCATAATCCGAAAGCGAAACCATTTGGCCGTCTACACCCTGCAGTTTAAAATTCTGAACAGTATCCCCTATCCGGTAACCGCTGTCCTTTTGCTTTATCGCAAACAGAATGGGAACGGCAAGCACGTATAATAATGTAATGAGCCTTTTCATCCATCTTTGGTTTAGTTTATAATCTGTTTCGATACATCTCAGCCTTCTTGTCTGTAAGGTTTTTACCGAAAATGTATACTAACCAAACTAAACCATCTTGCTTTTGGTTTGCTCAGTATTTGCCGGACCTGTGATGCACGGCGTGAATTGACATGGCTATGCAATATGAATGTATTTTTTGGGAGAACCGGGAAATGGCAATTGGACAAAGACGCTAACCTGCCAAAATAACAAAAAATGATTTCACTTTTGGGTCAGGAAATAAAAACCAACTCATAAAAACCAAACTCGATTTAGAAACTGTCTTATTGCACATAATCAACCCTTACATCTTTTCCAACATGTGCAGTCGGAATAAAATTTCCCACAGGCGAAGCTTTCCCAAAAAAACACCCAAACAGCTCCAAAACCCTTTTCCCCCTGAAACTCCATACTCTCGTCTTCTTCCCGTAATCCGCGGCAAATTTTATCTCTTAACGGACTCAAAACCCCGGAAGTTTTGGCCGTTCGTTTGGGAAAATTTATATCTTTACTTTATGGCAAAAACTATCGCATTCGCTAACCGAAAAGGCGGCGTAGGCAAGAGCACCTTGCTTACCCTTACCGCCACGGCCCTCGCCCGCCGAACCAGCCAGAAAATCCTGGTCATTGACGGCGACAGCCAGGCCACTATCCGGACTTTTTCCAACGCCGGGCAGCCCGCATTCGACCTGGAGACCTTCGACTGGCACAAGGAGCACGAAGCCGACATTCCGGCCCTGCGCTTTGCCGAATTTCTGCAGTGCCGCAGAGAAAATTACGACCTTATTTTTGTGGACATCGCCGGAACCGCCGACGGCGCCGAAGTGGCCACGGTGCTCAACCTGGTGGACATGGTGATAATTCCCGTTATCGCTTCCTTTGCCGACATCGCCAGCACGGTTACCTTCCTCGAGCTGCTGGCGCCGATCAAGACCAAAAAAGGCGACAGCTACAAGCTGCTGGGCGTTATCAACAAAAAAGACCGAACCCTGGAGTACGGCCAGCTCGAGCAGCTCAACGGCTACCACGGCATGCAGCTCATGGCTAACGGCATATCCAACCTGGTCCGCTACCGCCGCGATATCTCCGTGAGCGAGCCCATCGTTCCCGAAGGTAAAGAAGACGAGTTCAACGACTATCTCGAGGAGCTACTTAGCAACATTCAACTAACCGAAAACGCATAATTCCCGACGAATGGCAAAAAAAGGGCTTAACATCGGCTCGGCGATCCTTGCCGGCCAGACAATGATGGACGACCTCAAGCAGGAGGCGGTCAAGGAGTTCAAGAAAACCCAGCAGGCTCCGAAAGAAGAAATCAGGGCAGAACAGATAAACGTCCTTCCCGAGCTCGAGCAGCTCATTCAGCCGCTTACCCAGGAAGAGTTCCGCCTGCTGGAGGAAAACCTGAAGACCGACGGCATGCGCGACCCGATCGTTGTGTGGAAGCAGCCGGACGGCCGCTTTGCGATTGCAGACGGCCACAACCGCTGGAGAGTCGTCGGCAGCAACCCGTCGGTGAAACCGATCTTCAGGGAGATGGCTTTTGAGGGCCTCGAGCAGGTAAAAGAATGGATGATCCGCAACCAGCTCGGCAAACGGAACCTGACCAAGGAGCAGAAAGACTACCTAATCGGGCTGCAGTATGAGGCCGAAAAACAGAAAGACGCCAACATACAGAACCTGAAACAGCACCGGACGGCAAGCGCTGCAGAAGGCAAAAACGCCGAAGAGGCAAAAATTGCCGCCTCGGGAAATCCCGCGGCTGCGAAGGGTGAAAACGCCGAAGAGGCAAAACTTGCCGCCTCGGGAAAAACTGCTGTTGCGGCGCATTCTCCGGGAGGTAAAACCGAAGACCGCGTCGCCGCCGAAAACAAAGTTTCGCCCCGTTCGGTGCGCAATGCCCACCAGTACGCCAAGGGCCTCGACGTTATTGGCGAGATGGCACCCGAGGTGAAGCGGCAGATTCTGTCCGGCGATCTGAAGGTGAAGAAATCCGACATCCAGGCCGTTGCCTCCGGAAAGAAAGATGCCGGAGGGCTTCTGGAGACGCTCCGCGAGGTATCCAGCGGTCCCAAAAAGCCCGATCCGGCGGTACGTGAGCTCCACATGCCCATCAAGCAGGACTTCCCTGCCCATGAGCTTTCCGAAAAGGACATCAGCCGCGTAAACGCCATCCACGGCAAATTCAGCCAGCAGATCGCCCAGCTGCTAAAGCTCGGCTTCGACAAAACGCAGATCCGCTGGATGCTCTCGCAAACGGTAAAGGAAGCCGGAAAATGATTGACACGACTCCCAAGCTTTTGTCCTTGGGAGTATTTTGCCGGCCGGTTAAACAATTCAGAAGCTTTTCCAGGCCCCCGAATCCTATGGATTCCAGATTTTCTGAATCGATAACACTGCTGTTATCGTATTCCTTCTTTCTTTCTGAATCCTGAAACAATTCTTAAGCTTTGAAAAGAAAGTCGGTGCTGAACGGTTCAATCAAACCTTTCGCCTTGTCCCGAAACTCCTTCTCTCGCTGCTTGATGCTGTGCATGCCGTCCCGCTCGTACAGCTGCAGCCACTGATCTGCATGTATCAGCCCGCCGGACAAACGCTCAAACACATAAAAGTGAAAGTCCTCGAACGGCCGCAGCCTTTTTTTCGCCAGGCTGATCCAGGCGCTGCTTTTTCCCAGCTTGCCCGCAAGCTCTGCCTGAGAAATCCGCAAGGCAGAAAGAGTTTGTCCCAAAACTCGGGCAAAGGACAAGCGCTCGTCATAGTCACTTTGCATCAAGTACAGGTACACCGAATTGCTGATTTCCACCAAAGAAAGAAAAGTTTTTTCCTTTTCGCTCAGCGCTTCTCCCCGGCTTTTCTTACGCTTCAGCTCAAACACCTTGCGCGCCGCCTTTTCCGATCCCGGCGCTCTCTCCGGCAAGCTATAGTCAAATTGATTTTCCATAATGTCTGATTAAAGTTCGCAATGCCTCATCGTACAGCCCCATATACCGGTTAAATCCAAGCTCAAAGCCATACGCCTTCCGGTAATGGCTGATCAGCCGGTCTTTTGCCTGCAGCAGCAAGTAGCCGTCCGGCCCAAACGCCTCCGAAGCCAAAACTCCCGCAAAAGCAAACATACAGCCTGCTATGCGCTCATGATGCTTCGATTTCCCCATGTTTGCACGGGAAGCCTCAACCAAGTGGACATACACGTGATCCGTCCTCTTTTCAATGCTCATAAGCCCAACAAGCTCTCCGGACGACTTGACAAACAGCCCGTATATTTCGCCCTGATTAAACTCGTGACGGTACTCCTTCCAGGGAAATCCGAACTGTTCTGAATCAATACCCTCACGATCCCCGATGAGCTGCATCTGAGCCTCCTTCTTTTCGCCGCTCAGCCTGTGAATGATATACATAAACCCATCTAAGCACTTCGTGCTTTTTTTACTGTTTTCAATTATTTTTCACAGCCAGCGATTTAGCTAAATGATAACATAAGCTATAAAGCCGGCAGTATATTTTTACTGTTAAGTAAACATAATCAATTTTGTTTACTTATTTGTAAATGTATTGTTTTATCTGTCCTTCTTCCTTTCCGATTGTCTTACTTGCCTCCCAGATAGCCCGCCGAACGGCAGCGCAAACCATTGCAAATCGTCGAGATGTAAGTCAGCGTATTATCTCCAGGTGTTTCCAAGAGCATTCTTTAGAAGAAAATAGGAAATCCCAGCCGATTTCAGCCAGGACTTTTAGTTTTCTATCTATAGCACCCGGTATGCCTTTCTCACTTGCTCTTCTGGGACAGAAAAGATATCGTAGCGGTCCGGAGCACCCACATACAGCGAAGGCAGGCTGTCGGTTGGCTTTTGGCGGTCGGGAAAGAAACCTTTCGGCAGGGAGCGTGGGTGGAGTGGATTTCCTTCAGCACCGATATAATCGATAATCGGTAGCTCCCCCAGCTCTGCGGGTAACGTACTTAGTTTATTTCCTGGAACACGTAAATAACGTAATTTTTTTAGCTCGCCGATCTGGGGAGGAATTTCCTGAATCAAACACCCTTTTAAATGCAAGGCATCCAATTCTTTCCATTCCCAAACAAAATCAGGAATCTTGCGTAATGGCAACCAGTTAAATTCAATATGTTCCATTTTTTTCATATTCGCGAGTGTCTCTGGAAACTCTTTTAAAAATGGATTGGCTTCAAACTTCATGTCATTCATGTTGACACATTGTCCTAGATTCGGAGAAATATAGGTAATCGGGCATCTCTGCATCCATAAACTTGCGATATTCATTTCTCCTACAAAATCAGGAATACTATCAACCTTAGTATCTCTCAAGACTAATTGAAAATACCCACTGTTATCTTTCCTAGTAAAATGAGGAAATGATTCTAGCGGAGTTTCAGAAAGAAATACGCCCATCATAGAATTAGGCAAGAGAGTATTATTGATCTTTTTGATCGGGTTGCCCGACATATGAACCGAACGTAAATGCTTAAAACGACTTAAGCCTTCGGGCATATCCGTGAATTGATTGTTTTCCAGATATAATCGTCTCAGGTTCTTAAATGCATATATTTCTTTGGGTAATGAAGAGATATCTGTATCTGTAATTGTAATCATTTCCAAATAGATTTCCCCTCCGATAAGACCTTTTTCAATGTAATACTCTTTAGAATAATCTCTCCCTTTTCTAACTCTACCGTTTGTTAATTTATATTTTTCCATTAAAGCTAATAGAGCCTTTTTATCCGTCTGATTTAGATCATCGATGGTCGGGATATCATTTTTTTGACTTGAGGTAGAGCATGACCAGATCGTCATGCTCATACATAAAAACATTAGTAACTTGTTCATATCAGTTTATTTTCTTTTGCCTGGGCTAAAAGTTCTTTTTCCTGGTCATTTAGCTCTTTGCTTGTATAGTTATAGTAGTCATAAGCATGTTTCTGATGATTTTTATAAAGAGCAAAAAGGATATATTTTTCTAAATGAGTGAAATTAGCTTCTTTCAAAGCTTCTGCATACAACCTCTTATCATATTCTTTTTTGTACTCTGGCGTCCCTTCTTTGAGAGAAGTGCTTTGCATCTCTTTTTTGACACTTTTCCTCATACTATCAGTGATAAGCTTGAATTTTTCAATCATTTCTTTCGGGTTCTTGAACCCAGCTCTATTTTTCATATCACTCACCGAGATCGTCATCAGCATCTTCTGTGTCCATTTGAATTTGTCTTCTGCTTCGAATATCGGAGAAAAGAATTTAGTTGCTATTTCATTCAGCGTATCGTTATGTTTTTCTCGATACACTGCCCAGGCTTTGCTTTCAAAGGTACGGGATTGTTGCGCCCAGTATTTATCAAGGATCAGCCACTCCTGCTCTTCCGCTTTGGACATTTCCTTTCCTTCTGCCACAAGCTCGCGCCTGCGCGCTTGGGCCAGCTTCATAAGGTCCGCTCTTTCATCACGTGTTTTCTTATCATCCGAACGGTAGCGCAAGGCGTTGTAAATCGTCGAGATGTAAGTCAGGGTTTCGGTGCCCGGGGTTTCGTGAAGCATTTTTTCGTAAGAAGCCTCCAACTGGAAGCCTGCCGAAAGCTCCAGCAAGCGGGCATAGGAGAACAGCCTCTGCTCACGCTGGGCTTTTGCCTCGATATAATCGTGCACATTGAAGTACTGCATCCGCCAGCTGTTTTTGTCCAATACAAAATGAGCGGTAAGCCGGAGGCCCAAATCCGCGTCAAAAGGCTTGCCTTCCTTCACGCTGGGCAGCACATCGAGCGTAATTTGGTCGAACCATCCAGGATGATCCTGATTCACCAGCTTCAGACTGTCTTTGGCCGTTTTCGCCTCAGCCAGTTTCCCGGCAAAAGTGCTCAGAGCCGCCGCAATGCCCAGCTCCTTCAGGATGCCAAGCTGGTCCGCAGCCGAAAGACCGCCGCCCAGAAAAAATTCCTTTATCTTCTTGGCGTCATTCAGCAGTTCTGCGCCGTCCTTAACCAGTTTAATCAAATCCTTCACGCTAAGGCTCAGCACGGCTGTGAGGTACTGCCCCTGGTTGTCAAGATTTCGGTCGAGCCCCACATGCGAATAGATCAGATCCAGCCGGTCGGTATCCATCAAATAAACCTCCGCCGCGAAATTGCTGTCCTCGCCCTGTTTTTTCAGGAAGTCATCCGACTGTTCGGTCTCCCTCTTTCGGAAGCGGTCGCCCACTTTTTCCGTGCCGCTGATCTCCGTATAGGTCTTCTCGTACATCCTGAAGCGTTCCTTGTCATTGACCTTGATCAAATCGGACGGCAAAAGCTCAAATTCACTGTAATTATGCGCAAGCATTTCCCGGCGCTCCTTGTCGTCCCAATAGCCGATATGCTCCGGAGCGAAAGCCTCTTTCTCAAGCATAATCTCAGTGATGCGATGATTAAACTTCACGGCAAAGCTCTTGACCGACTCATGTACCTCGCCCGTTCCAAGAGACGCCAGGTTTTTTCGGACTGCCGCATCCAAATAACCTTTTATGCGCAGACCGGCGCTCGCGTAAATTTTTATGTTACCGTACACCACTAAGCTTCGATCGTCATCCACCTGAGCCATAGCGCGCAAATCTGCCCCCGTCTCCAGAAAAAACACCAGCGCCAGCTTTCCTCTCAGATAGACGTTCACAATCAGCTCGCCTTTATCTTTTGCAAGCCCGTCTTTACGGCCGAAAGCCTGTATGATTTGGCGCTCGACCGCCGCAGGATTGAAAGCCGAGCCGCGGATAATGCAGGTGTCGGGCAGACTGACTTTCTCCCTGCTCCTCCGGTAAATCCGGCCGTTCTGCAGACTGAAATGTTCCTCGGCGCTCATTACCGGCTTCTGAGGCACCCGGATGCCTTGCCCCGCCCAGATCATCGGGCTGTTGCCCCATCCGTTCAGTTTATTAAGCGTTTCAAGACTTGTGTTCATTTTACGGGCAAGCATAGAGGGATTGTCACCTTTTCTTACAATATAGTAATATTCCACTTCTGAACCCTTTTGCATAGAAATAAATGTTCCTTCCTCGAACTGTCCGAAGTTGAGTTTTCCGTCCGTTACAAAGCGGTCGTACTCGCTGCTTCGGTCTTCCAGCAGTCGGTTGCTTGTTATCTTGGCTGGAGTAAGGTATTGTTCCGCCGCCCGCAGATCTTCTTCCGAAAAGAGCACGGAGAACTTGGGCTGGGAGTTGTATACAAGACCTCCAGATCCCAGCCCAGCAGTTCTTGTGTATTGAGAAGTCATGCTCGAGCGATCTTCTTTCACCTCCCGTTTGGTGGCCTTCAATTTCTCGATAAAGCTTTTCTTACCTCCGAAAGGCCTCAGAAACGCCTGGATGTTCTGCTCCTGCAGGCCCAGAGAAAAAAGAATACGGAACATCGGGTAGGTGTCGAAAGAAAAGTCAGCATTCCTTTTCATTGCCCGGTCAAGGAACTGCTGAGCTTCTTCGGCCAGCTCTTCCACTGTTCCATACCACAGCTCCGGTTTTTCCAGCATCTGGCTCATGTCGTTTTTGCGGAATGCGTCCCGCTCTTTTTGCGCCGCCCGAACTTTTAGGCTTTCCGGCGTTTCTGGAATTTGGAAAAAAGCCGACAGCCGATTTCTTTTTTTGATAATGTCTTTATCATTTTCAGAAAGAGGAAAATTAACTCGGCCTTCTTTCATTCGATTTTTTGATAAAATAACAGAAAGGCTATTTATCATATACTCTTCAAAACTGCGCGTCAGCTTGTTTTCCTGTCTGAAATATTGATCGAAACGCTCCCAATGAGCTTTGTTCTTTCCGAGGGTATCAGCCAATGCGGCAAGGATCACATCAAAGTTGCCTAAATAATCCGCTTCCATCCATCCGCTGACGTTGTACACCAAGCCTAAAATGTCTGCGTCCGATAAGTGCTCGCCGTAAGAGAACCGGAGAGGCTTACAGACAGCCTTCCCGTCCTCCAATATCCACAGATCCGAAAAGAATCCCAGCTCAAAGGCTTCAGGCAGAATGATATATTCGCCCGGATGCCAGCTTTTAGCCGGCGACTTAGCCTTTTTCCGGATCTTGCCGCTCTGGAGGTCGACAGCCGCCCACCCGTTGGCTTCTTTGAGCTGGGCCAGCGAAATGCCGAGCCTCTCGCATACTTCCAAAGGAGATTCTCCGGATTCCACCTTGTACAAAAACCGGTCGGTCATCTTGTTTATTTCGGAGGCATCCAAACCGAGCGCATTCGGCTGCGCTTGCATTCCGCTGTTTTGCCCGCTGTATCCGTTTATCGATTCCTTTAGGTAGACAAGCGAGCCTTCGGGAATGCGGTCTGCGGCATGAACTGTTTCCCCGTACGCTTCCTGCGCATACAGAAAGACCTGCAGCCCGATTCTTCGCATGTCTTCCTCATAATCCTTTCCACAAGAGCATGCGGACTCGCTTTTACAAAGTTCGGCGTATGCCACCCACATTTCATCTCGCGTCTCCGGATAAGCAATAAGCGCCAGCAGATGTTCGCGGATTCTTCCCTTGGCTGCCGGATCGTTGTTTTTCGCTGCAGGGTAAAGATATTTGATAGATTTCGCTACGGACTCGGGGTCGGGTTTCTGAACGGTCCCGCAGCGATTTGCATATTCTGGAGCCGGTTCGCCGTAAAATCCGGCGTACGGCTTGAATGTCTTGTCCTGCGCATGCAGGTTTTTTGAACCGCCCGCCGCGTTTCCTCTTCTGCGCAGCAGTTCTTCCTCTTCTCTTGATAGGTTTATGTGATGCATATTGGCTAGTATATTTGATGGTGGTTTTCAGCGGCCTGAAAGAGCCATTTGTCTCTCTTGTGTTTTAAAACCGGTTGTCATGGATATTTCGATTAAAAAATTCCCTGCCGAAGCGGGCGCATTCGGCAGGAAGCGCCCGGGACTATTTCCTGATTTCCCTGTCGGCAATCTCTTCCAGCTCAGGGAGCTCTATTGAGCGCTGCTTGTTCATAAGCAGGCGCAGGCTCATTTTTTTCAGAATGTTGACTATAGTGGCGGCGGAAACCGGATACCTTCCGGCGAACTCAGCCAAATCGATAGACGCTCCTTTCCTGACAGCGGCGGGCCAGTTCTTTTCCCAGAGCAGCAGCGCAACCGACTCCTCGGGAGTACTGAAGTGGATGAACGACTCGAAGCGCCTGGCGAAAGCGACGTCCAGATTGCCGCGCAGATTGGTAGCCACAATAACCAGCCCGTCGTAGTCCTCGATCCGCTGCAACAAGTAGGCGACTTCCTGGTTTGCATAATGACCGGAATCGCCCGCGCTGTTTCCCGTTCTTTTGTTGAGCAGCACGTCTCCCTCGTCAAAAAACAGAATCCATTTTTTTCCTTCGGCCTTTTTGAACAGCCGTTCCAGATTTTTGCTGGTCTCTCCCACGTATTTGCTTACCAGCCGGCTGAGATCCACCCGGTAAACCGGCTGCCGCAGCTGCTTGCCGATCAGAGCCGCCGTAAGGCTTTTTCCCGTACCGCTCGGTCCGTGAAATAGCGCCCGGAAACCCCTGCGCATATGCTTGTCCAAACCAAAGTCCTTACGCAGCGTCTGCTC
>JAKSBZ010000317.1 GCA_022360875.1 Cytophagales bacterium | reverse complement strand
TTCAACCTTCCAAAGGAAAAAATCACAGAGGTCGATGCCAAAACATTCAGCCAGCCCGCCAAGCGGCCTGCCCGCACAGGATTTGACATTTCCAAAGCCAAAAAGCAGCTCGGCTACCGTCCGCACACTTTCCGGGAAGGGATAAATATTTTAAACAAACAACTGATTTCGAAATAAAATTTCATCTGCAAAACCTAAAGCAGGTTAAAATTTTGAGCTATATTTATTTGCTAAAAGCAATCCTTTTTTCTAAAGAAAATTCCAAGCAACAAAAAAACAATTAATACAGTCAATACGCTGTTTGCCGTTTTGCCGCAAGTTACACTAAAGGCTGTTAAGAAATTGCAGAAGATTTTCTTTGGCACCAGAAAAAAGAACATTCAAAGGATTGACTCCTTAACAAAACGAAAAGCAGATGAAGAAAATTTATGGCTTATTGTTATTCCTGTTTTTATCTGGAAACGATGCCTTGGCTTCGGACGAAGTCATACACGCTGTCAACAGCACCGTCGAGCGCCTGGCCGCTTTCATCGGCAGCATTCTCATGTACCCTTTTCCCCTGCCGTTTACCAGCCAAACCGTTCCATTCATAGTGCTTTGGCTGTTCTCAGCGGCCTTTTTTTCAACCTTCTACTTTCGTTTCATCAACTTCCGCGCTTTCAGACACGCCATTCGCATTGTCCGCGGCGTTTACGACAATCCCAAAGACAAAGGCGAAGTTTCGCACTTCCAGGCACTGGCCACGGCCATTTCCGGAACGGTCGGCATCGGCAACATCGGCGGCGTAGCCATCGCCATTTCCGTTGGCGGGCCGGGCGCCACTTTCTGGATTATTGTCGCGGGCCTGCTGGGCATGTCTTCTAAATTTCTGGAATGCACGCTGGGAGTTAAATACAGAAACATTCATTCAGACGGATCCATATCCGGAGGCCCCATGTACTACCTGCAGAAAGGCTTTGCGAAAAGAGGCTGGGGCCGGCTGGGCACTCTGCTGGCTATGCTGTTCGCCGCCGCCTGCATCGGCGGAGCCTTCGGAGGCGCCAACATGTACCAAATCAACCAGGCGACAAGGCAGCTGGTAAGCGTTACGGGAGGCGAGGCCAGCGTACTGTTCGGCAAAGAATGGATTGTCGGGGTGCTCATGGCCCTGATGGTCGGAGCCGTAATTATCGGAGGCATCAAAGGCATTGCGCGGGTAACCGAGAAAATCGTTCCGATGATGGTTGCCGTTTACTTTCTTGGCGCGCTCGGCGTACTGTTTTCCCACCTTGAGTCCATTCCCGCCGCCTTATGGCTTATCTTCAGCGAAGCATTTTCTCCTTCGGCAACAACAGGAGGACTTATCGGGGTGCTGATCATAGGGTTCCAGCGGGCGCACTTTTCCAACGAAGCAGGCCTAGGCTCGGCCACCTTTGCGCACTCGGCCGTAAAGACCCTGGAGCCCGTCAGCGAAGGCATCGTGGCGCTGCTCGAGCCGTTTATCGACACGGTGGTGGTTTGTACCATTACAGCCCTGGTCATAGTTATTTCAGGCGAATACACTACCGGATTGCAGGAAGGCATTCTGCTAACCTCCCGGGCCTTTGGCTCGGTGTTCGGCTGGTTCCCCGTTGTACTTGCCGTGTGCGTTGTGCTTTTCGCCTTTTCCACCATCATCTCGTGGTCCTACTACGGGCTGAAATCCTGGACTTTTCTTTTTGGAAAAAGCCAGTTTTCGGAAACCTTCTTCAAGCTTATTTTCTGTTTAATGGTCATTTTCGGTTCGGTAATCAGCCTGTCGAATGTCATCCTGCTGTCCGACATTCTGACGCTCTCGCTTGCCCTCCCGAATATAGCAGGACTCTTTGTGCTCGCCCCCGAAGTGAAAAAAGACCTGGAATTTTACCTCAGCAGAATAAAAACCGGAGAAATAAAACGATACGACAAACCGGACAAAAAAACGTTAGCTGCCCACAGAAAATAATTTTTAAACAGTTTTCGTTACATTTGCGTTGTCGGCCCTGAATATCAGGCCGTCCCGCAGACGCCGGTATTACTAGCGCATGATCTGCCCTGACTGAAATCCTTTTTTTCTTGCCGCAAAAAAGCCGCAGAGAATAGGGCTTCCTGCGCAGCACAACACTTACCCTCATTCAGCAAAAAATTATGAAAACAATAAAGCTAATCTTCTTTTTCACCGCCGGACTGCTCTTCTGCGCAGCAGGAGCTCAGGCGCAGACTTCCAAAACCAACCGCTCTAAGAAAGAAATAAGAATTTCGACACGCTCATCCGCTCCAAAATCCATCGCCAAAAGGAAAAAAGCCTGGGAAAAAGAGTTGAAACGGATGGAGAAAGAACGGAAGAAAAGCAGAAAAGCCTTCCTTAAACGCAAACGAAAAGAAGCACGGCTCAAAAAAAAGCCGCAGTACTCCAACCCCACCTACCTCGGCCACAAGCGCAAGCCCAAAAAACATAAACCCGGCAAAATGAAGTTCTGCAAAGAATGCGGCATGAAACACTGATTCCTGCGCCAAACGAAAAGACCTGCCCTGTTTTATTCCAGAAAGCTGTTCGCCGCCTGCGGACACAGCCCAAGCCGGGGCCTATCGGCTTTTTTCTGCCCAAAAAAATAATTCTTCGCTAAGTATTTCAAAAAGAATCCTTTAGAAAAACAGCGCAGGAAATCTTCGAAAAAATAGCCTGCAGGGGTTGTGAGACAATAAAAAATGTTTCATATTTGTCATGTCAAACGGGAACAAATGGCCTTGTAGCTCAACTGGATAGAGCGCTGGATTTCGGCTCCAGAGGTTGAGGGTTCGACTCCTTCCAGGGTCACAAGCTTGACTTAAGTTAATGTTTACCAAAGGAAACAAGTCTGTTTCCTTTTTTTTTGCCCCAAATTTCCCAT
>JAKSBZ010000239.1 GCA_022360875.1 Cytophagales bacterium | reverse complement strand
GTCCAAGTCTTAATCCAGCGATCATACGCTTTCTGAGTAGAAAACGAACGAGAGTGGAAGTACTGCACAGGGCGCATGAAAAGTGTTTCTTTATCCAGACGCGCAAATGCATCTGCCAGTGCGTTAATCTGTACCCACAGAGTGAAGGCACTTTCTGACTCCGGCGCATACATATCATAAATGCGGAAGTGAGATTTACCGTTCTGCGCAGGAATAAGCACACCGTCTGCATGAAACGGCCCTTTAACCTGCTCGCTGAGTACAGCGCTAAGCTTTGCAAACTCTTCGAGAAGATGATCGCAGTCCTGCAAAACAACGCCTTCAGAATCAATAACTTCGTTTGTTACGCCATCAATAAATACACGGCCGCCAAGGTAACGGGCGCAGTGCATTGTTCCTGCAAAGGAACCATTATGAGCAGCTGTGAACGCTTCCACATCGGAAGCATACGTTGCACAGCGATATGTGCTGGTTGCCATTTTAGCGATTGAAAGTTCCATACTCTCTCCCGAATAGTACAATTCATAGTCCTACAGTGGGCACATAGTGCCTGTTTACTGGTCGAACCGCAGTGACGTGCATCACATTGGTTGAACAAAACAGGCGGCGCACCATACTCACTATGGCTGTGTTTTCTGAACGCCCACCCTACACATATTCCTATGGGTCAATCAACAGAGGAAGGGGACAATCCGCAGTGAAAAAACAGCAAGAGCAGTGTGTCCACTGCTGGCTATTTGTAGACAACTGCGAAGGACCGAATTGAGGATAGAGTTAATAATCCAGAATAAAATCCACCAAAGTTAGTGGACACTCACAAGAGTGCAGCACCACAGCATTATATCAGTGCTGACAAATCTAGTTGCCAATAAATAAGCTTTAGGGCTACAGTGAGTTGTTGTGTTAGTTGTACGCTCAACCAACCCAAGACACTGTAACTATTGCCACATATCGCAACACCATGGGCAGTAGCCTTGTCTCCTTCTGCAACTGACGAGCGACAATGAAAAAAGTCGAGGTAGTAGTATGTTAACCAACACACAAGCCCCTGATGGAAAACCGATCTATCAATGTGATAAATGCGGTAAGGAAGTTCCTGCACAGGACGTAGTCATTACCTTCAACGGTGACTACTGTCCCGACTGCTCTGCAGCGCAAGAACAGGCATCCTAGGAAAATAGCGGATATCACATGATATCCGCTATTTTCTTATCTAAAAAACACTCTTTTCAACATACCCGCCCCACGCTACAGTGCGCTTTTTTCGTTCTCATCATTTT
>JAKSBZ010000207.1 GCA_022360875.1 Cytophagales bacterium | reverse complement strand
GAAGAAGAAAATGATGATGATGAGGAAATCGACACCAGTACAAAAGGCAAAATTAAATCGTTCTTGAAGCTGGATCTTGAAGCGTTGGTCGTAGGGAACAACGAAATGTCGAATGGAAAGGCTTGGGCACTTTTGACGGCAGCGGTAATATTTATGGGTGTAGCTTGCCACTTGCTTACCGAAGCTTGCACGATGCTGGGAAGCGCTTTGGACATACACTCATTCGTAGTAGCCATTATTTTTGCGGCTGCGGCGACCAGCGTTCCGGATACCTTCATCTCGATTAAAGACGCCAAAAAAGGAAACTACAACGATGCTGTAGCCAACGCATTGGGAAGCAACATTTTTGACATTTGTTTTGCCCTTGGCCTGCCCCTAACGATTTATTGTTTTTTCAATGGAAGTATTCACATGGGAGGCGGGGAGTCAATCACGCAAAGTTTTGTCGGACAGTTTCGTGTGCTGTTATTGTTTTTTACAGTGCTTGCATTTATGATTTACTATATCGGAAAAGGCATGGGTAAAGTAAAAGCGATCCTGTTGTTGGGTATATACGCCTTGTTTTTAGCTTATACGATACTATTCGTGTATGCTCCGGAATCTATACAGGGGATTCAGCATTTCCTTAACGAAGTGAGCAGCACATTAGGTAAACTAAATTTTCTGTAAAATTAAAACACAGGCTGCGCTCGTCCCTAATGCTGATTTACAGGAAAAAAACCATTCCTTGAATGGTTTCCACTTGAAATGTATTTAAACTCACACTAGCGGCAGCCTGTGCCGAGTTTCACCTTAAAAGATAAATTGCTTTATGTTCGATAGTTTAAAGCGTTTGTATACAATGTTCAAAGCCGAAGCGCATTCTGCCCTCAGTAAACTGGAGGATCCTTTGAAAATGGCTGAGCAGGGTATACTTGATCTAAAGAAAGATCTTGACGGAAGTCTGAAAAGTCTTGCTGAGATTGAGGCTATGACGATGCAGGAAAGGCAAAGCTACACAACGGCCTTAAGGGAATCCAAAAAATACGAATCACAGTCAATCAAGCTCCTGAATGCGGCGCAAAGAGGACAGATGGAGACTCAAAAAGCGGAATCGAAAGCCAAGGAGATTCTGTCAAAGAAATTGCTGGTTGACAAGCGGGTAGAAGCTCACAAGCAGAACCTTGACAAGTACGAAGATCTGTTGGCTAAAATGAAAGCCAACATCAATAAGCTTGAGAATGAAATCAAGTCGTGGGAAGAGGAAATCAAAATATTGAAGGCGCGTCAGAAAGTAACAGACGCAACAACGAAGCTGAACCAACAATTGGCTAATGTAGATACTGACAGTACCATGTCCCGTTTGGAGCGCATTAGGGAGCAGGTTGAGGAACAAGAAGTGCTTGCCGAGTCGTATGAATCTATTGTAAATGAAGGCTTGTCGCTGGACGAAGAAATTGACCGCGCCCTGGCTCGTGAAACAAGCTGCACCGAAAGTACAGCCCTTGAGGATGAAGAACCTAAAGAAGCCCTGAATCAGAAAGTTCGCAAACAGGCAGTCAGCGAATTGGACCGGCTTCGGGAAACTCTGAACAACAAGAAAGGCTCCGAAGCAAATGTGGTTTCGAATGTAGAAACCGCAAAGCCAGAATCACTTTCTGAGTTAGAATTGCTTCGAATGAAGCTTAACCAAAATTGAGTTTATTTTTAACCATAAAAATTTTTAATCATGAAATTATCAGAACTAAAAAACGAGATCTTAGCTGACGGAGTGGTAGACGCCAAAGAAGTAGCTCAGTTAAAAGAGATTCTTTACGCTGACGGTGTGATTGATCGTGAAGAAGCTGATATGCTTTTTGAAATTAATGATGCGGTATCAGGAAAAGAGAACTGTCCTGAATGGGGAGTCTTTTTTGTAGAGGCCATTTCAGACTTTGTGTTGGCTGATGAGGTAACTCCAAATGTTGTTGACGAAGAAGAAGGGAAGTATTTGGTTTCTCAAATTGAGGGAGACGGTGCAATTGACGAGGCTGAAAAAGGACTTCTTCGCATGATCAGCGAGAAAGCTGTTCGCATAGATTACGAACCGCTTAAAAAGCTTATTGACGCGCAAGTTGTTAATGCATAATAATTTATTAAAAGCCGGCGGGTCTTGAAAACACCGTCGGTTTTTTTATGTGCCAGCATGACAAAATCACAATACGCAAGCAACTGAAAATTCTATGAAGGATTCGTTTGTCGGGATGGCTGAATGCTCAGCCGAAATACTGAAGGGCTAAAAAAAGAGAAAGCTGACGAAGAATCACCACGACAGCTCAATCATACTTTACATCGAAAACCTTTTTCTATTATTCTCTCATCAACTGTTTGTACTCGCCCCATTTCCTCTTTAATAAAATAACCTTAAGTTTCTCCGATATTTAAATGTAGTTCTTATCCGGCTAAAACACAAAAGATTAAGGAGCTCTCTTGTAAATAACCTTACCTTCTTTTTGTATGGAATTCAAGAATCCGTGAGGCTTTTTTTTAGCCCTTTGCAGGGCTCCGTTTGCGCAAAGAAGCACATCCGACCTAAGCCCCTGCTCACGGACAAACTGCCTTATCGCTGTTGTCAAGGCTCTTTTTTGATGAATCAGCTCGGTGACAATCAGCAGGTCGATGTCGCTGTTTACCGTTTGCTTCTCCCGAGCATAAGACCCAAACAGGATAATTTGCTCGGGGTCGGCAATCGGCACTACGAAATCGACAATTTTTTTTAGCAATACACCTGACATCTTACAAGCCGGTCTGACAAAGGATAAAAACATTATCCAGCTGCTCGGAAGTCAGCGAGCTAAAATCGCCCGTTCCCTTTAAGCGAAGCTTGAATTTCAGGTCTCCCAAAGCGTCGGGTTTTATGCCGGCGCCGTAGTCCCGTGTTGTATGGTGCACGTCGCTGTAGTCCGCGCCTGGGCTTGCATCCGTAGTCGTTTCTTCATACTCCGTGCTCGTCATCTGCAGCTGAAGCTCAAAGTCCGATTCCTCATTGCTGAGAAGGAAAATGTCCATATATTTTATCTTCAGGGCACTACTTTGTCCTCTGAGAATAAACGGATAATGATCTTCGGTTATTGAGGCCGAGAATTCCTGGTCGTTGTCGCCTGACGGATAAAACAGCTGATGCCACGAGTTCGGAAAATCGTGCTTCAGGCTCAGCAGTTTGACAGAAGATTCCGGAATCAGGCTCTGCAGCTCTTCAAGAGCGGGAACGGCTAGGGTGCTTCCTCCGTCCCGGGCGGTGTAGTTGAAATGCAGAATAACATCGGAAATGCTGTTGAAGTCGAAAGCATTGTTTTCCAGAGGCAAGCTGATTTTCCAGTCGCTGATCACTCCGGCCCCCTCGAACGGCAGGTACCGGTCGTCTCTGAAATTGAGCTCGAACAGGCCCGGATCCGTTTGGGCGTGGCTGGTGGCAATAGACGTAAGCGCTCCCAGCCGCGTTTGGAATCGGGTGTCTTCGGCGTCTTCCTTGGCGTAGTTTCCTCCGCCCGAAAGGCTGGCTGTTGTCCGTATCTCGCTTTTGGACAGCGTAAGGCTGCAGTTGACGCTGGTGTACGGACCCGTGATGCAAGGAATCGATACGGACACGGACTTGATCCGCCTCATGTAATGTCCTGAATGGTCCATGTTGAACAGCCATTCCGGAAGGCTAATCAGACATTCTCCGGTGGTTTTCAGCCGTATCAGACTTTCAGGAGCAAACTGCGCCAAAGAAATGTGCTTGGTCAGTTCCAGTTCGCGACGGTGCCGGTCAATGTAGGCGCTTTCCAGCCTTCTCAGGTCATGGGCCAGCTTGTCTCCGGACAGCAGTCCTTTTTTCAGGCTGTCCCAGTACCCAAACTGAATATATGAAGAATCCGAAATGCCCAGTTCGTACTGGAAGCACTTCTCGGCTTTTTTCGCCATGTCGTAAGCCAGCTGATAAGACTGAAAATACAGGGAAGAAATCTGCTGGATCATCCAGTTGTACAGCTGCTCGTTGGTATACTTGTTTTTCAGGTAATCTTCAGCCAGCTGCGCCTGCTCTATCCGTAATTCCTGGTTTTCCAGCCGCTTTTCTGCCATCTGCTGCCGGATCAGCCCCGCATTGATGTCAAACTCTATTCTCTCAATGTCCAGCCCTGCAATCTCCGCCTGGTGCTTGTTGTCATCGTCTCTTCGAGAAAAGCTTCCCTGTGCTTCCATCAGACTCGCTGAGGCATGGGCTACCGAAGCAAATCCTTTCAGCGCTTCGGCCGTTTTGCTGGCTGCGTCGCCCATGTTTTTCCCGCCGAACTTAAGCTTCACAGTCGGCGTTCCGGTGAGTCCTGTTGCTCCTGAGTCAAACAACGGCACAAGACTTATGGAGCTTCCGAATATGTTGACAATAGTGCCTGCGGTCTCCAGGCCAATTCCAACTCCGTGGGCAACGGCTCCGGCAATTTCCAGCCCGTTCATGCGAGGAATCTGGTCGTAGTATGACTGTCGGCTCTGGGCAATTTCCAGCGCCCGTTGCAGGCTGTCCAACACTTCTGCCGATTCGTCCACTTCTTTTTCATGCACGTCTTTCATGGCTTCCTGAATCTGGCTTTCGTGTTCGGCGTACAGCAGCTCAAGCTCTGCAGAGTCTTTTTTCTCAAGCACAGACAGCAGCTTTGATCCCAAATTGCTGACTTCCTGGGTGAAGCTGACGGCCTTTTGCACCACCACCTGGAAGCGGTAATACGGCGTGCCTGCTGAAAGATCGCTCAGCACGCTGCTCAAATCGATTCCCGCTGCGGTAGCTTTCACCAGAAGCGCAGGGTCTATCGGCGGCTGGAACAGCGGCAGCTGCCGGACTACGCCTTCGATGTTCATGCAGTTGCGGATCTTGAACAGTCGGTCTTCAACTGTTGCCCAGTATTCCAGCAGGTTGCTGTTGTTCGGAATGCAGAAATAAAATGTGTCAATTTGAGGCAAAGGCTCTTCGCTGCTGGCCGAAGGGACCACTTTTATCGGCGACAGGCTGTCTTCCAGAATTACATCCACCCGGGCGTTTCCAAAGTCGTCGAGCTTGTCCTTCAGTTCGTTGAAGCTAAGCTCTTCCCTGTCTACGTTAGGCACTTCCTGCGGACGGTCTCCCAGAATTTCGTAAGCCAACATATAAAGCAAAGAAGCTTCATTGATTGATTCGATGGAGTCCCTGCGGAAAAGCTGGTCGCCCCAGTCAATCAGGTTGTCCAGGTACTTCATGAGCACGTTGCGCTGATAGGCCACAGGGCGGTAGCGTGCGATCAGGTGCGGATTGAACGGATTGTTGCGCCACGCTTTCAGCTGCTCCTGGTGTTCGCTTAGCTGAATGTTGGACAGAATGTTCTCAATCCGCTGTTTGCGGTAATCCTCGCTAGTGTGCTCGTAGAAAGGCTTGGTTACCCAGTAGCGCTGCGGAGTCGGAAGCTCTTCAATATTGGTCGGATCGAAGATGTAGTGAAACCATCGCATGGCCTCTTCGAACCGCTGGTTCTGAGACAGCTGAGTGGCAATCAACAGCGGAGCATGGAAGAACACCTCCCAGTTGTAAACGGAATAGGCGCCCCCGAAAGAAAAGTCCAGGCGCTCTCTTTCGGCTTCTTCATGAACGCTGACAATCGAGTCGTTTGGCTGGTATTCCGACTGAAACAGGAAGTAGTTTTTAGGAACAAACATATGAGGTTCGGTCTGTACCTTTCGGCGCAGCAGGCCGTCAATTCCGTCCCGGTTCAGCTCTCTGATGAACAAATCCGTGTATGGATGATAGAACGGTTCGAAAGAATATTTCTTCCGGGAACCGACAATCTGCCCGTACATATCGAGGCGGTGTTCCAGGAATGGATTAATGAAGAATACACGCTCGTTGTCCTGATAAAACATTGGGTGCTCGTCGGTTATCTGTCTGTCCTGAAGAGACACCGTCAGTTTAAACGGATTTTTGGCTCTGCTTAAAAACGTCAGTGTGGATCCCAGTTCGTTCAGCCCTCTCAGATACTTCGCGTTTTCCGCAAATTTCCGGTTGTTGGTTAAATGCGTGTTGTGGAAATGCATGCCGTACGGAAGGTTCAGGCGAGGCCCTGTTTTGTTGTGGGTGAGCTTTTTGATGTTCCTTCCTTCTTCTCCGAAACTTTTGCTTACATAAGCAAAAGAGTCTGTGTAGGTCAAATTGCTCGGATTGCTGGATGTTTCGATGTGGTACGAGCCCACCAGTCCTCTGAGGTATAGGTCCTTAACCTGTCCGTCGAACAGAAACATGGAGGAATGCCAAGGATGATAGGTTTCGTTGTATTGGTTGTAGCAAAGCCTTGTTTCCTTGAAGGTGTACGGATCGTAGAATATCTTGTCGTTGAACTCCGGAGCAGTGGACAGATAAACGTCCAGTCCAAGCTCGTTAGTTGAAGCGTAGTAGTAAGGCTTGAGGTTGTAGGTGTACAGCGGTCTTTCCCACGGATGAAGCAGCTTGCCTTTGGAAAGCTTTCTTGAAGACCATCCTCCTTCCTGTTTAACAGCCCAGGCAAGCTGTATTTCAAGCATTTTCGTTGGTTCTGTTGCCGTGTCGTCCGAGTTGGACGGAGGCAGATTTTTCAGCTTCAGCGGTTTTTCAACAATAATCAGCCAGAACAAATGAAGCTTTCTGTTGTACACCACCGGCAGCAGCTGTTCGCCCTGTATCTCCAAATCGATTTTTTCCCATGCCGACCAGACAGAGTAATTCAGATCATAATTTCTGTAGTAATAAATGGAAGGATCCGCCGGCGTGCGGGCGACCACGTGAAGAATATCAGTGGTGTAGATGTCTTCCTCTTCGTTCAAGTCGTCTCTTTCGTGGTATATTCCCGAAACTTCAAGCCTTGCCGTTTCGTCCAGCTTGTTCAGATAACTTAAGAAAGCGCTTTCGGCATGCTCATGAGTAAGCTCGTTCTGCATCAGCTCTTCCTCCATTTCTTTAAAGAAAGGCGTTTTGTCATCCCGGAGATCAGGCTCAATCCAGTTTTCAGGGTAGAAGAACACTTTTCGGTTGGCTTCCCATATGCGGTAGGTTTTCATCCACTTCCACTGCGACCAGGCGTTTTCGGAAGAGTCATCCGCTTTATCTTCCTGAGAAACCTGCACATAGCGGTTTTCCAGATTCAGAAAACACCTTTGCACAAACAGCTGCACCGAGCTGATGGCCTGCTTTATTCTGGAAGTAAGCTGGCAGGCGCTCATCTCCACGTCAATAAGCAGGTATTTGTACAAGGCGGCCGTGTCTTTCCAGTAAAGCGGATTCGGGATCGTCTCGCCTTTAAAGGTTACCGTCTCCGCCTGGGTGCGCATGGAGTTCTCTAAGTGGTAAGCTACCAGCGCCTTGCGTTTTTTTTCGCGTATCTCGTCGGTTAGCGGACGGATTTTGTCAAGCCATTCGCTTTCTTCGTATTTGGATTTGATCGCCAGCCGGCACTGCTGGGCAGTGTCTTCCTGCAGGCTCAGGTCTTCGCGGTCGGCCCACAGTCCCATAGTCTCCATGCTCACGCCCGTCAAATTGCTCTGGCTGAAGCATTCCTGCAGGCGCTCATAGGTTTCGGGATCGGTATAGTCCAGGTTCGCCTCCGTATGCTGAAAACCGATAAGCGCGTCCACGGCCTGAAGCTCTTCCAAATCCCACTGCGCAAACGCGCTCAGCCCGTCCAGTATATCCTGCTTCGAAGCAGAATCGTCCATTGCTGTTTCCCAAACCGAAAGCACTGAAGCTCCCTCAGGTTCCGGATAGGCTTCTTTGAATCTCAGCAGACGGAAAGTGTTGCTCCATTCCGAAAAATAATTCTGCGCGGTCGTTTCCACAGGGAGCGCGGAAAGATCCAGGCTGTTCATGCCTGCATGGTTTTCAATAAACCAGCTCAACGACTCTGAATCAAACGGCAGTTTTGTTACCAGCAGAGAAAGTTTGCTGAGAAGATTCATCAGCTTAAAATATTCAGGGAAGCTGCCGCTGTTTATTGCCAGATATTCTCCGTCGCCGTCGGTTTCGAGCAGAGAGCCGTCGGAAAGCTGCTGCGACAGGCTCAGGCTTTCGCCGGGCAGGCTGATTTCATTCAGCAGCGTGCGGCTGACCTGGTCTTCAAAACCGAATATGCCGGCTATGTAGGAATAGACCTGATTGGAGTGCTGCTCCAGGAGCGCGGCCATGTTTTCTTTCAGATCTTTGATGTAAGCGATCAGAAGATCAACTTGTCCCTCTTCGGTGTCGTAGAATAGAATGCCTTCCAGAGCTTCAATGGAAAAGTTGTTTTCTGTAAAAGCTGTCTGATAGCTTTCGAGTTCGCTCTGCAGCGGCTGCAGGGCGATTTCTATTTGTTCGCTTGTCATGCCCTCCAGGCCGTCTTCGTCAAAATCATCCAAAGCCTCGGCCAGCGAGCCTTCCAGCCCCAGTGCTTCGCTTTCTTCCTTGCTCTGCACAAGAACCGACCGGAAGCCTTCCAGATACTGCTCTATGGTTTCTTCCCGCAGTCCGTATGGTGAGTCGGGCTCGTGGTTTAGCAGAAACTGAAGTTCCAGATAAGAGAAGTCCGAGGCGTCCGCAAGATCAATTTTTTCAATGAAATCCAGCGTATCCTGCACTGAGGCAAACGGATCGCTAACGCCTGTGATTTCCATAAAGGCGAGAAGCTCCGTAACGGATATCTTAAGCTTTTTGGCCAAAGAGGAATGGCGCATCAGAATGGACAGAGAGTCTACAGACAGCTGATTGTTGGTCAGCGCTTTGAGTTCGTCAAAGTCCGAAGACGAAATAGCCAGAGCCGACAGAATGGTCGGCACAGGCGAATATCCTGAATAAGGAGCCTGCGAATTGCTTTCCAGCTTGATGCCGCTGTCCAGAGGAACGGTTTCGAAATACGTGTCCAGCGGATTAGTGATGCTTGGATTCCGGAACAGCTGGTCGTACAAATTCGGGATGGTTACCTGAGAAGAGTACGGCGACACTCTTGTTTCGGTGTTGATATCACCGAAGAACACCAGCAGCGTTTCCGGCGAAAGCTTGAGCCTTTTCTGCAGCTGATGGAACCTCATCAGGCGGACAAGGGTCGTTTCCGAGATGCTTCCGTTGCCGATCAGACTGTTGCGGATCAGCAAATCCAGTTCCCACATTTCCCACGGCGTTGTTCGCCACAGGCGCAGGAACCGATGCATTTTGTCGTACCTTTCGGGCGACAGTTTGGTTATCTGCTGCACACTTAGCGCGCAAGTGTCCGACGGCCTTTCAATTATGCTTCTCGATCCGGAGTCCGGTCCGTTGACAAAGTGCACCATCAACAGCTGCAGCAATTCCTCATAGCTTAGCTTGCTTCGCTTCAGGAAGGTGTCTACTGCCGCCTCTGACAAACCAGTGTCCAGGTTCCAGTATTGGTTCTGCTTTATTTCTCCGGCTTCGGTTTCATTGCTGATTATAGCCGCTTCGTGGGAGGAGATGCCGAAGTATTCCGAGGCAATGGCGAAATTCCCGGGAACGGGGTCGCCAGCCGCGCCGCTGGTCTGGAAAGCAGCCATCAGCTCGTGCCTTGGCACCCGGAGGAAATTCAAGTACGTGCGGGCTTCTTCCTGCCATAAATTAAAGGAAAAATCCATTGGAAAGTCCGAGTCGGCAAG
>JAKSBZ010000237.1 GCA_022360875.1 Cytophagales bacterium | reverse complement strand
TGCGACAGGTTCCAGATCGTACTCCTTAATGCCCAAGTTACGGCCTAGCTGTCGCCATAATTTACCCAGGTGTTGGGCAATTTCTCCCAGCACAGCGTCGTCTTGCAGGTCAGGACCTGCCGTCCGTTTTTCTTTCCTTACCGGAGACCTAGACCTTGTCGGAAATGAACTCGTTGTTGACACCTGTGACATGGGGTTCTTAATTGATGAGCAGCGTTTATAAAGAGACGAGAGGCAAGGATTAATTCCACCATCTGTATTTATTGTTATACAAACTTTTTCAGCAGTGTTCCCATATTGTGCAAGTACATCCTGTATGGCATTTTTTAAACCAACTTCAGATAAAACGGGAGTGCCACTAGATGCATATTCAAGAATGGATGAACGCATTACACTGTCCATAGTAATCGACTCAGGATCGGAAATATCTATTTCCTGAGGTTTCGCCTTGGCGAGATCTTGAACTGCTTTTGCCAACAGTTGTTTGGGATCTTGCCCCGGCCGCTTAGACCACTTTACCAATTGAATAAAATCTTGCAATGTTCCGACCGCCGAGTCTTGCTCTAGACCAAAGTGGTTCATAAAAACTTCAGTATTTTCAATATTACATTTTAAAGACTCACTGTTTCTCTCTAAGAATTTTGCGGCAGTCATTTGCCAGTTTGAAATATCAGCTCTTGTCGGAAAATGTTCTTTCCCCAGCGTAACGGCAGCGTCCAAAGCTCCACCAACCGTTGCCAACTGTTGGCAGATACCATCAATAAATGGGTTTATTTTTTGCTGTTGCTGTATTTGCTGTTGCCGTAATGGTTGAACCATCTGTGCCAGTTTAATCAAAAGATTAGTAGCTAGGCCGCCAGCACTTGTATTTAATGCCTCCATAAGGCGACTGCGTCTGGATGTACCATTCCGCTTCGATAGAATATAAAAAATCAACTCCTCCGATTTATCATCAATTGCAAACAGGGCTTCTGTAATCAGAGTCCAGTTGGCCTGGTTGACAGGCAGCGAAGCAAAGTATGCCTTTGCCGAATCCTCTAGCTGGTCCTGTAACTGAGGCAAACTCCATACAGCGCCTTGATGGGCCTGCTGTGCCAACTGGTAAGAGTGTTGGGCTTGATCCGCCTGGGTACGGGCTTTCAACGCAACTTTTGCTAGCATACCGGATAGCTCAAAACTACCCATAAGCGGTGCCTGTGCTCCTGGTGCCGGGGGGGGAGGCGGTGCAGTTTGAGGAGACCCATTTGCCCCTGGCAATGAAAATGGAGGCTGGTGAGAGGTCCCGTTCCCTGCAACATGACCAGAAGACACACCTGTCACCGGCATAATATGTACGTTGGCCTGCATCAGTTGTGGAGGAGGCATAACCGGCTGGACTGGTGCAGAGGGAGGCATGCCCTGGCTGTTCGGATGAG
>JAKSBZ010000235.1 GCA_022360875.1 Cytophagales bacterium | reverse complement strand
GAGCTGAAGGATTTCTGCAGCATTCCTGTAATTTCGGCAGGGGGCGTCAGTACCGGCGAAGGAGTGCAGAAGCGCCTGAAGCTTGGCGCCGATGGGCTGTCAATAGGAAGCATGTTCATCGCCACGGAAGAGTCTGCTGTAAGCCGTGAGTATAAAGAGGCTGTTGTTCGCTATGGCGCGAAAGATATTGTGTTCACCGATAAGCTTTCGGGAACGCCCTGTACAGTTATCAATACACCGTATTTGCAGCGAATCGGGACAGAGCAGAATTGGCTGGAACGCCTGCTGAACCGGAATAAATATCTGAAAAAGTATGTCAAGATGCTTACTTTTTACAAAGGGATGAAAAAACTGCAGCGAGCGGCTTTCGGGGCAACTTATAAAACGCTTTGGGTGGCCGGGCCGTCAATTGAAAACGTGAAAGAAGTTCTTCCTATGAGAAAGATGCTTCAGGAGCTGCTGGAAGGTGTGGAGGTAAAGGGAAAGGGCAGTTGAAAAGAATTATGCCCCGGTGTTTTCAGCGCCGGGGCATAATTAAACAGCCGGCAGGCTTAGAGTGATTTTTTTGAAGTTGGAAGTATTTTTATATAGTCAATGTCGATTTCCTTATTGTTCGAAGGATTTTCTTTGAATTTAAATACCAGTTTGTTTTCTCCTTTTTGAATTTTGGCCTGCTTTAATCTGATAGTTTGCATTGATTTCTTTTTTGGCAGTGATCCGATGGAAGATATGAGCTGTTTGTTCAGGTACACATTAAAAACTCCTGCCTGCGGGTGTATTATGGCTTTCAATTCTAAATCGGTGGTTTGGACTTTGGAGGCATGAAAACTTAGCGTGAGATTTTCTTTTATGCCGAAGCATCTCATAAGGTAGCCGCCTGAGAAGTTGCCGCTGTACGATCCCGAAAATTTCGCCTCTTTATGGCTGCAAATCATAGACTCACCCTCAATGATGCCGTTTTTGTCGGCAACCGGCTGGATGATGTCATGTCTTTTGCGGGCCACTTTTCGTTTGGCTTCAGCTACCTGAGGTTGATCCAGGCATTTTCCGTTCGGAAGCATATAAAAGAATGTGGCTGGAGCATAGTTCACGCTTGTTTTTACCCAGTGCCAAAGCTCCATATCAAATTTCAGCGATTTTCGGAACGGAATCTTGTCCAGAGCGCGAACGCGGCTGTTTACTGTAACGCCCGTTGTGAGGTTGCCTTCGCCGATTGGCTGGGCAATGAACGGGTGGTGGAAGGGCGTGCCAAGTCCCCAGGCATAGCCGAAGTAGTCTTCGCTGCCGGTTCCGAAATGCGACGGCATTTTTTCTCCGTCCACATAGATCTTTTCGTCACCTTCTCCCCACCAGGTTTTCCAGTGTCCTTCGAGCGCCGGATTGTAGAGGCAAAGCACGTCGCCGGCGTAAACCCCTTTTCCTTCAAGCCGCACGTAGTTCAAGTCCCTCGGACCTCCTTTGCCAGAGGCGTCTTTATTGTCGCCGGTTTTGATGTTTGCATATTGCTTCCAACAAGCATAAAAGTGCATAGATCGTCTGGTCCACTTGTATTTTTGCAGTGCAATATCGCCGTGAATTTCTACGGGTTGCTCTCCTAGATTTTCAAACGAAATCCTGCAGTTTTTTTGGAAAGGCATAACCCAAAGCGCAGACATGTAGCCGTCTGCGTCCACTCTGTGGTAGCGGGTTTTGGTAGGCACAGGCTTGTGTCCGATGCCGAAGAACTCGCCTACAGGACACCAGACGGTCTGCTCGCCGTCAAAGGTCATTTTAACGACTGTTGAGCGAAGGGCCTGCTCCATGTCTTTGGCTTTCAGTTGCACGCCTAGTCGTTGGATGGCGGCTCCTTTGTTGTATGCCAGCTGCTTTGTCTGTCCGGCTTTAAGCGCTAGGCTAAAACTTTTTTCGTCAGTGACGCGCGAGTGCTCTCCGGTGCCGTTTTTTAGTTTAGCCGATACTTGTTCTATCAGAATTTTGTTCTGAGTAAGAGTGTTTTTGTTGAAGCTCTCTACCTTTACGCCGTCCCGGTATGCGCGGTAATTGATGTTGTAAAAGAAAAAACGGGGCTTTCTGCCTTGTTTATGCACCGCCGTAATTTTACAGGAACTGCCGTAGGGAATAGGGAGGTAAAGGTTGTGGCCGCGTTTGAAGGACGGGTAACTGTCTGTGGATACAGACGTGCTGAGCGGAGGACCAACAAGTTTTCCTCTGCTGATGATGTCAAGGACGTTGCCTTCGATAGCGGGTTCTTTATTGCCGTCAATGTAGAAGCGGAGAATGAAATTGTCTGTTGTTTCTTTGTTGCCGGTCATCCAGAACCTCACGATGCTGCCAGGGCCCTGATGGTCAAATAATACGTATTCGGTTTGTCCGTTGGTTTGTTCTTCACGGATGAAATTCCCAAAGTCGTTGTTGGCAAACCATAGATGGTTGCCGGGGTTAGTGTCGCTGCGTCGATCGTGGCTGCTGAATTGTCTGCAGTCGAAGTCCTGGGAAGGATAATAAGTGATGTCCGTTCGGTCTGTCATTTCCTTCAGAAGGGAGGCCATTGTAACGGTATTTGCTTTTTCTCTTTTTTTTGTTTGGAACCCCATGAGCGTCAGCGCGAGCGCGCACAGGATCAGCGATTTGATTTTTTGCATCGAATTGAAATTATGGGTAAAAAACAGAGCCTGAAAATCAGCCTCATATGTGAGCATTGCTTTGACTAAGCTGTTGCTGGTTTGGCAGAAGGCAGGAAGTGAAAGCTTATGTACTTAAACGATTAACCTGCTAAACAAAAATATCCTTTTTTTCGAAAGTAGCCGTGTAAGGAATGCAAGATTTTGATTAGAAGTAAGTTTTTTTTATCAGGGTTTTGTTTAGGCATGGATTCCATAGGGCTGTAATTTGGCGGATGACAGTTTTTTTCAAACATAAAAAATCCCCGTGAGTATAGGCATCCGGGGATTTTTTCGAAAAATGGATCGGTATTATAAAGCAGTTCCTTGGCTGGAAAGAATCTTCAGGCAGTCAATGCCAATTTCTTTGCGTTCAGGAGTGTCTCCCTTAAATTTAAAAGTAAGCTTGTTTTTTCCTTTCAGCAGCTTGGCTTGCTTGATAATAAGAGTTTCCAGTTTGCCCTTTTTCAACTCCATGTCAACAGTCTGTACCGGCTGGCCGTTCAGGCAGATTTCAAATGAGCTTGCTTTATGGTGTACCAGGGCTTTCAGTTCCAGGTTTGCAGTTTGATTTGCTGATGCCAGGAATGAAAGGCTAAGCTCTTTGCTGATGTTGAAGCATTTCAACAAATAACCGCCGGAGAAATTTCCGTTGAATGATCCTGTGAATTTTGCTTCTTTATTATTGCAGTACATTGTCTCCCCTTCAATCAAACCGTTTTTGTCGGCAGTTGGCTGAATGACGTCGTGTCTCGAGCGGGCAATTTTTCGTTTGGCTTCTGCTATCTGTGGCTGGCAGAGGCTTTTGCCGCCTGGTAGCATGTAATAAAAAGTTGCTGGAGAGTAGTTCACTTTTGTTTTCACCCAGTGCCACAGCTCCATGTCGAATTTCATGGATTTGCGGAACGGGATTTTGTCCAGTGCCCTAACTCGGCTGTTAATGGTGTAACCTGTGGTCAGGTTGCCTTTGCCGATAGGTTGGGAAATGAATGGATGGTGGAAAACCGTGCCTTTGCACCAAGCGTAACCGTAGTAGTCTTCGGTTCCGGTTCCGAAGTGCGAAGGCAGTTTTTCTCCGTCGATGTAGATCTTCTCATCGCCTTCTCCCCACCAGATTCTCCAGTGGCCTGCCAGCGCAGGATTGAAAAGATTGAGTACGTCGCCGACGTATACTCCTTTTCCTTCCAATTTTGCAAAATTAACGTCTTTTGGTTTTCCTTCGCCCAATACATTCTTCTGATCGCCGGTTTCAATGCCTGTGTATTGTTTCCACGAGGCGTGGAAGTGCATAGAATTTTTATTCCAGTCGTATTCCTGCAGGGCGATGTCGCCGTGTATTTCAACAGGTTGATTTCCTAGATTTTCGAAAGTGATCTGACAGTTCTTTTGGAAAGGCATAACCCAAAGGGCGGACATGTATCCGTCGGCGTCAACTTTGTGGTAGCGGGTTTTGGTAGGGACGGATTTGTATCCGATGCCGAAAAATTCGCCTAAAGGACACCAAACGGTTTGTTCACCGTCAAAATTCATTTTTACAATTGTAGAACGCAGCGCTTGTTCCAGGTCTTTGGCTTTCAGTTTAACTCCTATGCGTTGTATTGCCGCCTCTTTGTTGAATGCCATCTGATGAGTTTGGCCGGCTTCCAGGGTGTGCGCGAAGGCCTTTTCATTAATGATTCGGGCCTGCTCTCCGGTACCGCTTTTCAGTTTGGCTTGCACGCGATCGATTAATGCTTTGTTTTGGGCCAATGTGCTTTTGCTGAAGCTTTCTACTTTGGTGCCTGCCTTGTAAGCTCGGTAGTTGATGTTGTAGTAGAAAAAATGAGGTTTTTTTCCTTCGTCGTGTGTAGCGGTGATTTTACAGGATTTGCCGTAGGGAATCGGAAGGTAAAGGTTGTGACCGCGTTGAAAGTATGGGAATGTGTTTGGAGAAACCGAAGCACTTAGAGGGGCGCCTACAAGTTTTCCCTTGCTTATTAAGTCGAGTGCTTTTCCTTCAATGACGGGTGTTTTGCTGCCGTCAATATAAAATCGAAGCGTGTATTTGGTTGCGATGTCGCCGTTGCCTGTTATCCAGAAACGAACAATGCTTCCTGGGCCCTGGTGGTCAAGCATCACGTATTCGGTTCGGCCGTCGGTTTGTTCCTTGCGAATAAACTGCGCCCAGTCGTCGTTGGCAAACCATAAGTTGTTGTTCGGGTTGGTGTCGCTGCGGCGGTCGTGGCTGCTGAATTGTTTGCAGTCGAAATCGTTAACAGGGTAGTAGGTGATATCTGTACGGTCAATCATTTCTTCCAGCAGGGTAGCCATGGTTATTTTTTTCGGCTTTTTCCCTTTTTTGGTCTGAAAGCCCATGAGCGTCAGAGCCAGGACGCAAATAAGCAGCTGTTTGAATTTTAGCATTTTTTTTGGATTTGGGCCAGGCTGAGAAATGCGAATAGGCAAATGTCATCCTGTCTGTTTATGAAAAAATATTAATTTAAGTCTGAAAATAGTGTTTTTTTCAATTTTTACAAGGGTGTTTTTCACAGTTAATTATATTTTCAAAATGATGTGTTTGAATGATTAATTAAATAAGGGAAATAGTGAAAATCGGGGCGTGCTTCTGGCTTAATCGTTTAATCTATTAACGATTTTTATCTGTTTGGCACTCATTTTTTTTGACAGAAATAGCATGGGGCGGGGGCTGTATTTTTGCTGTATGTTGACTGAGTATAAAAAGGTCGGGGCTTTGATTCTCGGGTTGAAAATTTGAAAAAACAAGGGCTTGTCCATGAATCAAGCTGATGAATTATGGACAAGCCCGGGATTGCCGTTGTGTGACTATAGTCAAATTTTTTACTAGGCGTTTTTAGCTTTGATCAGATTCAGCGCCGAACCGGCTTTAAACCATTCAATCTGCTGCTGATTGTAGCTGTGGTTGACTTTTATTGTGTCTTTTGTGCCGTCGTTGTGCACTACTTCCACGGTCAGCGGCTGGTTAGGGCTGAATTTGTCCAAATCCACGAAGTTGAACGTGTCATTTTCCTGAATCAAATCGTAGTCCTCTTCTTTGGAGAATGTTAGTCCGAGCATGCCTTGCTTCTTGAGGTTTGTCTCGTGAATCCGGGCAAAAGAGCGGACAATAACGGCTGCGACACCCAGGTGTCTTGGTTCCATAGCCGCGTGTTCGCGCGATGAGCCTTCGCCGTAGTTGTGGTCGCCAATTACGACAGACTGAATTCCTGCGGCTTTGTATGCGCGGGCTGTCTCCGGAACGGTAGCGTATTCGCCCGTCAGCTGGTTGATGATTGTATTGGTGCTGTCGTTGAAAGCATTCACGGCTCCGATCAGGCAATTGTTTGAGATGTTGTCCAGGTGGCCGCGGAACCTGAGCCATGGACCTGCCATAGAAATATGGTCGGTGGTGCACTTGCCTTTTGCCTTTATAAGAAGCTTGGCTCCTGTGATGTTCTTGCGGTCCCAAACCGGAAACGGGCTGAGCAGCTGCAGGCGATCGGAATCTTCTTTTACGATAACCTCCACACTGCTTCCGTCGGAGGCGGGAGCTTGGTAGCCGTTGTCTTCTACGGCAAAGCCTTTCTGCGGCAGTTCGTCCCCAGTCGGCACTTCCAGCTTTATTTGTTCGCCTTTGTCGTTGGTCAGCGTGTCTGTAAGCGGGTTGAAGCCCAGGTCGCCCGATATAGCAATGGCTGCCACCATTTCAGGCGAGGCAACGAATGCGTGCGTATTCGGGTTGCCGTCGGCTCGCTTGGCGAAATTGCGGTTGAATGAATGGATAATCGAGTTTTTCTCCTGTTTTTCTGCGCCTTCCCGGTCCCACTGCCCGATGCACGGACCGCAGGCGTTGGTGAAGATCTTGGCGTTCAGTTTTTCAAAAATCTCCAGAATGCCGTCTCTTTCGGCTGTGTAGCGGACCTGTTCCGAGCCCGGGTTGATGCCGAAAGCGGCTTTTGTGGACAGGCCTTTTTCCACGGCTTGTTTGGCGATGGAAGCAGCCCTTGACAGATCCTCGTATGAGGAATTTGTACAAGAACCGATCAGCCCCCATTCAACCTGCAGCGGCCAGCCGTGTTTCTGCGCTTCGGATCTCATATGAGAAACCGGTGTAGCCCGGTCCGGAGTGAAAGGTCCGTTGATGTGCGGCTCCAGCGTATCCAAATTGATTTCGATAACTTGGTCGAAATAGGTCTCCGGATCATCGTACACTTCGCTGTCTCCTGTCAGGTGTTCTCTGATTGCGTTGGCCATGTCGGCAACGTCCTGGCGGCCGGTGGCGGTCAGATAGCGGTGCATGGAATCATCGTAGCCAAATGTGGAAGTGGTGGCGCCTATTTCTGCTCCCATGTTGCAGATGGTGCCTTTTCCGGTGCATGAAAGCGACTGCGCGCCCTCTCCGAAATATTCCACGATGCATCCTGTGCCGCCTTTCACGGTCAGCAGGCCGGCCACTTTCAAAATAATGTCTTTCGGAGCCGTCCAGTTGTTCAGCTTTCCAGTGAGCTTGACGCCGATGAGTTTCGGAAACTTGAGTTCCCAGGGCATGCCGGCCATCACGTCAACGGCGTCAGCGCCGCCTACGCCCACGGCGACCATTCCGAGGCCTCCGGCGTTTACGGTGTGTGAGTCGGTGCCGATCATCATGCCGCCGGGAAAGGCGTAGTTCTCCAGCACAACCTGGTGGATGATGCCTGCGCCGGGCTTCCAAAACCCGATGCCGTATTTGTTGGACACCGAAGCAAGAAAATTAAAGACTTCGCTGCTCGTGTTCAAGGCGTTTTGAAGATCTTTGTCAGCACCGATTTTTGCCTGGATCAGGTGGTCGGCGTGTACAGTTGAAGGAACGGCTGCTTTTTTCTTTCCTGCCTGCATGAACTGCAGCAGCGCCATTTGGGCTGTGGCGTCCTGCATAGCCACACGGTCAGGTGCAAAATCCACATAATCAACGCCTCTTGAGTAGGCTTGTGTAGCTTCGCCTTGATCCAGGTGAGCATAAAGTATTTTTTCGGCGAGAGTGAGTGGTTTATCGACGGCTTTGCGAGCGGCCGTAATGCGTTTAGGAAAGCGCGCATAAACCGCTTTGATCATTTCAATATCAAAGGTCATGTTTGCTAGTTGGATAGGGGTTAAAAATTTTATTTCATTAAAAATATGAAATGCTTTCAATAAATGAGTGCTTCTGTCTGTAATTTAGAATCATTAAAAACAAAGGAGCTAACTGCTTCGGATACAGGCGAAAGAGGGCTGTGAGGTGGAGTTTTCTGTTCAGGATGTTGTCGATTTGATTTTTTTAAGCTTTGTTCAGAAAGATGGTTGCATTTTAAAATTACTGTTTTATAATTTTGTATTCTTAAAATTTAAAATTTTAAACTTATTTTAATATTTTAAACAAGCTAGTATTGTTCTATAAAATATGTAAAAGTAAATACTGTGAGGTGTTATAGATGAAATTTATGATTTCATTGATTGTGACTATATGAGCAAAGTCATGATTAAACCAAAGCAAGATGCTTTGTTTTCTCAATTTAAAATAATTCTAAATAACAAAATTAACATCTGAATTTCCTTCCAAATGTTTGATTATCAATTGTATAAATGTGAGTTTTAAAAACCCGGAAAGGTGACGCGAGAATATGATCTGTGTCATGAATTTGAAATAACCGGCATGCCTATTAGATTTGTTTCAGAAGACTAAAATTTGACCCAATAACTCAATGCTTGAAAGACAGAGTATGATGTTGTTTAAAAAATTAACAGCGCGAAGCTCGTTGCTGGTTGTCATGATGTTCGGTTTGTTTACTGTCATGGCAACTGGTATAGCATCTGCCCAAGATGCCGCGAGTATCCCGACCGACCCGGCGGTTGTTGGAGCGGGAAAAACACTTTTTGACGACAATTGTGCAGTGTGCCACAAGGTTCACGGACAACTGTTGGGGCCTGCTCTGAAGGATTTGAGCAAAAGACGCGATGTGGCTTGGAGTAAGGCATTTATTCTTAATTCGCAGAAGGTGATCCAATCGGGAGATGCTGATGCGGTGGCCCTGTACGAGGAATACGGAAAACTGGAAATGCCGGCTCACGATTTTTCGGACGATGAGCTGAATGCTATTCTTGCTTACATCAAAGACGAGTCGGCAAAGGCTCCTGAAGTGGCCCAGGCTGAGGAAGCTCCGGCAGCTGAAGAAGCTGTGCAGGAGCTTGCGGGTATTTTTGACAATAAATATATGTCAATCATTCTTGCGGTGAATTTGCTGATACTGGTATTGATCCTGATAGTGCTTGGCTTGACCATCAACGTGCTGACCAAGTATCTGAACGAAAAAGCAGAACTGGCTGAAGAAGACCGGGAGCTGGCGAGCCAGCGGTTTGATTTCAGGGCAATGCTTGCCAGCAAGCCTGTGGTGTTTTTTGTTACCTTGCTTTTTGTGACGCTCGTTACGAAGACGGTTCTGGACGGACTGTTTTCCATTGGTGTGCAGCAGGGCTATGCGCCAACTCAGCCGATTGCCTTCTCGCATGAGGTTCATGCCGGGCAGTACGAGATAGACTGCAACTACTGTCATACCGGTGTAACGAAGAGTAAAAACGCAAATATTCCTTCGGCGAACATTTGTATGAACTGCCACAGCACGATCAAGACCGATTCGGAGGAGGTGCAGAAGATTTTCGCTGCGGTTGAAAACAATCAGCCGATTGAATGGGTGCGTGTGCACAACCTTCCGGACCTGGCGTATTTTAACCACGCTCAGCATGTAAAGGTGGGAGGCGTTGAGTGCCAGACATGCCACGGCGAAATTCAGGAAATGGCTGTTGTAAAACAGCACGCGGATCTGACGATGGGATGGTGCGTAAGCTGTCACCGCGAAACCAAGGTGAATGCCGAGGGAAATCCTTACTACGACAAGCTGGTGGAAGCGCATAATAAGCGAAGCAAGGAACCGCTGACCGTTGAAGACATCGGCGGGCTGGAATGTTCAAAGTGTCACTATTAATTCAGGTTAAGATTTAGTTTTTCTTTATACATATGAAAAATAAAAAACAATACTGGAAAGGCTTGGAAGAGTTGAACCGCGAACCGGAATTTGAGCAGCATGCCCATAGCGAGTTTCCGGAGTATTTGCCGGTAAACCTCAACAAGCGTGAAGGCGGCAATGACAGCGGGACTTCCCGGCGCGATTTCTTGAAAATGATGGGTTTCGGGATTTCGGCGGCGACGCTGGCGGCATGCGAAGCTCCGGTAAGAAAGGCAATTCCTTATTTAAACAAGCCGGTTGAGATAGATCCGGGCGTGGCAAATTTTTACGCGTCTTCATACATAAACGGCGGCGACTATGCCTCGGTAGTGGTAAAAACTCGCGAAGGCCGGCCGATAAAAATCGAGGGCAACAAAGAGTCGAGCATTACTATGGGCGGGACCAGCGCCCAGCAACAGGCGTCGGTGCTCTCGCTGTATGACCAGCAGCGGTACGATGCGCCGCGGATAGCGGGCAAGAAAGCGGAATGGCAACAGCTGGATGAAGAAGTTTTGGGTGCGCTGAAGCGCATTGCGGCGGAAGGAGGCCGGCTGGCTGTAGTTTCCAAAACGGTGCTGAGTCCTTCGATGAGAGCCGCTGTTGCCGCTTTTCAGGCGAAAAATTTTAATACTGACCATATAATTTACGATGCGGTTTCAGTAAGCGCAATTCCGGCAGCCAACGAAAAGTCATTCGGTAGGGCTGTTATTCCTTCTTACGATTTTTCGAAAGCCGATGTGATCGTGTCTTTTGATGCTGATTTTATGAACAACTGGATTTCTCCGGTGCAGTTCAGCGCGCAGTATGCCAAGACCAGAAAGCTAATCGACGGGAACAAAGAGATGTCCCGGCATTATCAATTTGAATCTAATCTTTCGCTGACCGGCGGAAACGCCGATTACCGATCGCCGATTAAGCCTTCAGAACAGGGACTGGCAGTTGCTCAGTTGTACAATGAGCTGGCGAGGCTGGCCGGTGAGCAGTCATTGGCAGCAAAAACTAATATTGAGCATGTAAGCCGTGCTGCAAAGGACTTGTGGCTGGCGAGAGGAAAATCGCTGGTGGTTTCGGGTTCCAATGACGTGAATGTCCAGATTCTGGTAAATGCCATAAACAGCATGCTGGATAATTACGGAAGGACGATTAATCTGGATGTTCCTTTAAAAACGAGGCAGGGAGATGACAAAGCTATGGCGGGCTTCGCGGCCGGGCTGAAATCAGGAAAATATGCAGGTGTAATCTTTCTTGGTGCCAATCCGGTTTACGATTATGTAAAAGGAGCCGATATAGCCAAGGGAATAAAAAAGACCAAGCTTACGGTTTCGACATCCGACAGAAGGGATGAGACTTCGGAACTGGTAAATTATGTGGCGCCTGACCACCATTTTTTGGAACAGTGGAACGATGCAGAGCCTGTGGAAGGTTTTTTCTCGCTGGCCCAGCCGACTATTTCACCGATTTTCAACACGCGCCAGGCTGGTGAGTCTTTACTGGCTTGGGCGGAGAACAACATATCATATTACGATTTTGTAAAAAGCTGCTGGAAAAAGAATTTGTTTCCTATGCAGTCTTCGCAGTTGCTGTTCGATTCGTTCTGGGATGAGTCTCTTTATTCCGGAGTGTTTGAGCCGGGCAAGGGCAAGACTTCGGCTGGAAAAGCAGTTTTCGCCGGAGATGTGAATGAGGCCGCATCGGGAATAGCAAAAACCTACAAGACGACCGGCGAATATGAAGTGGCGCTGTATGCGGGATTTGCTGTTGGTGATGGATCCCAGGCCAACAATCCGTTTCTGCAGGAGCTTCCCGACCCGATTTCCAAAGTTACCTGGGACAATTACGCCGCGGTGTCTGTCGAAGATGCCCACAAGTTCGGTTTTTCTATGAAAGAGGAAAACACGAATATGGTGAATGTAACCATTAGCGGAAAAACCTATGAGCTGCCTGTAGTGATTCAGCCGGGGCAGGCGAAAGGTACGGTAGGTATTGCTTTGGGCTACGGTCGAAGATCCGGAGGCAAGGTCGCAGAAAAGGTTGGACTGGATTTGTATCCTGCTGTTGGTTCGCTGGAGGGGTATCAGAATCTTTCGGTGACAAAAGGTGTAAAAGTGGAGCCTTCGGAAAAAAGCTGCCGAATTGCGCGCACCCAGACGCACCAGACGGTGATGGGGCGCACGAATGTAGTGCAGGAGGCTACTTTGTCCGAATACCAGAAAGATCCTTTCGCAGGCCGGGAGTTTCCGCATATTTCGGGAATGGACGGCACGCTGAGCCCGACAACGGTTAGCTTGTGGAAAGGTCATAAATATGAAGATCATCACTGGGGGCTGGCGATTGATCTGACGGCCTGCAACGGCTGTTCGTCTTGCGTGGTTTCCTGCAATGTTGAGAACAACATTCCGGCAGTAGGCAAAGAGGAAGTAATGAAAAGGCGCGAGATGACATGGCTGCGCATAGACCGTTATTACAGTTCGGACGGGAAAGCCGGAGACTTTGAAGCGATGGAGCAGGCGGCAGCCAATCCGGAAGTGACCTTTATGCCTATGATGTGCCAGCAGTGCAATAATGCGCCTTGCGAAACGGTTTGTCCGGTGGCGGCGACAACGCATTCTACGGAAGGCCTGAACCAGATGACTTACAACCGGTGCATAGGCACTCGCTATTGCGCAAACAACTGTCCGTATAAAGTGAGGCGTTTCAATTGGTTCAAGTATTTTGACAACAACGACAGCTTCCCGGACAATCTTTCTCAAAACAACGAGCTGGGCAAAATGGTGCTTAATCCGGACGTAACAGTGCGTTCGCGCGGTGTTATGGAAAAGTGCTCGTTTTGTGTGCAGCGCATTCAGGCCGGAAAGCTTGAGGCCAGGAAAGATGGACGCAAGATGAACGACGGCGATGTGGATGTGGCCTGTGCGGCCTCTTGTTCGGCGGGAGCTTTGGTTTTCGGCGATATGAACAATCCGGAGTCCCGCATATCGAAAATGCTGAAGCTGAAGAAAAGCGATAATGTCAACGTGAAAGTAGAGGCAAAAGAACCTAGAGCTTACCATTCGCTGGAAGAAATCAACGTACAGCCTAATGTGTACTACTTGACGAAAATCAGAAATAAGGACAGCAAAGGTTCTAACGCATAATTGGACTTGAAAATATTTTTATCATATGGAAGTATCATCTTTTAATACTAATTCAGGTTCGGGGCACGAGACGGTTCACCATCAGGTGGTCGCTCCTGTGCGTGAGCCTTTAGTGACCGGAGGCAAGACCGTCAGAGATGTGACCGAGGATGTCTGCCGACGAGTGGAAGGGAAGCCGACAAAAGGCTGGATGATGGGAATGGCTTTGGCTCTTACCGCATTTATTGCTGGAGGCTATGCCGTTTACCGAGTTTTGTGGGACGGAATTGGTCTGTGGGGACTGAACAAAACCGTCGGCTGGGCATGGGATATCACCAACTTTGTATGGTGGGTGGGTATCGGTCACGCCGGAACGCTAATTTCCGCTGTGCTGCTGCTGTTTCGCCAGAAGTGGAGAACTTCAATTAACCGCGCGGCTGAGGCCATGACAATCTTTGCCGTAATATGCGCGGCGTTGTTTCCTGTGCTTCATATGGGGCGTCCTTGGCTGGGCGCTTATTGGGCGCTGCCGCTGCCGAACACATTCGGGTCGCTTTGGGTGAACTTCAACTCGCCGCTTCTTTGGGATGTATTTGCCATCTCGACCTATTTTTCGGTCTCGCTGGTGTTCTGGTACATCGGCCTGATTCCGGATTTTGCCACGATACGAGACAGAGCTTCCGGATTTCGAAAGAAATTTTACGGCGCGCTTTCGCTGGGCTGGACAGGATCGGCAAAAGCCTGGATGCACTACGAGTCGGTTTCATTGATTTTGGCCGGAATGGCTACGCCGCTGGTGCTTTCGGTGCACACCATTGTATCATTCGACTTTGCAACCTCGGTAATTCCGGGATGGCACACCACGATTTTCCCTCCGTATTTTGTGGCGGGAGCAATTTTCTCCGGCTTTGCCATGGTGCTGACCTTGATGCTGATTACCCGGAAGGCTTTTAAACTGGAAGACTATATTACGATTACGCATATTGAGTTGATGAACATAGTCATCATCATCACTGGATCAATTGTGGGTATTGCGTACATCACCGAATTTTTCATTGCTTGGTATTCGGGCGTTCCTGCCGAGCAGTACGCTTTTATTAACCGTGCCACGGGACCTTACTGGTGGGCCTACTGGACCATGATGACCTGCAATGTGATTTCCCCGCAGCTTTTCTGGATCAAAAAAATTCGCAGGAACATATACGCGACCTTCGCCTTGTCGATTGTTGTGAACATCGGTATGTGGTTCGAGCGGTTTGTGATTATCGTTACTTCGATTCACCGCGACTATATCCCATCGTCCTGGGCATATTTTTCGCCGACGATATACGATGTAGGGGTTTACCTCTTCTCTTTCGGTTTGTTCTTTTCTTGCTTCCTGGCTTTCGCGAAATTCTTTCCGGTGGTCAACATGGCCGAAGTGAAGTCTGTATTGAAATCTACTTCTGGAACTATTAAAGAAGACTAATCATGAGTACACAAAGCAATAAATTCATTCTGGGTATTTATGACGATGAGGACGTGTTGCTGCAGGGCGTTGCCAAGGTGCGGGAGTCTGGTGTTAAGATCCACGAGGTGTTTACTCCTTTTCCGGTGCACGGGCTGGAGCACGTTCTGGGCTACGAGCGTTCGAAGATGCCCCGCGCGGCTTTCTTGTTTGGGACGGTGGGAATGATTCTGGCGCTGGTCATGATGTATTACATGTCGTATTTCGACTGGCCGATGATTATTGGAGGTAAAGACTTTGCGGCGTTTCCGGATTTTGTGCCAATTATCTTCGAGCTGACAGTTCTGCTGGGTTCTTTCGGAATGTGTTTTACTTTTTTTATTTCGAATGATCTGAAGCCATATAAGAAACCAGTCATTTTCGATATCCGGGCGACGGATGACAAGCATGTGATGGCTATTGAATTGAAAAAAAACAGCAAACTCTCTTATGACAAGCTGACTGAGATTCTTACGAACTCGGGAGCCGCCGAAATAATGGACAAAACCTTTGAAGCAAAATCATGAACAAGTCTGCATACAAAATATTAAATACAGCTTTGGTTTGCGCGCTTCCTGTGCTGATGTTTTCGTGCCGGGCAAAAGACAATTATCAGGGGCTTGAGTTTTCACCCAATATGTACCATTCAGTGGCATATGAGCCGCTGAAGCAGATTACTGATAAAGAAGCCGGCATGTGGGTGAGCAACCGAGCCGACGGGAAGGGAGAATACTACAATTCCAATGAATTCAATCCACACCGCATGAACATGCGCGAGCCGGTGGCCGGCACGGTGTCTCGAAATAAAGACGGATTTCTTCCTTACCGAATAAAAAAAGATGATTGGGAAACAGCCGCAAAGAATTTGAATCCGCTTCCGGACAATGATGCGGTGCTAAGTGAAGGTGAAATTCTTTACGGAAAGTTTTGTCAGCCATGTCATGGGCTGGGCGACGGACAGGGGCCTGTCGGCAAAGTGATGATGGGAGTTCCGGCCTACAACAAAGGCCGGCTGGCAAAGCTGAGCGAAGGGCATATTTTCCATGCAATAACCTTTGGAAAGGGAAGGATGGGCGCCCATGGCTCGCAGCTCAACCAGAAGGAACGCTGGCAGATTGTCCGGTATGTCCAGGCTCTTCAACAAAAGTAATTTAATTTGAACTTCGGTTGGCCGGATTTCTTGCGGCGCCAACCACAAAATATTTGTCATGACGGAAGAAAAATTAATATTTACTCCTGGGGCAAGAAAGAAACTCATGATGATCGGCTTGGTCGGCGCGGTGCTGGCGCTGCTTGGCGCTGTGATCGCGGCGACGGGAGGCGGTCACCACGGCGAAACGGCCGAGGCTGCGCACCACGGCGCTTCGTGGGTGAAAAGGATTTTCTCCAGCCTCTGGATCAATAATGTGTATTTTACGGGCATTGCTATTATCGGTGTTTTCTTTGTCGCGCTGCAGTACGTAACGCAGTCGGGCTGGTCGGCGCCGCTAAAGCGCATTCCCGAGGCGTTTGGCTACTGGCTGCCGATTGCCGGCGTGCTGATGCTGGCGGCTTTTTTTGCAAGCAATTTCACGCACAACAATATTTTCCACTGGACTCATGCGGGGCTGACCAATCCGTCAAGTCCTGATTTCGACCCGATTATTTACAACAAGAGAGCTTATCTGAATCAGCCATTTTTCATTGCGCGGACAGTGATATATTTTGCCGTATGGTTTTTTCTGTTCGCGAAAATCAGAAAATACTCATTGCTCGAAGATAAAATCGGAGGAACGGAGCCTTGGTACAAAATGCGAAGGTTTTCCACGATATTCATCATTTTTTTCGCGGTGACATCTTCAACTTCGGCCTGGGACTGGGTGATGTCGGTAGATCCGCACTGGTTTTCTACATTGTTCGGCTGGTACACGTTCTCGTCTTATTTTGTGGCGGGCTTGGCAGTGATAACTTACATCGTGATCAGGCTAAAAGAAAAGGGATACCTTCAGCTGGTTAATCAAAACCATATTCACGATTTGGGCAAGTTCATTTTTGGATTCTCGATCTTTTGGGCTTACCTGTGGGTGTCGCAGTACCTGCTGTACTACTATGCGAATATCCCGGAGGAAATCATATATTTTTATGATCGCGTGAAGAATGATTTCTATTCGCCTTTCTTCTTTCTGAATGTCATTCTGAACTTTGCATTTCCATTCCTTGTGCTGATGACGAGGGATTCAAAGCGCCAGTTCCGTATTCTGAAGATGACCTGCATAGTTGTGGTTATCGGTCACTGGCTGGATTTTTATCTGGCGATTACGCCGGGTGTAATGCAGAAAGACGGAGCGTTTGGATTGCTTGAGATAGGATTTGCAATGCTTTACTTGTCAGCTTTTGGATATGTTGTTCTGACGAATTTAAGCAAGGCAGGTTTGGTGGCTAAGCACCATCCGATGCTTGAGGAAGCCAAACACCATCATATTTAAGTTTAGGGCATTCTGCGGGAGTTGTCAGGCTAAATTGTTAATGAAAAACCACTTATTGAAAAATAAATTAGCATAAAGTATTTATATCCAAAATTCATTATTCATTTTATTAAGAAAAGAAGCCTTCTTTTGAAGCTTCTTTTTTATTTAAAAAATAAATTATTTTCTGAAAATTTTATTATATTGTAATTTGTACCCGTTGAATTGAGTTTAAAAAAATGCAGTCCGATTCTTCTTGTAAATTAGGTTTTTCTAAAAATCTGGACCATTGGAAAGGGCTGTTCAGAAAAATCAGCCAGGTGTTTTAGGACCAAAAGCTTGCTTGTTTTTTTAGAAATCAATGACCATAGGCACGGGTATTGGAGGACATGAACCAACAATCAAACTACAATATTTTTCATGATGAAGCTAGTAATCGCAGCGGGCGGAATTATGATCCTCGTTGCATTATTCTTAATCTTCAGAATTTATACGCTCGCCAGCGCAGCGAAAGGAAAGAATAAAAAGCCTGTCGATTCGAGCAACAAGTGGAACGCGGCGCTGATTGTTCTGTCGATTGGCGGTATGCTCGTGGCGGCCGCATGGTACTCTGTTAAATACTTCGACGATTACACGGTCCCTGTGGCCTCTGAACACGGAACGGAAGTCAGCAGGCTGTTTTGGTGGACAATGGCTGTAACGGGGATTGTATTTATTGTTACCCACATTTTGCTTTTTGTTTTTTCGGCCCGTTATCAGTATTCAGAAAAAAGAAAAGCCAGGTTTTATCCGGACAACGGCTGGCTTGAGATGGTATGGACCGTTATACCTGCTCTTGTGCTGACCGGCCTGGTGATTTCGGGTTTGAAAACCTGGAATACGATGACGGCCAAATCGCCAAGCGATGCCGAAAACATCGAGATTATGGGCTACCAGTTTGCCTGGAAGGTCCGTTATCCGGGCAGCGACGGGGTGATTGGAAAGTATGATTACCGCCTGATTGACGCGACCAATGTATTTGGAATGGATTTTTCCGATCAGGCCAATTTTGATGACTTTTCGCCAAGAGAAATACATATTCCTAAAGGAAAGCATGTGCAGTTCAAAATCCGTTCGCGGGATGTGATTCATTCGGTGTTTGCGCCTCATTTCCGCCTGAAGATGGATGCCGTGCCTGGCATGCCTACGCGTTTCGGGTTTGTGGCAAACAAAACCACGGAAGAAATGAGACAGGAGACGGGGAATCCGGACTTCGACTACGAAATAGCTTGCACGGAAGTCTGCGGGCGCGGCCATTTTTCGATGAAGATTAAAGTAATAGTGGAGGAGCCTGAGGTTTACGAGAAATGGAAAGCCGGTCAGAAGTCGTGGCTGTCCAAGAACCAGGATTATATAGTTAAAGTTCCGAAAAAGCTGAAGGAAGCGGCGGTGATTAAGGCGGGGCTGGAGGAGGACTAGCCGCGGTCTTTGGGGATTTTCAAACCTTCTTTTCTCGTTCATTTGTCAATCGAAATCACAATCAAACTATAAACTAGCTTAACATGGCTCCAGAAGCTCAAGCAACTCTTCACGAAGCCGATGCTCATGGCCGCGATCATGAGCATGAACATCATGAGGATTCTTTTATCAGAAAATACATCTTTTGCACCGATCATAAGATGATCGCTAAGCAATTCCTGATTACAGGAATTTTCTGGGCGGTTATCGGCGGCGCGCTGTCGCTCATATTTCGTTTGCAGCTTGGATTTCCCGAAATGGATTTGGCGTGGCTGCAGCCTGTTCTGGGAAAATGGATTACCGCTCAGGGCAAGCTTGATCCTGAATTCTATCTTGCCTTGGTGACAATGCACGGAACCATCATGGTGTTTTTTGTGCTGACGGCCGGGCTTTCCGGTACTTTTTCGAATTTGCTGATTCCTTTGCAGATTGGCGCCAGGGATATGGCTTCTGGTTTCATGAACATGCTTTCTTACTGGCTCTTCTTTGTTTCCAGCGTTATTATGTTCGGTTCTATGTTTGTTGAAGCGGGACCGGCCGGCGGAGGCTGGGTGATTTATCCGCCTTTGAGCGCTTTGCCGCAGGCCATCAAGGGTTCCGGGCTGGGCATGACGCTTTGGCTGGTGTCTATGGTGTTTTTTATTGCTTCTTCGCTTATAGGAAGCATCAATTATATATCGACGGTAATTAATATGCGCACCAGGGGAATGAAGTTTTCCCGTTTGCCGCTTACAATATGGGCATTTTTTCTAACGGCGATAGTCGGTATTCTGTCTTTTCCAGTGCTTTTTGCCGCGGCATTGCTGCTGGTGTTTGACCGCTCGTTTGGGACTAGTTTCTATTTGTCGGAAATATATATTGGAGGTGAGGCTTTGCCGAATGTGGGCGGAAGCCCGCTGCTTTTCCAGCATTTGTTTTGGTTTTTGGGACATCCCGAAGTGTATATAGTACTGTTGCCGGCTTTGGGGATCACTTCGGAAATTATTGCTACAAATGCCCGCAAGCCGATTTTCGGATATAAAGCCATGATCGGCTCGATGATGGGAATTGCATTTCTTTCTTTTGTCGTTTGGGCGCACCACATGTTTGTTTCGGGAATGAATCCCTTTCTGGGGTCAATTTTTATGCTCCTGACACTGATTATTGCCGTGCCTTCGGCGGTTAAGGTGTTCAACTATCTGACGACGCTTTGGAGAGGCAATCTGGTGTTCACCCCTGCAATGCTTTTTTCCATAGGCTTGCTGTCCTTCTTCATTTCCGGAGGACTTACTGGAATTTTTCTGGGCAATTCGGCGATTGACGTGCAGCTTCATGATACTTATTTTGTAGTTGCCCATTTTCATTTGGTGATGGGTTCGGCAGCGTTCTTTGGGATGGTGGCAGGCGTTTATCACTGGTTTCCGAAACTGTACGGTCGTATGATGGACAAAAAGCTGGGCTATCTGCATTTCTGGATCACCTTTATCGGCGCATACATGGTGTTTTTTCCGATGCACTATATAGGCATTGCCGGATTTCCCCGCAGGTATTATTCCTTTACCAATTTTGACGCATTCAGTTCGTTTGCCGATCTGAATTCCTTTGTGAGCGTGGCGGCCGTGGCAACAGTCGGGGTTCAGTTTATTTTCTTGTTCAATTTCTTTTACAGCATGTACCGCGGGAGGAGAGCACCGAAAAATCCGTGGCGCTCCAACACTCTGGAGTGGACAACGCCGGTGAATCCAGGACATGGGAACTGGGAAGGCGAAATTCCTGCTGTTCATCGATGGCCGTACGATTACTCGAAGCCGGGAGCTTCGGAAGATTTCATTCCTCAGAACGTGCCGTTGTCAGAGACTCCTGAGTCCAATCTTCCTCATGAAAAAAAAGCATTGGAATCCAAAAAAAAATGACCAAACCAGATTAAAGCATTTGTCAATATGTGGACAGCAGAAACAGATACCCGAACGGCTGCTTTGACGGTCTTCTATGGCAAAGTAAAAGACTGCTTGGTTTTGTTGAAGATCCGGCTTTCGTTGCTTGTGGCTTTTTCTTCGGCTTTTGGCTATGCGCTTGGAGTGCGTGGAATGATTGACTGGACGGTGCTGCTTATGCTCTCTGTTGGCGGATTGCTTGTTTCAGGCGCTTCCATCGCGCTTAATCAGATTCAGGAGAAGGAATATGACCGGTTAATGAAACGCACGATGAACCGTCCGCTGCCTGCCGGAAGAATGAGTGACAGGGAAGCATATTTATTTGCGGCGCTGGCGGCTGTGCTGGGTTTTGCCTTGCTCTATGTGTTTACGAATATTTTTGTGGTACTGCTTTCCATGGCATCCGTGGTTTTGTATGCCTATGTGTACACGCCGTTGAAAAGAAAAGGTCCAATAGCAGTGTTTGTTGGAGCTGTTCCGGGTGCTCTTCCTCCGCTCTTGGGTTGGATTGCCGCCACGGGGAGCATTGGTCCCGAAGGATTGGCTGTATTTGGCATCCAGTTCTTCTGGCAGTTTCCGCATTTTTGGGCCATCGCCTGGGCGGCGGATGAAGACTACAGAAAGGCGGGTTTTAAGCTTTTGCCCAACGGCGGGAAAAAAGATTTGAGCACTGCAGTGCAGATTATGATATACACAATGTTTTTGATCCCGATGGGAATTCTTCCTTCATTGTTTGGGCTGACAGGCTTGTATTCGGCGCTTGCGGCGACTGTATGCGGCGTGCTTTTTTTGAGCCAGACGATTTCGCTGATCAGAGAAGGCTCGCGCAGAAATGCCTTGAAAGTCATGTTCGGTTCTTTCTTTTATTTGCCGCTCGTTCAATTAGCTTATCTAGTGGATAAAATTTGAAATAAGAAAAAATTCTATGCAGTATCCAGCGAACAAACAAGTGATAATACTTAACCCGAAGTCTGACCATCTCCGAATGGATCCCCACAAGTTTGCGCTCTGGCTTTTTCTAGGGACGACTTTTATGCTGTTCGCGGCGCTGACCAGCGCATACATCGTAAAAAAAGGAGACGGCAATTGGCTGGATTATGAATTGCCGCAGGCGCTGTGGTACAGCACTGCGCTCATTCTTGTGAGCAGCGCGGCAATGCATTGGGCCTACCGGGCGGCTAGCCGAGACAAAACTGAGCATGTTAAGATCGGAATACTGTCGACATTAGTGCTGGGTGTTGGATTTTTGGGAATGCAGTATTATTCCTGGGCCGGGCTTGTGGCTCAGAATGTGTATTTTGTAGGAAATCCGGCGGGTTCGTTTCTGTATGTTTTTACGGGACTTCATGGGTTGCATCTTGTGTCTGGAATTATCTTTCTGGCGGTAGTGTCGGTAAATGCTTTTCGGATGAAAATTCACTCCGGGCGATTGAGGCAGATAGAAATGTGCGCGACTTACTGGCATTTTCTGGGAATTCTTTGGGTTTACCTTTTCGTTTTTCTCCTGATGAATCACTAGGCTTCGGTGCTGCCGGTATGGCTTTAGGTTCAAATTTCGGCTCCGAAAAAAAGAGCAATGTGTACTGCCAGCAACTTAGCTTAGCTAAAATTCTGTAAAGGCGCTGGCTGCAAAACATAACTGAGAATAATAAAAAAGTACGAAGTACATACTAATCAACAATTATAACAAAGCAATTTATGTCATCTAAAGCAGCAGTTACAACGGATTCGGCTGAGGATTTATGGGCGGGAGGAAAGGCGCCGATGAAAGCCAGTTACGGCAAGCTCATGATGTGGTTCTTCCTGGTTTCTGATGCATTCACGTTTGCGGGACTTCTGACTGCTTACGGACTAATCAGATCCAGCTATCCTTCGTATCCGGCCGAGACGCTTATTCCTGATATTTTCGTTCCTTCCGAAAATTACTGGCCGGTGCCCGAAGAAGTGTTTACTGCTGTTCCGTTCCTGCATGGAGTGAAGCTCCCTTTGGTGTTCGTTGCCCTGATGAGTTTTATTCTAATTCTGAGCTCGGTAACAATGGTGCTGGCAGTGGAAGCCGGGCACCGAAGAAATAAAAAAGATGTTGAGAAATGGCTGCTTTGGACGATTGTGGGCGGGTTGACTTTTCTGGGATGCCAGGCGTGGGAGTGGTCGCACTTTATTCACGGTACCGAAACGGGCATGGTTGTGAAACGGCTGGTGGACGGCCAGTGGATAGAGCAATTGATTCACGGGGCAAATCTGTCCTACAACGAGTACGGGCCGCAGGCCTTTGGTCAGCTGTTTTTCTTTATAACGGGTTTTCACGGATTCCATGTGTTCAGCGGCATTGTGCTGCTGGTTATCATTTTTTACAATGTAACCGTGGGGATTTACGAAAAGCGGGGACACTACGAAATGGTGGAAAAAGTGGGCCTTTACTGGCATTTTGTTGACTTGGTGTGGGTATTTGTCTTTACCCTGTTTTACCTGATTTGATTGGCTAACAATAAAACGTAAACATGGCTTACCAGGAATTTGATTTTAACGTGAACAGTCCGGAAGCAAAGCCGGCCAACAGGCAGAAAGTGATTCAGCTGCTGCGGATTGCAATGGTTGTGGCGCTTATCACCGTCGTCGAATTTATATTCGCTTATACGGTTCCGAAGGGGATGATGCTCTACTCGATCTTTGGACTGCTCACCATGCTCAAGGCGGGATTTATTATCTGGGAATTCATGCATCTGGGCTATGAGCACAAAGTGTTGAAGTGGGCGGTGATCTTTCCGACGGTGGTTTTTCTTGCATGGCTTGCGGTGGCCTTGGTGGGATCGGAAGGACCAACGCTTCTTGAAGAAACCGGCCGAACTGATGGCGTGAATGTGGTGGAACAGTCGGAATGATTCTGCTTGGTCGTTAAATGTTTATCCGGAAAATAGGCTGCTTGCTTATGGATACTAGCTTTAACACATGTGCTTGCAATGACTATATAATTCTTTTACTAAAATGAAGAGACTTGCTTTGTTTCTTTTGTTCGTCTTTCCTTTTGGGGTCTTGCTGTTCCTGAATTTTTTCGGTGAAAACGAGTTCCGGCTTCCGGTTCTTGAAGCCGGAGCTTATCGCGAGGATTCTTTGTTTATTGCTGAGCGGCAGCCGGGAATACTGGTTTTCGGATGCTTGGAAGAAAGCCCGGAGGCTTACAAAACTATTGCGCAGCTTGACCGCATTTTCGAAATGCTGGGAGAGGCAGGGAGCTTTTGCGTAAAGCTCTTTGTGCCGGATGAAGCGCTAAAAAACCGGCTTTGTGAGCATATGTATTTGAATAAAGATTCAGATAAAATTACCTGGGTGTTTGCTTCTAAGTCGCAGGCGCGCAGATTGATGGACAAAATGATTCCTGACCAGGCGGACGCAAACCGTTTTGCCTTAATAGATGGACGGAAACGCTTGCGCGGGACTTTCGTCATGACCGATCCCCGGGAAGCTGACCGGCTGAATGTGGAAATACAGATTTTGATTCAAGAAAAAAAAGAGGAAATATGATTGTTTCATGGTCGGAAAAAAAACAAACGGCTCTGATTGTCGTCCTTTCTGTTGTTGTGCCGTTGCTGGTGGCTTTTCTGCTGTTTAATCCTGCAAAGCTAAGCGTGTCTGGCAGCTGGGTGTATTTTTTGCCCCGTCTGCACGCCGCTGTTAACGGACTTACCGTCTTTGTGCTGATATATGCCGTTTGGTCTGTAAAGAAGGGCAGGCTCACGCGGCATAAGTCGGCCATGACGGTTGCGTTGATTTTGGGATGCTTGTTTCTTGTGTCCTATGTGGTTTATCATGCTTCGGTGCCTTCGGCGAAGTTCGGCGGAGTCGGAAACGAAAGGATACTCTATTTCGCTCTACTGCTTTCGCATATTCTGCTGGCCGCCGCGGCTTTGCCGCTTGTGTTGTTTGCCTATTATTTTGCCTGGACAGGCAGAAATGCAAAGCACCGGAAAATTGTTCGTTACGCGTTTCCGGTCTGGCTTTATGTTTCGGTGACGGGTGTGGCGGTTTATTATATGATCCGCCCATACTATTTGTATTGAGATCTATTATGAGTTATGAAAACTAAACTGACAGCTTTGTTTATCTGCATTATGCTTTATGTCCGGAATTTGCCGGCGCAGTGTGCCATGTGCCGCGCTTCGGTTGAGAGCAATGTCAGCCAGGGAGATTCAGAAAGCTTCGCTGCAGGCTTGAATATGGGGATCCTGTATTTGTTCGTAATGCCGTATGTGGTGATATTATTAATAATTTATTTTTGGAGAAAAAATGCAAAGAAAAATCTAAAAAATGATTATAATTGATTTTTTGCATATTTTCTGTAAATTGTTTGAAAAAAGGTTTTTATGAGGTATTCAGAATTAGAAAAACTAAACGATCTTAAAGAAAAGAATATTATCACGGAAGAGGAATTCGAAAGTGAGAAAAGGAAAATACTTGAAGATTCGCATCCAGGTGCCAATTCATCTGGTTTTGGCAAAGATCTTTTCGGAATGGAGTTGGACAAGTATTGCATGTTCATGCACCTGTCGCAGTTTTTAGGAATAATTGTGCCGTATCTGGGCTTATTCGCTTCTGTGGGTTTGTGGCTAACCAACCGAGAAAAACATCAGGAAATTGACCGGCATGGAAAAAATATTGTGAACGCCTTAATCAGCTATCATATTTATGCACTATTATCGGTGCTTTTGATGTTTATATGGATAGGTTTTGTACTCCTACCGGTATTGGGTATTGTGTACTTTGTTTCGGTGATAATTGCAGGCCTGCGCGCCGGAGAAGGCAAGATTTGGGAATATCCGATGGCTATTCGAATTATTTAAGACCGAGGATAAGTAAGATACTGGCCGACCGAGATGTGTTTCGGTAATGAAAGACCTTTCTTGATATAAGAAAGGTTTTTTTTTATAAAAAACAAATTTAAGTAAATTTTGGACACTTAATTTTCATTGTCAGTGTCCGCGTATTCCTTTCTGGCTAATAATGTTTACCAGCCCGTCGTTTTTTGTGATTTTTGTCTAATATTGTGCTTCGAAATTTCTAGACTGATTTTTTTACAAGAATTTATTTTGAGAATATTTGATTTGATGAGGGCAGGAATTGTAAAGTTTTTTATGGCTTTGGTTCTTTGCCTGCAGTGCACGGTTCTGCTTGGGCAGGACCATTATTTATTAAGTGGAACTGTAAAAGACGCGCTCACAGGCGAGGGAGTGTCATTTGCGAATGTGTCGGTGGAGGGGCAGTTTGGCTACGGCGCCGAGTCGGATATCGACGGCAAGTTTAAGTTTTATGTGCCGGTGCACTGGAAGCAAGTGCGCTTGCAGGTTTCGTTTGTGGGTTATCAGCGAAAATCGGTTGAGCTGAAAGCGCCGTTTTCGTACGTTGATGTGAAACTGAAGGAAGAAGTTTCAGAGCTTGGGGAAGTGGTTTTTGAAGCTGGGGAAAATCCTGCATATTCGATAATTCGCCAGGCAGCTAGTAGAAAAAGCGAAATCACGGAAAAGAAATACAAACGATACCGCAACCGGTCGTTCAACAATGTTGAAGTGTCGCTTACCAACCTTAAGGGCATCGAGAATATTAAGCTTGTCAGGGAGGCAAAAAAGTATGTCGTAGGGCTTCAGCAAAAAAATGCAAACGCAGATACTTCGCTTATTCCTTTGCTGGTGTCAGAGTCGCTGGTTGAGAATTACAAAAAGGGAGGTCTGTTCAAGGAAAAAGTTTTGAGGCGCAGGCTCAAAGGCGTTGGCGTTGACGAGACTGACGAAATCGTGGACTTGGTGAACGAAGGCACCATCCACGGCGGCGACCTGAATGAGAATACGGTCACTCTGCTCGACAAAGCAATTCATTCGCCGCTTTCGGATTATTGGAAGGTGAACTACAAAGTCTGGCTGGTCGACAGCTTGGAGTTCGAAGGGCGGCCAACATACAAAATAGAAGTGGAGCCGAGAATTGGGGGAAGCCTTGCTTTTGAAGGAATGCTTTGGATTGACAAGGAAGATAAGGCGCTGGTCCAAGCCGATTTAAAGCTTTCCGGGAGCGCCAATATCAATTTCATCAATCGCTTCGAATTGTTTCAGAAAATGGAGCGCCAGCCTAACGGAGAGTGGTTCAAAGCCCGTTATTTGGTTAGTTATGACATTTCTGATTTCTTCGAGGACTTGCCCGGCGTGTTGCTTACATATGATTACCGTTACAGAGACTATCAGCCTGAGGCGGAGGTTCCTTCTTCGGTTTTTGAAAAGAAATTTGAGATTTATGTGGAAGACAAGCAGGATAAGGATGTCACTTATTGGAAAGGGGTTCAGTCTGAGTTCCGCGGAACGGACACAGTTCAGTCGGTGACTTTGAATTCGCTTCAGGTTATTGATTCCATCAACAATCTGGGATCGGTGAAAAGCCTTTCGAAATGGCTTCGCTTCTTTGTGAACGGCTACACTGACGGCGAAGTGGTAAACTGGGGAAAATATCAGAATACAGCGGCTTATAATAATGTGGAAAGATTGCGATTGGGATTGGGTTTTCGTTTTAATCTTGCGCCTAATCGCAGGTGGGTTTTGATTCCCAACGCAGCTTACGGTTTCAGAGACAGACGCTGGAAATACGACGTAAAGCTTTTTTACAATACTAATCTGGAAAAGGGGACCTACTTCGGAGCCGAATTGGTGGATGAATTGATGCCCTTGAGTCTTCTGGAGCTTGAAACAGGTGTCAACCCTTGGGTGCGAACGCTTGCCCGCTGGGGAGATTTGAAGAAAAAAAATCCGTATTACCGCAAGCTGCAGCGAGTGTTTTGGTCAAGCTTCGTAAAATCGGATGTTCGGCTGGAGGCCAGTCTTTCGCATGACGAACTGCGCATTTGGAATTTTCGAAACAAAACCGAAAAATCGAAAGAAAAACGCTATCTGGGTATTGACTTGCCCCTGGAAACAGCAGAATCCACACTGGGGGTAGTTTATACAAAACATAAAAAGGCTGTTTTGACAAAGAACAATGAATTGAAGCTGATTCCGCCTCTGAATGATTTGGTGTTTGAGTCGAAGCTGCACGCGGGTTATTTTAACGACCGAGACCATGGGCAGTGGGAGCCTTACGGAAAATTGACTCTTAAAGCCCGCCAGATGTACGTGCCTTTGCTGGGAGTAGGGTCGTTTTCTTATTGGGCAAATGCTGGATATGTGTTTACCGAAGCGCCGTATCAGCTGCTTCGCGTACATCAGGGAACGGAAATGCCGTTGTCTTTCAATGGGGTGATCCGCGGTATGAATGAGTTTGAATTTGTAAGTGACTATTACATGGAGCTTCGGTTAGAGCATTATTTTGAAGGGCGTTTGGCTTCGGCTGTCCCCGGACTCCGGCATTTGAACCGCTGGCTGGGTGTGCGTTTCCTGCTTTTGGGCGATGTGGTTTGGGGCGGCATGTCTGCAAAAAACAAAGTTTTTAATAAAGGTCTGATCGGCAACAACCGCTGGACCGATGACGGACTGCAGCAATTCAATGTGTTAAGACCGGACAAGCCTTTCGTGGATGCGGGCATAGGGGTTGAGAATATTTTTCGCCTGATTCGCTTGGAGCTTACCAGACGGTTGAATTACAACGACACCGATTACAGAGCAAAAGAGTGGAGATTAAAAGTCAGCGCTGCGTTTAAATTTTAGAAAAAAATAACAGGGAAATATTAAAAAAAGCCGCTGAATTCAGCGGCTTTTTTGATTGGGTTTATTCTGATAAGCACTTTGTGCTTTTTGCTGTTTTAAGAAATATTTTGGAACCAGCTATATCCTAATACCAACATGTGTTAAATTGTTTGCGGTGCCTACTAGTATAGATCAGGATATTTTTTTGGATCTGCTTCGTTCATTATTTCATAGACTTTGTCGAATACCGTTTCGGCGCTAGGCTTGGAGAAATAGTCGCCGTCGGTGCTGTAAGCAGGACGGTGAGCCTGCGACGAGATGCAAACCGGTTTGGCGTCAAGGTAGCGGTAAGCTTCCTGTCCGTCCACGACTTGCTGCATCATATAAGCGGAAGCTCCTCCCGGAGCGTCTTCGTCAGCGAAAATAACCCGATTGGTTTTCTTGATCGATTCCACTATCATATGGTTGCGGTCGAACGGCAGCAGCGACTGCACATCAATCACCTCAACGGAGATTCCGAACTCTTCCAGCTGCTGAGCGGCGTCCATTACGATGCGGCACATAGCGCCGTAAGTAACAATAGTCAGGTCCGAGCCTTCTTTCAGTATTTCCGGCAGTCCAAGCGGCAAGGTGAATTCACCCAGATTCTCCGGCATTTTTTCCTTGAGTCGGTACGCGTTTAGGCATTCGATTACGAGTGCAGGATCATCTCCTTTCAGAAGCGTGTTGTAAAAGCCCGCCGCCTGAGTCAGGTTGCGCGGCACGAGCACGTGCATTCCTCTTAGCGATCCCAGAAGCATGCTGATCGGCGAGCCCGAGTGCCAAACACCTTCAAGTCTGTGGCCGCGGGTACGGATAATTACCGGCGCTTTCTGTCCGCCTTTTGTGCGGTAATGCAGGCAGGCGACATCGTCCGTCAGGGTATTCAGCGCGTACACCAGATAGTCGAGGTACTGCACTTCAGCTATCGGGCGCAGACCGCGCAAGGCCGCGCCGGTTCCTTCGCCGATGATGGTCATTTCTCGGATGGATGTGTCGTGGATGCGGAGCTCGCCGTATTTGTCTTGCAGGCCGGCCATACCCTGGTTTACGTCGCCGATTTTACCCACGTCCTCGCCGAAGGCGAAAGCGCGCGGATCCCTTTCGAAGATTTTGTCAAAACAAGCGTTGATGATTTCGTAACCGCCAACCAAAGAGGCGTCCTCGCTGTAGCGGGGCGCTACATAAGGAACTTTCAGGGGGGATTCGTCAGACTCGCTTGTTAGGTGGGAATTGTACTGCTCTTTGTATTTTGCCATTGCTTGGTCGAGCCAGCCTTTGAGCTGTTGCCGTTCAGGCGTTTTTTCGCCTTTGGTTACCCGAAGCGCTTTTTTAACCGCAATCACAATATTTTTCTTGATCGGATTGTGGGTTTTTTCAAGCGTTGAGATCAGCTCAGTCACGGCCGGCTGTTTTTCGCCGACCTGGGCCAATTTTTTCAAAAGGCTAAGCGCCTCGTTCAGGTCCTTCTGAATAGACGACTGATAGGCTTTCCAAGCGGCGTTTTTCTGCTCCTTGGCAAATTTTGCGGCCTCTTTTTGGATGTTGTCAAGTTCTTCTTCGCTGGCCAGGTTGTTTTCAAGAATCCATAGGCGCATTTGGCGGATGCAGTCGAATTCATCTTCCCAGGCAAGCCTTTCTTTGGTTTTGTAGCGCTCGTGCGAACCGGAAGTGGAGTGTCCTTGGGGCTGCGTCATTTCGACTACGTGCACCAGTGACGGGATGTGGTGCTCTTTTGCCAGGGCTTTGGCTTTGCGGTAGGTTTCTACCAATGCCGGGTAGTCCCATCCTTTCACTACAAAAATTTCGACGCCGTTGGTGCCTTCTTCGCGCTGCATTCCTTTCAGTGCTTCCGAGATGCTTTCTTTAATAGTATGATGCTCCGCGCCTACTGAAATGCCGAACCGGTCGTCCCATACAGAAGCAATAATCGGGATTTGCATGACACCCATTGCGTTGATTGCTTCAAGGAAAATACCTTCGGAAGTTGAGGCGTTTCCGATAGTGGCAAAAGCTACTTCGTTTCCGTTTACTGAGAAATTGGCTGCGTCTTTCAGCTGCGGGTTTTCTCGGTACATCTTCGAGGCGAAGCCCAGGCCGATGATTCGGGCCATCTGGCCGCCGGTAGAGGAAACGTCTGAGCTTGTAATTTTTTTGTCTGTTTGGCTAAGCCATTTTCCTTTGTCGTCCAGCAGGCGAGTGCCGTAGTGTCCGTTCATCATTCGTCCGCCGGAAGCGGGTTCGGCTTCGGTGTCGGTGTGGGCATAAAGCTGTGCGAAAAATTCTTGAACTGTGGTTTGTTCCGAAGCAAACATGAATGTCTGGTCGCGGTAATAACCCGATCGCCAGTCGCCTTTTTCAAAGACCTTGGCCATGGCAATTTGCGCCAGCTCTTTTCCGTCTCCAAAGATTCCAAACTTGGCCTTGCCCATGAAGACCTCTTTTCTCCCTTGTAAACTTGTCTCCCGGCTTTCGCAAGCCAGGCGAAAGTCTTTCAATATTTCTTCTCTTGTCAACTCCAAACTTTCAGTATTTTTTAAATTAGGCACGTCAGTTATCATTTCAGATTTGGGATTGTTTTGTTTGTGTAGTTTGTATCTAAACAAATATAGAAATTAAAATAGGATAAAGCAAAGGTGATGTGTTTTGCAGAAGGCAATGCTTTTTTTCACTAATGCTTACGCTAAATTTTTAAATATGTTTGTAAGATCTGTTTGGGTGAAATTTTATACTACTATATTTATAAAAACCAATATATAATTTTGTTTTTAAGAAAAAGAAGAAATAAAATTTTTTAGGATTATTTTAAGATTATTCCTGTGGTTTTAGTTTTGTGTAAACGAGTTTAGAAGGGGCGGTTTCTTTGAATAAAAAAAAACTATGATTTCCATGGTTTTATAAAAAAATGATCTATTTTTCGAATATAATCAAATAACACAATACCAAAAATGATAATCGGAGTACCAAAGGAAATAAAAAATAACGAGAACCGCGTGGCGGTTACGCCTGCCGGGGTGCAGGAGTTTACTCGAAGAGGCCATCAGGTGTATGTGCAGTCGTCAGCAGGAGAGGGAAGCGGCTTTTTGGATGAGGAGTACGAGAGAGCCGGAGCTCGGATTCTTCCGACGATAGAGGAAACTTATGCCGCAGCCGAAATGATCGTGAAGGTCAAAGAGCCGATTGAGCCTGAATATAGATTGATAAAAAAGGGCCAGCTGCTGTTTACCTATTTTCATTTTGCTTCGTACGAGCCGCTGACGCATGCTATGATCGAAAGCGGCGCAACTTGTTTGGCTTACGAAACCGTTGAGCTGGAAGACAGGAGTTTGCCGCTGCTGGTGCCTATGTCTGAAGTTGCTGGCCGCATGGCGACTCAGGAAGGCGCGGCTTATCTTGAGAAGCCGAAAGGAGGCCGCGGTATTTTGCTGGGTGGTGTTCCCGGTGTGTTGCCGGCCAAAGTGGTGGTGCTCGGCGGCGGAATCGTCGGAACGCAGGCTGCAAAAATGGCTGCCGGTTTGGGCGCGGATGTGACAATAATGGATATTAGTCTGAAACGCCTCAGAGAGCTGAATGATATTATGCCGGCTAATGTTAAAACGCAGATGTCGAACGAGTACAATATCCGCGAGGCGATAAAGGATGCGGATTTGGTGATCGGAGCTGTGTTGATTCCTGGAGCGAAGGCGCCGCATTTGGTGACGCGCAATATGCTCAAAGACATGAAGCGAGGCGCTGTGCTTGTGGATGTGGCTGTGGACCAGGGCGGATGCATCGAGACTTGTACCCCGACGACCCATGAAAATCCTACTTTTGAGATAGACGGAGTGATGCATTATTGCGTGGCCAATATGCCGGGAGCTGTTCCTTACACTTCCACGCTGGCGCTGACCAACGCGACGCTTCCGTATGCGCTCCGCCTGGCTGACAATGGCTGGAAGAAGGCCTGTGCCGAGGATGAGGCGCTTAGATTGGGGCTTAACATTGTGGACGGTAAAGTGGTGTACAAAGCGGTTTCAGAAGCATTTGGACTGCCGTACGTGCCGGTGGAAGAGGTGATGGCTGAAGAATCTGTTGTTCAGAATCCTTGATAAGGAAAAATAAAGGTGAAAAAAGACCCTGCGGGGTCTTTTTTTATTTATGTCGTTTGATGACGCTGATAAAGTCTTTGACTATAGCGCTTTTGCTGTCCCACGAGTGATACGGTATCAGTTCTTTCTCGATTACTTGCAATGCCTCTCTTGCATTGGAGCAGTGGTCGAGCTTGCTAAGGCTCGCATTGAGCTGTTCGCGCTGTCCGTTGAACAGCTCGTTCATGAAGCGGAATTTTTGATTGATGCTCAGAGAATCCAGCAGGCTGTCATGGCTTTTGTGCTGGTGGCTTTCGGCCAGAGAGGTTTTGCGCTGGCTGGCCAGTCGGTCGTTAAGCGTGAAAACCCTTTCGGAAGAGTTTTCCGATTTGCCGAAGCTCCATTCTTTGGTTACAGGAGGTTCTTCCTGCTTGTCAGTTTGCTGTTCCGGTTCGCCGATTTCAGCTTGAAAGTCTTTGGCCAGTGAGTCGAAAAGGAAGCTTTCGGCTGCAGGGGCAGGCTCTGGTGGTTTTGTTTCATGCAAAAAGTCCGAAGCTTTCACTGGGGCTATGGAAGCCAGCTGCTGGATAAACTCCGTGTGGTTGCTGTCGTTTTCTGCTACGAGTTGCTCGGAAAGTATGGTAATGAACTTTTCGACTGAAATGGACCTGAGGATATGTTTTTCCATGTGAGTTTTAACAGCTTCGATTTCCTCGCGGTGCAGCCGGTTGTATTTGTGCTCTTGGCAAATGCTTTCGTATGAAATGGATTCTCCGGCTCCTTCCAGCAGGGATTTTTCGAAGTAGTCCAGGGGAGAAAAGGCGAGCAGCAGCGCGTCGGCGGCTGCTTGTTCAACCAGAGGCGGCAGATGTTCCTGGCCAACAGAAATGTTTTTGGACAAAACGTTCATGAAGCGGTGGAGCGCCTGACGGACCTCTGATATTTGAAAATCGAAATATGGGCTTTCCAGTTTGCTCATTTCTTTCTGCCACTTTTCGAAGAGCTGTTTGAGTATGAACAGGTTGACTTGCTCAGAGGGAGTGAGCTTGAGAAGGTCGTTGCCGGTGGCTTTTTCGCGCGATAAGAAAAAATCGCTGAGTACGGCGCGCGAAAATGTGCTGGCGTAGTTTTCCAGGAAAGAAAAATTGATTTCGAGTTCCATAGGTGAATATTGTTAGTTTTATGTACTGGAAGGTTCGTAAAAATCCCGGATTTTATGTGCGGGAATAATAAAAATAGCAGTTGAGTACAAATTAAAAGAATTGTTCGGTAATTCTTTTAAAATACCGTTTAAAAAAACATATTGAGAGCACATATAACCGAATTGGGGATATTTTCTTTGTTATGTGGCGGACTTTGTTGAAAGCGTCGCCTGTTTTTTTTTGGTGCAGATTGCTCAAGTTTGGAGATGTTGGTTGTGTGGAAGCTCTTGGGCGGGCTGGCAGCTTTTTAAAGCGGAAGTGTGCGGGGTGGAAGAGTTTTTTGGAACAAAATCGGAATTTGAGAAAAAATGTTGGTGCCGTGGGAGTATAAAATCGGCAGAACAATTAACTTGACTGACTGTCTCTAAGCGTCCGTGTGCGGTTGGTGCCATAAGTGAACGGCTAATTCCGATCGGCGGGTCTGCATCTGATAATCTGAAACAACCTATAGAAAAGAAATAACCATATGTTTGTAGAACCCAATTTTGGTAAATCACCTTCTGAAACTCCTTTGGCAAGCGGTTGGGTGGAAGTGATTTGCGGGTCCATGTTTTCTGGAAAAACCGAGGAGCTTATTCGTCGACTGACCAGGGCGTCCATTGCGAAACAGCGGGTGGAGATATTCAAGCCGGCTGTGGATACCAGGTACGACAAGTCCGATATCGTTTCTCACAATAATAATTCGATTCGTTCCACGCCGGTAGGTTTTGCGCAGGACATACTGTTGTTGGCAGAAAACAGTGAAGTGATAGGGATCGATGAAGCGCAGTTTTTTGATGACCAAATTGTGGATGTGGCCGTAAAGCTGGCCAACAAGGGCAAACGAGTGATTCTGGCCGGATTGGACATGGATTTTCAGGGGAAGCCTTTCGAGCCGATGCCGTCGCTGATGGCCATTGCTGAGTTTGTGACCAAAGTGCATGCTGTTTGCATGAGTTGCGGCGCGGTGGCCAACTATTCGTTCCGTTTGCATGATTCGGACAAAAAAGTGGTGCTGGGCGAAAAGGATGCCTATGAGGCGCGCTGCCGGAAGTGTTTTGTGAAAGGGCAAAAAATGAAAGAGTGCACGACGGCTTGACGGCTGTCTTCGGGAACGTCATTTGTTTTGAGTAGACAGAAAGAATCAGCTTATGCTCCACCGAACCAAGGGAGTCGTTTTTAACTTTATCAAATACCGGGAAAGTTCGATCATAGTAAAAATTTTCACCGAAAAGTTCGGCATGCAGTCTTATGTGGTGAACGGCGTGCGGAGTGCGAGGGGCAAAAACAAAATTGCGCTTTTTCAGCCTCTGACGCTGCTTGAACTTGTGGTGTACAAAAAAGAAGGCGCGTCTATCAATCGCATATCTGAGGTTAGGTGCGCGGTGCCGTATCAGAGCCTTCCGTTTGATGTGTCCAAAAGCGGCATTGCTATGTTTTTGGTTGAATGCTGCGTGAAACTGATTCAGGAGGAAAAAGAAAGCCGCTCGCTGTTTACTTTTCTTCATCATTCTTTTTTGACTTTGGACCATCTGCAGGAAGGAGTGGCGAATTTTCATCTCCAGTTTCTGCTGAAGCTTACGCGATACATGGGGCTTGCCGTAAACACCGCAAGTGATTTGGTGAGCCAGATTGAAGCGCACTTGGGCGCCAGCATGATCAGCCGTCAAGAACAGCGGGATCTCGACATGCTGGCGATGAGTCAGTACGGTGATTATTTGGGGTTTCACAGCGGACAGCGTCAGAAATTATTGGAATTTATCCTGGCGTTTTATCGTTATCATTTCGATAATTTTAAGAACTTTAAGTCCATTACTGTGCTGCATGCTGTGCTTCATTAGAAGAGGAGTTAACAAAAAAGAGAAGTTATGGAAAGACGTGATTTTTTGAGATTGTTTTTCGGGAGCTTTGGTCTTCTGATATGTTCTTGCACGCCCAAGATTTTTCGTAAACCCAAAAGAAAGCGAAGGAAACGGGCGCCGAGGCCCGGGAAAAAAATTCCATGTGTGATTAAAGATTGCTAATGAAAATATCCGGTTCATCGGGGCGGGCTTCTTCTGTTTGCCGGGATCGGAAAATATATTTACTGAAAGATGAAGAAGATTGTAATTGCAATAGACGGCTATTCTGGCTGCGGGAAAAGTTCAACGGCCAAGGCGGTGGCGTCCAGGTTGGCTTACGGCTATATTGACACCGGAGCTATGTATCGATGCGTGACCTTGTCTTTTATCCGCAACGAAGTGGCGCTTGATGATTCTGAACAAGTGAAAGAAGCGCTTGGAAAGCTGTCGATAAGTTTCAGCTACAGCGAGGGAAAAGCCCGCAATGAGGTTTATCTGAACGGCGAGAACGTGGAGGATGAAATTCGCAAGATGTATGTGTCGGACCGGGTGAGCGATGTTGCGGTGATTCCTCAGGTGCGAGCCGCTATGGTGGCTCAGCAGCGCAAGATGGGAGAAGCGAAAGGTGTCGTTATGGATGGCCGCGATATTGGGACGGTTGTTTTTCCCGACGCTGAACTGAAGGTTTTCATGACCTCGGACGTGAGGATCCGGGCCAAGAGACGACAGCTGGAGCTTGAAGAGCAGGGAGAGGCTGTGGATCTTGAGGAAATTGTACAAAACTTTGAGAAAAGAGACCTGATCGATTCGACGAGGGAGGAGAGTCCTTTGCGCCAGGCTGAGGGTGCTGTCGTGTTGGATACTTCATTTATTACTTTTGAGGAGCAGGTGCAGAAGATTTTGGATTTGGCCGAAGCGAGAATTGAGGCCTGACAACGAGAAAATCGCATCAAAAGAATCATCATAAAAACTATGATGATTTTTTTATACCCAAAAACAAAAAAAACTTTCATCGCTGGGAATATCGTTCGAAAAAGGCGAAATTCACCCCTTAATTAGTTAAAAAGGGAAACTGGCGAAAAAACGCTTTAATAATGATTGTTGAGATTGATAAGAATTCGGGTTACTGTTTTGGCGTTGAATACGCGATTCAGATGGCTGAGGATGAAATGATGCAATCAGGGAAACTATATTGTCTTGGCGACATCGTCCATAACGATATGGAAGTAAAGCGGCTCCACGCCAAAGGCCTGAGAGTGATAACGCACGAGGATCTGAAGACGCTTTCGGACTGCAAAGTGCTGATCCGCGCGCACGGAGAACCGCCGGAAACTTACCAGATAGCCCTGGAAAACAATATTGAGCTTATTGACGCTTCTTGCCCTGTGGTGCTGAAACTGCAGAACCGGGTCAAGAACGCTTATGACCGGTCGAAGGAAACCGGCGGGCAGGTGGTGATTTACGGCAAGAAGGGTCATGCCGAAGTTGTCGGACTTACTGGGCAAACCAAAAACGACGCTATTGTAGTGACTGCGCATGAGGATCTAGATCAGGTGGATTTTTCCAGGCCCGTAACGCTTTTCAGTCAAACCACTAAAAGCACCAAAGGATTTTATGCGCTGAAGGAGGAAATTCAGCGGCGGATGAAGGCTGCTTCAAGAACTGAGGAAGCGGAATTTGGTGCAAATGACAGTATTTGCCGACAAGTTTCTAACCGGGAGCCGCAGCTGGCAAAGTTTTCTCAGATACACGACGTGATTCTGTTTGTGAGCGGAAGGAAAAGCTCAAACGGGCGCGCGCTGCACGGGGTGTGCGAAAAGCACAATCCCGCAAGCTATTTTATTGAAAATGAAAAGGGAATAGACTGGAAATGGCTTTCCGGTGTGCGTTCGGTGGGTGTTTGCGGAGCGACATCGACGCCTATGTGGTTGATGGAACGGGTGGCTCAGGCAGTGAGACATCGGTTTCAGGAAAATGCTTAGGAAGGCTAATTGAACTTTTTTGAGCTTTTGCAGATTTCTGTTTGAGAATTTGGGCAGGATTCGCAGAGCTCGTATTTGGAATAAGGACTTATGAATCAATCGATAATTTTAAATCATGTCGAAAACCATAAAGCTAAAGAGAGGATTTGATATCAAACTTGTGGGAAAGGCAGAAGCAAAAATTGCTTCAATTGCCCAGCCGGAAGTTTTTGCAGTCAAGCCACTGGATTTCGTGGGAATGCAAAGACCAAAGGTTACCGTGCAGGCAGGTGATAAAGTCAAAGCCGGAACTCCTATTCTGTTCGATAAAAAAATGGACCAGGTGCAGTATACTGCACCAGTTAGCGGAGAAATTGTTGAAATCAGGAGAGGCCTGAAGAGAAGGCTCGAGGAGATTGTGATCAAAGCCGATCAGGAAATGCAATACGAAGAGTTTGCTTCGTATTCAGCAGGTGAATTGGCGAAACTGAGCAAGGAAGACGCCCAGGCTGCCATGACCAAGAGCGGTGTATGGCCTCAGCTGGTGCAGCGTCCTTACGGTGTTGTTGCCAATCCGGATGTCGCGCCTCGCGATATTTTTGTTTCTGGCTTCGATTCCAGCCCGCTGGCTCCGGATTATGATTTTATTTTTCAGGGAGAAGAAAAATATCTTCAGGCAGGCGTTGATGTTCTGAACAAGTTCACGAAAAACAATGTGTACGTTTCGCTGAATGGAAACGCGGCCAACAAGGCAATGAAAAGCCTGAAGAATGTGAATTTCAACTCGTTCACAGGCAAGCACCCTGCGGGAAATGTGGGCGTGCAGATTCACCACCTTGCACCGGTCAGCGGACAGCACGATGTTGTGTGGACAATCAATCCTTACGGGCTGATTCAGATCGGCAAGCTGTTCTTGGAAGGAAAATACGACGCTGCGAAAGTTGTAGCCGTGACGGGTTCGGAAGTGAAAGCGCCTCAGTATGTGAAAACGTACATGGGTGCGTCGATCAAGCCGTATGTAGCCAAAAAGCTGAAGGAAGAGAACGTTCGCTACATCTCCGGGTCAGTGCTTACGGGAACTCGCATCAAGGAAGACGGATTCTTGGGATATTACGACCATTCGTTTACCGTAATTCCTGAAGGCAACGAGCAGGAGCTTTTTGGATGGATTATGCCGGGAGAGAACAAACTGAGCTTCCAGCGCGCGCTGGGTCTTTTTGGATGGGTGAACCCGAACAAAGAGTACCGACTGAACTCGAACCAAAGAGGAGAGTTGAGGGCTTTTGTGCAGTCAGGTGTCTTGGAAAAAGTGGTGCCGATGGATTTGTACCCGGTTCACTTGCTGAAAGCAATTCTTGCCCAGGATTTCGAAAACATGGAGGCTTTGGGAATTTACGAAGTGGTTGAGGAGGATTTGGCTCTTTGTGAGTTTGTAGATGTTTCCAAACATAAAGTTCAAGCAATTATCAGGGAAGGACTTGACCTGCTACAATATAGTTAATTTTGAATATGAAGTTTCTACAAAAGAAATTACACGAAATAAAGCCTCACTTCGAAAAGGGCGGGAAGTATGAGAAATTTTACTACCCTTTTGAGGCGATCGAGACTTTCTTGTTCTCGCCGGCTGACACGGTGCCGAACAAAGGCGCGCATATCCGGGATGCAATTGATTTGAAGCGTTTGATGAGTACAGTGATCGTGGCTATGCTGCCGTGTTTGCTGTTTGGAATGTACAATGCAGGTTTTCAGCACTACAAAGCTATCGGTCAGGATGCTGAGTTTATGGAAATGTTTCTGCTTGGCGCCAGACTGACAATGCCTATCGTTGTTGTGGCGTATGCGGCCGGACTGGGCGTGGAATTTATCTTTTCTATTGTCCGAAAACACCCGGTGAACGAAGGCTATTTGGTGTCGGGAATGCTGATTCCGCTTATTATGCCTGTGACTATTCCGCTGTGGCAAGTGGCTTTGGCTTCTATCTTTGCCGTGCTTATCGGTAAAGAAGTGTTCGGCGGGACGGGGATGAATGTATTGAATGTGGCGCTTACTGCCCGCGCGTTTTTGTATTTTGCTTACCCGACGGATATTTCCGGAGAGGTTTGGACATATTTTGGCGATGCGGCGGCCGTTGACGGTTATTCAGGAGCTACGGCTTTGGCAGTTGCGGCTTCTTCAACTGGCGATGTGGTACAGTCGCTGGGATCGGCATTCAGTTTCGAGAACTTGTTCTACGGCTTCGTTCCGGGATCTATAGGCGAAACTTCTGCGCTTGCGTGTATTCTGGGTGCTTTGCTTTTGATTTTCACAGGAACAGGCAGCGGAAAAATTATGATCGCGTCTGTGCTTGGAGCGCTTGGAATGGGCTTTTTGTTTAATGTTTGGGGAGCGACTCCATTTATGGAAATGCCGGCTCACTACCACCTGGTGCTTGGAGGATTCATGTTCGGTGTTGTCTTTATGGCTACTGATCCGGTGACGGCTTCGCATACGGAAAAAGGAAAATGGATTTATGGTATTTTGATCGGTGTGCTTACCGTGATTATCCGCGTGATCAACCCGGCCTATCCGGAAGGAATCATGTTGGCTATCCTAATCATGAATGTTTTTGCGCCATTAATTGATCATTACATTATTCAAGCTAACAAAAATAGGAGGTTACGTCGTGCAACAGTCTAACGGATATATCATAACATTTGCGATCATTATGACGGTGATCGTAGGAGGGCTTTTGGGAGCGGCCAACCAGGTATTGGCACCTGCTCAGAAAAAAGCGCTGGAGCTGGATAACAAAAAAGCAATTTTGAAATCGGTAATGAAGCTGGAAGCGTCTTCTGACGTGGAGAAGATTTATGCCGACCGCATTAAGTCGTTTGTTGTAGACGCAAACGGAAACAAAGTGGCTGGAAAAGTTGCTGAAGATATCAATATCAGAAAGCAGAGCAAGGCGAAGGACGCTGACCGTTTGTATCCTGTATACAAGTTTTTGTCGGCAGCCGACAAGAATAAAACAGAAGCATATATTCTTCCGTTATTCGGAAACGGGCTTTGGAACAACATCTGGGGTTATATTGCTTTGAAATCGGATTTTAACACCGTGGCTGGTATCGTATTCGACCACGCTGGGGAAACTCCGGGACTTGGCGCGCGAATTACTGAGGAAGCTATTCAGGAGCGATACAAAAACCGCCTGATTTTCGACCAGAACGGAAAACTGATTTCTGTGAAGATGGTAAAAGGCGAGGGACACCCTGAGGCTGAGCTTGGTGAACACATGGTTGACGGCATGTCGGGTGCTACACTGACGGCTAATGGTGTGAATGCCATGCTTTATACTTACTTAGATTATTATTTACCTTACATCAAGAAGAACCGCCAGTAATTCTTTTCGAGTTATTACAGAGTTCATAAAGTTATTGATATAATGAGTGAAAAAGAAAACAATCCGGTAACGGAGCAGAATCCTCCTCTGAAGAAAGAGAGCGAGCCTCTTTTGTCGAAAAGAAGAAAGAAGTTCATTTCTGATCCGTTGGTTGATGATAACCCGATTACCCTGCAGGTATTGGGAATTTGTTCTGCTTTGGCGGTGACTTCTCAGTTGGAGCCGACTTTTGTAATGGCAGTGGCCGTAATTTTTGTAATCGTGTTTTCGAACTTGATCACATCGTTGCTCAGAAACATGATTCCGACGCGTATTCGTATTATCACCCAGCTGGCGATTATCGCTACCTTGGTGATTTTGGTTGACCAGGTGCTTCGTGCGTATTTCTTTGACGTGTCGAAACTGCTTTCGGTATTCGTAGGTCTGATCATCACAAACTGTATCGTGATGGGACGTTTGGAGGCCTTCGCTATGGGCAACAAACCTTGGGATTCAGTGCTTGACGGTCTTGGGTCAGGTTTGGGCTATTCTTGGGTGATTCTTGCCGTGGCTTTTTTCCGCGAGCTGCTGGGTTCGGGTTCGCTGTTCGGGTTCAAGGTTTGGGAAGCAATCGGACTGGGCGGCATGCCTAACAATGGTCTGATGGTGACATCAGTAGGTGCGTTTATCGTGCTGGGTCTCATCATTTGGGTACAAAGAAGCCGCACAGGTTACGTTGAACATTAATTAAAGATTCTTTGACAATGGATTTATTAAACTTAGGAATACGTTCGGTTTTTATCGAAAACATGGTGTTTGCCTACTTCTTAGGTATGTGTTCGTACTTGGCGGTATCTAAGAAAGTAAGCACGGCAACCGGGCTGGGCATTGCGGTAGTATTCGTACTGACGATCACCGTGCCGACCAACTGGTTGCTGCAGGAATTAATTTTGAAGGAAAATGCGCTTTATGAACTGACAGGCTTGGCAGTGCTGAAAGGCCAGAGTTTCGAGTTCTTGCAGTTTATCATGTTTATTGCTGTTATTGCTTCGATGGTGCAGCTGGTGGAAATGGTTGTGGAAAAATTCTCGCCTGCATTGTATGGTGCACTGGGTATTTTCCTTCCATTAATCGCTGTAAACTGTGCCATTCTGGGTGCTTCACTGTTTATGGTGCAGCGTGAGTACAGCCTGGCTGAAGCAACGGTATACGGTTTTTCTTCGGGTATTGGCTGGCTTTTGGCTATCGTGGCTCTGGCGGCTATCCGCGAGCGCATGAAATACTCGAATGTTCCTGACGGGATGAAGGGACTTGGAATCACAATGGTGATTACTGGTTTGATGGGTATGGCATTGTTGGGACTTTCGGGAATCAAGCTGGATTTCTCGAAAGAAAAGAAAAGCAAAGAGACCGCTCAGGTTGAAACAACCGTGCAGCAAAACACAGCGCTGACTGAATTGAAAAAGTAAGTACTATACTTTTCATAGAAAACCCTTCAGGGGTCTCAGGAATTTATTTCTTGAGATTCTTGAAGGGTTTTTGTTTTTTATTTAAAAATGAATAATTTGAATTAACAGACAGTTTATGAGTCTGCTCTGAGAATCTGTTCATTTTTTGTGTTGCCGTTGTCGGCTCATCGGTGCAGGTAACAGTCCGCAGGCCATTCAAAAGCTGTTCAAACAATCGCTGCGGCATTGAAAGAATGCGGGCGGATACCACATCTGACAACTGTAAATTTTGCGAGACCGATGAGAAAATCTCAAATTTATTCATTGACAACCTTGGGCGGGAAGACTAAGGAATTCATGTGGCAGATGAGAGAGGATGGGTCGATTATTATTTGGCGCACGCTCAAAAGCGGGGATATCGAGAATATTTTCACACAGGAAGTGCTGGCTTATCTGTTCTACCGTTTGGCTGAGCTCCCTTCTCCGCTGCGGCTGGCCAACAATGTAAGCAAACTGTACGAAGGTACGGAGGAAGCAGGTATAGGAAGTATTGCGTATTCTTATACCAACGACATTTCTCTGGCGCAGGCCACTCTGCAGCTCGTGAGTATTTTTGTGGAATTGGGCGTGCTTGAAATGGAAGAAAACAAACGCAGCACGGGTTTTTACCTCATGTGCGATTTTGAGGAATATTTAAGGCGGGTGGACGACTTTCTGATGATGGAAGCATAGTATTTCTGCGGCCGCATTTTCGGTGTTCCGCTTTGAGGCAACAAAGCGGCAAAGCCGTTGTTTGACTGATTTCGCGCGTGTATTTGCTGTTTATTCGCTCAAAGACAATTTGAGCGTTTTTTTATGAAAAGCGAATATTGGTGGATTGGCAGGAGTTTGAAAAACGGCAAAGACAGACGCTGGAGGCTTGTCCTTGCCGTTGATTCGAGCAGGCTTTTTTATTTTTTTTCGCAAAAATAGATAATTTCTTCAGCTGGAAAAGCGTGCTGTTTAATTTTCTCCTCAGGCAGTTTCATTACAAAATCGTCTTCGGTTACTTGGAAGCCGGCCTGTTTCAGGCGCTGGCCGTAGTCGCGGCCGTACAGGCGCACATGGTCGGACTGCCAGAAGTGCTTCTCGCGCTCTTTGGGATCGGTGATATTAGGATTCTCATAAGTTGTTTCGCGGCTAAGGTCCTGCGGCGACTGAATAATTGCCCATCCTCCGGGCTTGAGCACTCTGTAAATTTCGCTCATCGCTCGACTATCGTCGTCCACATGCTCCATGACGTGGTTGCAGAAGACCACAGCAAAAGTGCCTGAACCGAACGGTATGTCATGGACGTCCATTTTAACTTTGGCCAGCGGCGACTCCAGGTCGCCGGTGATGTAGTCCAAATGGCTCATTTTCTCAAAATGCGGAATAAAGCACAGTTCCGGCGCTATGTGCAGCACTTTTTTGGGTTTGATAAAGAAATCAGTTTTTTCTTTTAGAAACTCCCACATCAGCCTATGGCGCTCAAGCGTCAGGCAGTTGGGGCAAAGGGCGTTTTCGCGCGCCGGATTCCGTCCGTAGGGCATAAATTTCCGAAAGTGCTTGCCGCATACATTGCACTCAACGCCTTTTCCTTGGTAAAACAGCGAAGCGACCTTCAGGCCGTGATGAGCAAAGCGCTGCAGGTACTTGCGGGGAATATATCGGATCAGTAAACTAACTAGTTTTTTCATGGCAGTCGACCGGCCGGGCAGCCAGACGTTTGTTACGATTAAAAATAAACAAGCAATGAGGCCTTAGCCTAAGCGGTTTCAAAAATACGATTTCTTTTGGGATTTCGGAGGGATCTTTATCAGGGTTTTACTTTTTCCGGGAAACTGTACAAAGGGAATCGGTGATGATAATTTTGTTATGCGTAATCTTCTTGGAGTTCGTAAAGAATACGCAGCGCCAGTCCGCTTTCAATTGCTTCGGAAAACAGGTCGGGATATACGAAGAGCCGAAGATTAACGATTTTGAGCATCATCTCCGAGATTCCGTCAGCGAAAGGAATTTCCCAGAGCTTTTGTCCGCGGGCTTCGGCAAAAGCGTCTTCGAAGAGTTTAATATACGTCGCTTTTAGGTCATTTTGCCTCTTGCCTTTTTCGGTGGCCCATTCGCTTTTTATGGTATGCTCAGAGACCTGAAAAGGATCAAATTCCAGCACTTTCTGCAGGAGCTCCGGATTGTTGTTGTCGATGCATGTGAAAGGAAAAGCGTTTTCGTCAGCACTCTCTTTAGACGGCCTTGCCGAAGCAGTTCCCGGCAGCTGGGCGAGATAATTTTGAAATGCCAGATGGGCCATGCCGTGCAAGTAAGAGCTGTTGAATATTTCTCCAAGTTCTATGTTGATTTCATCGGATTTAGGAAGCAGCCTTTTGAAGAGCTCTGCGTCGGTGTCCAGCGGACGCTGGGCTGCGAGATCATGCAGATGTCCTTTAAGAACTTCCAGAGTGTGTTCGAAGTAAAGCGTTAGCACCTGTGGTTCCAGATTTGTGTCTGTTTGGGGATTCAACCCCAGCTGAGTTATCAGCAGGAATGCTCTTTTTTTGTAATAGTTGATAAACTTCAGATAATTGCCCGTAAGGGGCTGGGGCGTTTCAAAACGTTGATAAAGGATGGTTTGATCATCAGGCAGCATGTTTCCGTCGTAAGCAGGGACGGAAACGTCAGGAATTCCTGCAACGCTGGCCGCTGCGGTTGTTTGCTGGGGAGGGCGCAGCAGCAGCTGTTCAACCCGGTCAGCGACCCGCTCGGCAAAGCTGGATTGCTGGTTTTGGCGGTCTCGTGCCGAGGCGGCGGCGCCGTTTGCGCTTAAGCTTGTTTCCTGTCGGAGGTTTCGGTCGGTAAGCATTGCAAGCGGATTTATGCTGGGTTCGGGGCCGCTTGGCGGGGAATAGTCCGGAGGAGCGAACTGGAGCCGGTGCTCTTCGGTAAATCCGATGTCTTCGTACCGGGGAGCTGCTTCCGGGTCGCCTGGTTTGGGTTCCGGGCGGCTTTGCTCGTAAGGCACGGGCGGAACTATCTCCAGAAAATCCTTTTCGGCTGGCATTAGGCCGTAACGCGACATTTTTTCGGCTTCTTCTTTTCTGTATTTATATTGTTTTTTTTTCCAGGGAAACATGCCTTGAATTGGCGGCGGAAAAGACAGACCGTTTCCCTTTTTATGGAGCTTGATTTCTTTGTGTTTTTCTTCTTTAAGGGCGCGCATCATGTTAT
>JAKSBZ010000234.1 GCA_022360875.1 Cytophagales bacterium | reverse complement strand
TGCTGAAATTGCCCATTTTTTGGTCAACGGATTGAAATAACTGAACGTTCCGCCGCCAACGAGATGAACAAACCCTCCGGCTTTTCGATTGAAAATAAATCCTCCTACGCCTTGATAAGGTTTTCGGAACATGATGGAGTACACAGCTGGAATTTCTTCCGAGTACTTTGTCTTTGCCCGCGCCAGACTTCTTTTGTCCATAAAGGCACCGTTTACCCCCATGAACAAATTGTTTGGCTCCACTTCAAGCTTGGAGATGGATTTTCGGAACCCTAGTTTTAATTCCCATGCTTGGTTAACTCCTGTAAAGGCAGGATTTACAATTTGCGGATGCTGAAAATATTGGTTGTAAAAATATTCTCTTTGCTGGGCATTTCCCCAAGAAAATGTGATCAAGCAAAATATTGAACTTAGTATGGCTAATTTTTTCATTGCTGTTATTTTACTTTCACCGTTTGCTTAGCTGTACTTTAGTTGATGGCTTTACTACCTTGTGTAGTAATAAGAATTATTATTGAATAAAGGTTCAGATAAAAATATCAATTATAATAAATATTAAAATGTATTTATGATTAATGCAAAAAATCGGAATCATAAGTATTTTTAAGTCAGATTAGCCATATGTTAAGGTGGAAAACGGGCAATAGAAAAGAAGGAAATCTTACAATTATCAGCGACTGGGATACTGTGGGAGAGCAATGTTGCATATTCAACTTTTGAGATCGGCAGAACAGGAACCAGCGCGGTCTATTTCTGCTGATTTATTATTTTGCCAGTCAGTAAGGGGAGGCTGGGGTTGTCAGACAGGCGGGTATAGCCAGAGTTAAAGAACTCAGGATGTAAAAAATGAGCAAACGGCAAGGCCAGGTCGGAATTCTTGGCAGCCGTTTGCTCATTAGCATAAGGGGGTAAAAAAACTCTAGACGTTTTCTTTTTCTCTTTTTTCAAGATTCAAAATGCTTTCGCCAAAATGATCAAGGATTTTCATATAGGCTTCTGAAGCTGCGCCATTTCCCCAATCATAAATTGTGAAAACGCCTATTCCGCCTCCTTTGTTGCTGACATATCCGCCGTGTCCATAGTTCTCCATCATAAATCCGTAGTCTTTTTCATTGAAGAACGGATAAACTATTTCCCACTGTTTCCTGGTTTTTTGATTTTCAGAGCAGTACATCATATTGAATGATGACTTAAGAGCCACAACGCCGCGCTGAATGTATTCTTCATTTTTCAGCAGCTTGCCGTAGTTGATGATCAGTTCAGCAAAAAGCGACTGCCGGGAGTCGTTCCACTCGCCGTCGGCGTTCATTACGCCAAAACCTCCGAAAACGTCCACGCTCATGTATTTTGGTTGCCAAACGGCCTGCGTCATCAGTAGCTCGTCTATCGTACGCTGTCCCAGATTCAGATAGCGAGCATCGTGAGTAAGTTTATAAGCGTTCAGCATGGCTTCAGCAACATAGTATATCGACAGCGTATTCTGCTTGTACATGTTGTTGCGTTCCACTTTTTTGTTTACCAAAGTTTTGTTTCCCCAACTGCTGCAAGACCAGTAGGTCTCGAAGTCTTCCCATTTACCGTATGGAATGACGTATTTGGCCATTGCTTCTGTTGCTTTCATGGCGCTGGCTTTGTAGCGTTCGTCTTTGGTAAGTTCGTAAAGCTTGAACAGAAAAGAGGCAGACATTGCCGACTCAGGCGACCGTTTGAGGAATTTCAGGTCTTCCTGCGTCTTGAAGTCCAGCCAGGTGACGTAGAAGCCCTCTTTGTCCTGGAGCGTAATCAGGCGGTTGGCGTAGTTTTTTGCGTACTCCAGCAGTCTGTTGTCTTTTTCCAGTTCATCGTACCAGGTAAGCATGTGGTAAGCCGTAAAGCTCATGTCCAACACATGATAGGGAGAATCTTTAGGGTTTCTGGTCTTCGGATTTCGGTTTGAATTACCGAAATAGCGGGTTTTCCAGCCCTTCGAGCGGTTGTATTTTTTTCCGTCAATTTCTACTCTTTCCATTTCCGTGGCTATAACCCCCGGGAACAAGCCGTTTTTCTGAGGAAAAGCCAGCGCTAACTCTTTTGTAAGGTTTGCCTTGTGGATATAGTCTTGGTTGCCGGTTTTTTTACCGTAGCGGAAAAGGCCTTGTGCCGAGCGCAGTGAGCAGAACCAGGCCTGGTTCCAGATTGAGCGGAACTCTCTTTCGTTAACTTTTCCCGGATAGTTTGGACTTTGGGTGTAGTGGACGATAAACACCGGAGCGCCGACTTTTTTTCCGTTCAGTTCGAACTCCTGCCATACTGCGTCTTTCCAGTTGTCGAAAGCCCAGTTGTATGTGTGTTTTACATAAGGTTCCATCGGTCCGCTGAGGGGTTGACCGCTTTCGGCCATTTTGCGTCCGTATTTTTCCCATAGGAAAGCCAGGGGTTTTCTCCAGGGATTTTGGACGCTTTTCTTGTCGTCGTCAACCATCACGTAAAATGCGAGTTTTACATCGCCTTTTTTGAATTTGGTCTTGCCTTTTTTTACAAACAGCACATGTTCTTTTACTCTGTAATCTGCCAGTCCTACAGTCAACGAATTTTTCGGAGCATTCAGGTCCATGTACCAGCGGTAATCACTTTGCTGTCTTTCGTCCAGGTCAGGAATGATAGTTAACACCTTTTGGTTGTTTGAGAAAACCATTGCCGGTGCACGGAACACATGGTCAGAAATAATGTAATTGTCTGCCGGGGTCAGGTGGGGAGCCCAGTGAAAAGTGCCTTTGAAGTTCGGAAGGATGTTTACAGCAAACGATGCTCCTTCAATGTCCTCTTTCAGGTGCGTAACAGCGCTGACTCTGTACAGTTTGTCGGAGATTTTTTTTACGGAGATTTCGGTTTTTTCCTTAAAAAAGGAATCGACTTGAAAGTTTCCAACATAATTTTCGAGTTCGACGTTTTTGTCTGAGCAGCCAAAGCACCAGAGCATAAGGCTGATCCACAGAATGTTTTTTTTCATTGTTACTTAGTTTATTTTGGATTTGTTGGTTGTTTCAAAATGATGTTCTTTCGAGCGATAGCCTATGTAATAGCTGCATTTCTGGTTTTGCTAAAGAGGAGATAGCTCTGCTAAACAAAAATAAAATAACTTTTGGGAGCTGGCTAGTTAAATACTTAAACGTTTAAGTTTTATTTATAAAATACTATATATAAATTGAATATTTAAATGTTATGGTGAAAAATACTGTATTAGGCGGTTCGTGTCTGATTGACGCAGAAAGGAAAAAGCTTTTTGTAGGCTGATTCTTGGTCTGGTTTGGTACAGCCTGGCATGTGTGATGTTTTGGGTGCAATTTTCTGAGAAGTGTGGGTGGAAGAAATATTTAGAAAAAAGTTTTTAGAAAGTTACTTTTTTTATAAATTGGTACTAATAATATAACAAATACGTTTAAGTGTAACATGGCAAGTGAAGAAAAAATACTGCGCGCTGCAAAAGAACTGATATGGGCGCAGGGGCTCCGGAAAGTATCTGTAGAGGAAATATGCGAGCGGGCAGGCGTCAGCAAGATGACATTTTACAGGAAGTTTGAGAACAAGGAAAAGCTTGCGCTGCTGGTGTTTCAAAAGCATGTGGAGCGTTCTATAGCAGAATACCGGTCGTTTATGGATGCGCGGATTTCTTTTTCGGAGAAAATGGAAAGCTTTGTCCGTTTTAAGTTGAGGGAAGCCAGCCAGGCGAGCAAAGCCTTGCTGCAGGATGTGGTTTCGGAAAAATTTCCTGCGCTTCAGGCTTATAATGGAAAAATTTCGAAGGAAAACGAAGAAATGTTTCTGAGTGATTTGCGCGCAGCTCAGGAAAGAGGAGAAATTCGAAAAGAGATCAGGCTGGAGTTTGTGCAGGACGTGCTGCACTTCTTGCAGGAAAAAGCAACGGATGAAAAATTCCTCAGCCGGTATGCAACGATTGAGGAAGCAACACAGGAAGTAATTAATTATCTGCTTTATGGACTGTTTCCGGTTCGTTAGTTTCTTGCCAATGAAGAAATCCGGATTAATAGCATTGATTTTTTGCCTTTTTCAAGCACCGCTCTTGGCGCAGGTGAAAGCATCTTTCGCCGGGCAGCTTTCAGCGTCTGGAAGCACGGTAAAAAACAACAAGTTTGAATATGGCTTGGGCGGACAGTACATTCCTGAATTTTCGCTGGACTGGGAGCTGGACAGTTTGCGGCACTGGGATGTTTTTGTTTCCGCCCGCATGCAGGGCAGCCTTTCATTTCAAGATTTTTCAGAATCGGAAACAAATGGAAAAGCGAAGGCCTATCGCGTATGGACGCGTTTCAGGGGCGAGCAGTACGAGCTGCGTCTGGGCTTGCAGAAGATTGACTTCGGTTCGGCGACATTGCTCCGGCCGATGCAGTGGTTCGGGCAGATCGATCCGCGCGATCCGCTGGGCATTACCAACGGAGTTTACGGTATCTTGGGACGCTATTACTTTGAGAACAATGCGAATATCTGGCTTTGGGCTTTGTACGGGAACGAAGAGCGGAAGGGCAGCGAGATTCTTGAGACAAGAAAACACTATCCGGAGTTCGGCGGGCGCTTCCAGTTTCCGGTGCCGAAAGGAGAAATGGCTTTAAGCTATCATTTCCGCCAGGCAGACTCAGCACCGCTAAGCCTGCTTTTTTCTAATGAGAAAACTCCGGAGCACCGCTTGGGGCTGGACGCCAAATGGGATATGGTTGTCGGTTTTTGGCTTGAAGCCTCGCAGGTATATAAAACAAAAAAACTGGGGCTTCTGACTCACCAAAGTATGCTGAGCGCGGGTGTGGATTACACATTCGGCTGGGGAAACGGACTGAATGTTTCTTCAGAACATATGGTATCGAACTATTCGGAACGACCGTTTTCATCGGGCCGGTTTGTGCAGACTTCCGCTTTGTCGGCGAACTACCCGCTGGGTTTCTCAGATCGCCTCCAATTTATTCATTATCTCAATTGGAAGAGCACAAGTCTTTCATTCTTCTTGAGTTATGAACATCAGTTCACGCATTTTGCGGGCTACCTCATGCTTTTCTCTAATTCGGAGTCGGGCGGTCCGCTGACGGAAATTACGGAAAACGCTTATGACTTGGGCCGTTATGGCCTTCGGATTATGCTGGTATACAATCATTAATCAAATGGATACAAAAGAAATTATTCGTATTGAACAGCTTACTAAACGCTTCAGGGATGGTGAAGGCGAATTTACAGCTTTGCACAAAATCGGTCTTTCGTTCGGCAGAGGCGAGTTTGCGGGTTTGCTGGGACCGAGCGGATCCGGAAAGACGACTTTGCTGAATATTGTCGGAAGCCTGGACAAGCCGACGGAAGGGCGCGTGACGGTTCTGGGAAAAGATATTGCGAGGCTGACGCATAAAGAATCGGCGATGCTGCGCAACCGGCATATCGGATTTATTTTTCAGGTGTACAATCTGCTGCCGGTTTACACGGTGTTCGAGAATGTGGAGTTCGCGCTTTTGCTGCAGAATTTTTCGGCAGGCGAACGCAGAAAGAAAGTGATGGAGGCCTTGGAATGGGTCGGTCTTGCGCATATGCCAAACAAGCGTCCGGACAAGCTTTCGGGCGGGGAAGGACAGCGCGTGGCAATTGCAAGGGCGATGGTCAAGCGTCCCGAAATATTAATTGCCGACGAGCCGACGGCCAACCTTGATGCCAGGAATGCGCACGCTATTGTCAGAATGATGAAACAGCTGAACAAGGAGCTGGAAACAACTTTTCTTTTTTCTACTCACGATGAAAAAGTGATGGGTTATCTGGAGCGAATTATTCGCTTGGAAGACGGAAAAATGGTAAGTGATGAATGGGTAAATGTTAAAACAAAAAAGACATGAAACTAGCTTTTCAACTTGCTTACCGCAATCTGATAGGCGCCGGTCTCCGGACTTGGCTCAATGCCGGCATTTTGTCTTTTTCCTTTATCGTCATTTTGTTTTTTGACGGGCTGATCGATGGGTGGAACAAACAGGGAATCCGCGACAGCATTGACTGGGAGTACGGTCAGGGACAGCTGCTGCATGCGGATTACGATCCTTACGATCCGTTCACGATCGATGACGGCCACGGGAAAATTCCCGAAAGCGAGCGAGCAGCGTCGGTTCCGGTTTTGGTGAGGCAGGTTTCGGTTTATCCTGAGGGCCGGATGCTTTCGGTGAAACTGAGCGGAATAGAGGCGGAGCAGAAGCTGCTGAAATTGCCGACCGGTCAGCTGCAGAAAAGCGAAGCGGAAATTCCGGCGGTTATCGGCAAGCGCATGGCTAAAGTCGCCCAGCTTAAGGTCGGAGATAGGGTGCTCATGCGCTGGCGAGATAAAAACGGCGTTTTCGATGCGCAGGAGGTGACTATTGCCGGAGTGTTCAGTTCCAATGTGCCGACTGTGGATCAGGGACAGTTCTGGATTCCGATCCGGAAGCTTTGGCAAATGACGGGCTTGCACGAGGAAGTCAGCTACTTGATTCAGAAAGAGCCCAAGGCGGTCTCGATAAGCGGATGGAATTACAAAAGCCAGAATGAACTGCTGAAGCCCTTTCGCGAGCTGATAAAAGTGGAAAGAATAGGCAACTCAATTTTGTTTACCCTTTTGCTGGGCATTGCTTTGCTGACTCTTTTTGACACGCAGGTGCTTTCCATTTTTCGCCGGCAGAAGGAGATCGGAACCTATATAGCGCTAGGAATGACACGCTGGCAAGTCGTAGGCTTGTTTACTGCTGAGGGCGCCATGTACAGCCTGTTTGCGATACTCCTCGGCAGTTTGTACGGTATACCGTTTTTGTTTTACATGACAAAAGCGGGCTTTGGCATTCCGGAAGCGAACCTGCAGATGGGCATTACGATTGCCGAGCGAATATATCCTGTTTACGGTTTTTCGCTGATTTTCGGGACGGTGCTGCTTGTGGTGATTTCCGCGACGGTCGTCAGCTTTTTGCCGGCAAGGAAAATCGCCCGGCTAGATCCGGTTCTGGCTATAAAAGGAAAAGTCTTATGATTCGTTTTTTATTGAAAGGAATACTTCGGGATAAAAGCCGGAGCCTGCTGCCGGTACTGGTGGTGGCTATCGGCGTGGCGCTTACCGTTGTTTTGAGCGGTTATATAAAAGGCGCTATGGGCGGTATTATCAACCAGAATGCACGATTCCAGACCGGGCACCTGAAGGTCGTAACGAAAGCCTACGCACAGAACAGCAGCCAAATGCCTGTCGATTTGGCTTTGCTCGGAGCAGACGATTTGCTGAAAAAACTTCGGAAGGATTTTCCGCAGGTGAAGTGGGTGGATCGTACAGTTTTCGCGGGCTTGCTCGATGTTCCGGATTCCAGCGGAACAACGAAAGGGCAGGGACCGGCCAGCGGGATTGCGCTGGAAATGCTGAACCGGAAAAGCGGCGAGCTGAAGCGGATGAACATCGAGTCGTCGCTGGTTCGGGGAACTGTGCCTCAGAAGCTGGGCGAGGCTTTGCTGAGCGATGACTTTGCGAATAAACTGAAGCTGAACATCGGCGACAGCGTGACTTACGTGGGCTCTACGATGAACGGAAGCATGACTATGAAAACATTTCGCATGGCGGGAACAGTGCGCTTCGGCAATGCGTTGCTCGACAAGGGCGCGTTTCTGATTGACATTGCCGACGCGCAGGAAATGCTGGACATGGAAAACGGCACGGGAGAAATTCTTGGCTTTTTGAAGGAAGGCGTTTACGCAGAGGAAAAAGCGCTGCGAATCCAGTCGATCTTTAACGAAAACACTGATCCGCACGACGAATTTGCTCCGACAATGCAGGTCCTTCGCGATCAGAACAACTTGGGCGATTATCTGGATACGGTGAATGCCTACAGTGCGTTTTTTATCGGAATTTTTATTCTGGCCATGTCTGTGGTGCTTTGGAACACCGGGCTTCTGGGAGGCCTGAGGCGTTTCCAGGAATTTGGAATCCGTCTGGCTTTGGGCGAGTCGAAAGGGCGGATTTACCGTTCGCAGCTTGTTGAGGCATTTTTGATTGGCATGCTGGGGTCTTTTGCAGGAACATGCATCGGAATAGCTGTAACATTCTGGCTGCAGATTCACGGCTTCGATATCAGCGAATATTACAGCAATTCAAGCATGCTGATGCCTTCGGTGATTCGGTCGGAATTTTCCGCAAACTTGCTGTATATCGGTTTTATTCCTGGTTTGTGCGCTACGGTTTTTGGACGAATGCTTTCGGGGCTGGGTATTTATAAAAGACAGACGGCGAGGCTTTTTAAAGAACTGGAGGTTTAGTTTTATTAAAAAATTTTAAGACAAAAAAATGATAAGCAATCTTTTGCGGACTTTCGCATTTCTTTTCTCATTTAGTCAGGATTTGCCCCCGGCGGCGGAAATAATACGGAAAGTTGACGCTAATATGAATTCGAAAACGCAGATCAACCTCAGCCAAATGGTGGTGCACGGAAGGCGAAGCAGCCGGACGATCGAGTCGAAGAGCTACGGAGAAGGCTACAACAAGTCGTTCATCGAGTATTTTGCGCCGGCGAGGGAAAAAGGAACGAAAATGCTGAAACTAGGCAAGCGCCTGTGGATTTATTCGCCTGCCACCGACCGCACCATTCAGCTTTCGGGACATATGCTCAAGCAGTCGGTGATGGGCTCGGACCTTTCTTACGAAGACATGATGGATGACCGAAAGCTTTCGGAAATGTATACGGCGGAGTACCTGGGCGATGAGGAACTTGGCGCCAGGAAAGTTTGGGTCGTTTATCTTTTAGCCAAGGTGCCGGATGCGAGCTATCCCAGCCGCAAAGTGTGGATCGATCAGACTCATTTTGTGCCTTTGAAGCAGGAACTTTACGCCAAGAGCGGGAAGCTGCTTAAGCGCGTGTTGTTTAGCGATGTCCGGCAGGTCAGCGGCCGTTGGTATCCGCACAGAATAAATTACAAGGACATGCTGAAAAATGGAAAAGGCACTGATTTCATCATAAAGGAAATTCAGTTCAATCCGGAAATTCCGGAGTCGATATTTTCTAAAGCGAAATTGAGAAAATAATTTTTTTGATTCAGCGGATATTCAATACATCCCGGCTTTTTTAGGCCGGGCTGTTGCGCTACTGAGTCATTTCCACTTGCCTTTCAATTTTATCTTTCTTTGCAGTTTTCGCTTTTCTCATCGGAATTTTAAAATCCATAAAAGTAAGCGCTCTCCACAGCCATTCCAGCGGGCCGTACCGGAATCTGTTCAGCCAGTAGACCGAAAAGGCCACTTGCAAACCAAAGCAGACAAAGCTGAGCAGCAAACTCCATGTAGTGCCGATATACCGGTGCAGCGCAAAGCCAAAACCGTAATACATGATTGTGCCGCCCACGCCCTGCATTACGTAGTTTGTTAGACTCATCCGCCCGTAGTAAGCCAGGTGGCTGTATATTTTCGGTTTGCTGTTGATTACATACAATAGGCTTATACCAAAGACGATAACTCCGGTAATCATGAGGCTTTCGTAGGAAACGCACAGCGTATGTGCAAGATATCTCTGAATGTTTGTCCAGCCGGTTAGTGGAAGCGCTTTCCGGAGACCGAAGAAAACCAGACTGAAAATCAGGCAAACTGCCAGGCCCGTGCGCAGCTGTTTTTTTCGCTGGCTCAGGTTTTCAAAGAATCCTGCGCGCCCCATTAACATTCCGGCGATAAATAGGAAAAACAGCTGCAGAAAACGCCCGTTGTATACCGACCATGCCCAGCCGGACAGCCGTCCTTTCCACAGGTTGTGCTGTGCCAGGGCCAAGAGGCTGTCGCCTAGTTTGGCGTCGCGGGCTTCCCGCCAATAGCTCGGAATGCTTCTTACGTACTGGTAATCCTGAGTGATGAACGACTGGATCATGTCATAAATAATTGGAAGCTGGATGACGAACAGAAGCCCCACCCAGCGCAGTGTTTGCGAGCGCAGCGGGTACAGCAGCAGCAGCGGCATGCCCATGAGCGCGTAGATGTGCAGGATATCGCCGTCGTAGAGGAGCGAGTGCGCGAATCCGAAGGCCAGCAAGATGACGAGCCGCCACAGAAACCGCATTCGGAAATCGGTTCCCTTTGCTTCCTGCCTTTTCATTTGTATGTAGAAGCTCAGCCCGAAGAGCAGGGCAAAAACGGAGTAAGCCTTGCCGCTGATGGCGTGGAAGACCCAGTCGAATACCGCTGCGTCGGTTTCTTTGCTGAAAATGAAGTTGGTTTCCGGAGGGACGAACAGATTGAAGTGTTCGATGAAATGAATAATAATGATGAGAAACAAGGCGAATCCCCGAAGCGCATCGATAATGGTAATTCGTTTTTGAAGAGCACTCATGACTGTAAGGTTTGAAGTAGGCTATGGTGTTAATTTTCGGCAGAAAATATCCTGTTGTTTTCCTTGCGATAAACAAGAAATACGATTGTCGCAGGAAAATTTCTGACGGCAGAGCAGCATGCAAAAAAAATAAGGTTTGCTGGACCGGAGATGCTGTTTGAAAAATGCAGGGTGAAAAAGTAAGATTGCTGAATTGTCTGTGGAATTTAACTAAAAAAAGTCTTTAAGTCAATGCTTTGATATTCAAACTAATATGAGCTGGAGGCTGAATAATGGGCAGGCAGAAAAGGAGAAGTAGGAAATTGGATGGGATAAAAAAAGCCGAAAGCATATTGCTTTCGGCTTTTTCGTGAGGCGTTTACAATTTTTTTAGCTGAATAGCCTGTCCGCCGGAAGGTTTCAGGTCAAGTTTCAGGATATCGCCTTTCTTTACTTTCTTTTTGCTTATGGTGTAGGCCGTTGGATTGGTGCGCCAGTCGGCATTCGCCGCGTCAGCGTAAATAACGGCTTCGTAGGCTGCGTTTTCGTCCAAAAAGCTAAGATTTAGTTCCAGCACGCGGGCGTTTTCGTCAGTCATCGAACCAATGTACCAGTCGTTGCCGGCTTTTCGGGCTACGGTAATATATTGGGCCACTTCTCCGTTAAGCACACGGCTTTCGTCCCAGTCGCACGGTACGTCTTCTATGAATTTGAAAGCAGGATGCCCCTTATAGTTGTCGATAAGGTCGCTGGCCATTTGCATCGGGCTGTAAATCACTACAAAAGCGGCGAGCTGTTTGGCCAGAGTAGTGTGCACTCGGGTTTTTGTCAGGTCATCTGCGTTCCATTTTACTCGTTTGTTTTTCGAATTTTTGAAAAGAATGTCGAATGTTCCCGGAGTATAGTCAATCGGGCCGCCAAGCATGCGCGTAAACGGAAGCGTCACCAAATGGTCTGGGCCGTTGCCTTCGCTCCAAGCGTTCCACTCCATGCCGCGCACGCCTTCGCGCGTCATCATGTTCGGGTAAGTGCGGCGGATTCCCGTCGGTTTGATGGGCTCGTGCACGTCAAGCATGATCTGGTATTGGGCGGCTTTTTTGACAACTTTTCGGTAATGGCGAACCATGAACTGTCCGTGGTGGTGCTCGCCGCGCGGATAGATGCCTCCTGCATAGCCGGTTTTCAGCGCATGCATGCCCAGGCTGTGGTAAAGGCTGAAAGCGGAATCCATGTAGTGCTCGTAAGCCGGAATGTCGCCGCCGGTCTCATTGTGTCCGATCAGTTCTACGCCTTTGTCTTTGGCGTATTTTGCCGCTTTTTTAAAATTGAAGTCTTTGGCTGGCGTTACGTGGTCAAAAGCGTCTTTTTGTCCCCATTTGTCCCATCCGGCGTTCCATCCTTCTACAACCACGCCGCCGATTCCGTGTTTCTTTGCAAAGTCGATATGGCGGATTGTGTTTCGGGTAGTTGCTCCGTGGCGAGGCCCTTCGGCCCATACTTCTGTGCCCAGGTGCATTCCCCACCATATGCCGATGTACTTCATGGGTTTAATCCACGAGACATCATTGAGTTTGTTGGGTTCGTTGAGGTTGAGAATCATCTTTGACTCTACTAGGCCGCCGGCTGTCGGGCTTATCTGAATGGTTCTCCACGGAGTTACGGTTCCCGTGCTCGTTTTTACTTTTGTCTGGTCAGCCCAAGGAACAAGATCCGCTTCGAGTATGGTGCCTTCCTCTCTTTTAAGCGTCATGCCTGCATAATCCGTCAGCGCCGCTTCGTGAATCGAGAGGTGCGTTCCTTTCTTTGTTCGGAAAGTAACCGGCGTGTTGACGGCTTTGATTTTGCTCAGCGGGCTTTGCTGATAAACTTTTTCATAGCTGTCGAAGTCCTGCGGAATCCACCATGAGGAATAGTCTCCGTTCAAATTGAATTCCGTTTTTTCGTCCATAATGACGAAGTCCTTCATTTCCTTTTGCTCAGGGAACTCGTAGCGGAAAGCCACGCCGTCGTTGAATGCGCGGAAACGAATGTTTAGCCTGCGGTGCGGCGGTGTTTTTTCTTTAAGCTCTACAAAAAGTTCCTGGTACTGGTTTTTGATGTTCTTGTCTTCACCCCAAACCTGCATCCAGCTGCTGCTATGGCTATTTTGCTTGCTGGCTGAGAGTTCAAAGCTTTCCAGCAAGGGAGCTTGTTCTTTCAGGATAAAACCCAATTTCGAAGAGCCGATGAGAGTTTCTTCTCCGTATTTGACTTGATAGGCTGGTTTTCCTTTTTTCAGCGAAAAAGAGAGTTTGGCCATTCCGTCGGGAGATTCAATCGACAGCTTGGGATTGTTTGCGCAGCCTGTCCAAAGGAATAAGGCTGCAACAAAAAGGAATTGTTTCATTTCTGTTTAATTAGTAAGTGTACTTTCAGTGATTCTGACAAATTAATGAAATGAAAGAAAAAAAAAGCGGGGGAATGTCATGGTTGGAAATATTTTGCGGGCAGTTATGGCGCGATGGCCGCACATTTGAATTTTTTGCTGGCGGGGTTGCAGGGTTTTAAGCAGGACGTTTTCTTTTTTTTAAGAATAGAATAATCACAGCCTTTGAGCTTCTATTTCGATAGTGTGGTTGCTGAAGGGAAATTGTATAGGAGCCTTGGGATGTATGGAAAGGTTTGTCCGTACAAGGGCATAGGGAGCTGCGATGTGCGACATGAGTACGGCTCGTTGAAATAACTGCATTTGGTGGTTGGAAAACATTTTTCCCGGGTCACAGGGAACCCGGAAGATTGGCAGCGATGTGCGCTCTGGTAATGATCCGGCTGTTTCGGTATAGTAGTCAAGAAAGAACTCGACAAGCATAGGGGCATGTTCGGCAAGCTCTTCCTGGCTTTGGCCTCTGACCATGGGGAATGCCGACACAATAGCCTCTTCTTCGTGGGGAACCGGCTCTTTCCGGGCAATTTTCTCCCGAGTAGTTTCCGTTTCCCTGTCTTGCAAAAGGATCCATCGGTGGTCGGGAGTATCTCTCCAAAAGGGTGGATCTTGTCCTAATTTGTTCATCGATTCGGATCCGCGGTAGACGAGTTCTCCGATATCTTTTTTAGGGATTTTCAGTCCTTTTATAAGATTGCTTCCCAGCAGTCCAAGATAGACGCTTGTTTGTAGTTTCCTTTCAAACGATCTTCTATTCAAGCCAGCTTGCTCTGTACCGACTTGCGGCGGAGCAGGCTCAGCAGGAAAAATTTGGGAGGCGCTTTGCTTTACCCGCTGCTCAACCGTGCGGTGCTTTTCGCTGAGCATCTCGGGGTTACCGTGAAAAATATATTCAGTGGCAAGACGGAAAGGCGTGTGGTCTGTGCTTCTGACAAAAAAGGCATTGCTTTCTAAAACGCTGTACAGGTGCGTGCCGCGATAGCCGCTCCATCCAATAGGGGGAGCAGGCAGCAACCCCCAAGGGGACTTGTCGGGAAGAGTTTCAGACTGTGCTTCCGTTTCGTTTTCTGGGTGTATAGTTAACGCTTCTGTGCCCTGGGGATGCCGTTCGGGACTCTGGTCGTAGGAATTACTTAGTTTGGACACTAGAAGAGTCAGTTCATTCTCGTCGAATTCTTGTACAACGTCAATAATACCCTGCCAGGCACTGAAAAAAGTGTTTGCTTCGTCCTGAAAACTTCCGAAATGCGCCATTCGAATCGATCGCAGCAAATGGCGGTTGTTTTTGAGCCGCAGCAATGTTTCCATAAATCCAAGGTCAACGAATCGTATATTTCCAGTGCCCTGTAAGTTGGAGACAATCGTTTGAGTAAGAGGAAGCAGGCCGATTTGTTTTACAGCGCCCGGTTGGCTGCTTTCCAGAAAATCCTGAATATAGGAGCGAACTCTTATTTTAAGTGTTTCTGTTAGCTGCCGGCTTGCAATGTAATACTCCTTTGGATGCTTTTTGCTGTTATGCAAGAGGTAATTAATTCGTTGTATTTCCTCATCTGTATGATAGCTGAATTTTACGATCACTCCACTATCAGTGAAGCTTCTCAGCATTAGGTACATTCCGAATGCGCTTAGCGTTTGGTCAATGTCTATCACCGGGTATTCGGAACTGATGGTGTAGGGCAGCAAGGGATTGCGTGAAGACCCACTTTGCATAAAGGCAACGTTTAATCTTATATTGCTTTCGTGCAAACCCAGAGTGAAACGATCGAAATTGCCTAGGATAAGGTCGTATGCGAATGTTTCTCCCATTCCCCTCTGCACTCGTTTGTTCAGAATCATTTCATTGAATAGCGATTTAAAAGAGCTAGCACTTACTAAATTTCTTCTGGATAGCTTTTTCATACTGACATACGAATGGCCTTCCACTTTTTCCATCAGCAGACACTCAAACCGTTCCCGCGTTGACTGTTTGGTGTTTAGTCTTTCTATCAGACGCTGTCCTGCGCTGTTGGTTCCGCGTTGCCTTAGGTGTTTTTGCAGCTCAAGCAGCAGCGGGGAAGAAAGCGACAGCGGCAAACAAGCCGGAGCGTAGGCTTTTTTGCCCATTAAATGGATAAAGTTTGAGGAGAAGGCTTCTTTTTCGTGTCTTTCCGTCCAGAAATAATGAGCGTTGGTATGTGGATATGGAAATTTCAGGATATATTTCTGGGTTTTTTCTCCTGTTTTTTTTCTTACGGAGAACTCAAAGATCTGGCTGACTTCCTGAATGTCAGTTCTGTGGGGAGGATGGAAAATAATGCTTTGAGGGTCAATGCTGCGCGGGATAAAGTCCAGTGAATACAAACGTTCGTAGACCGGCTGGGACAGGAGGGAGGGGCGGACAGAGTAGGTGTTTGCCGCCTCGGCTTTCAGCGCTGTTTGTTCTTTTCCGATTTTGTAACAAAGCGAATCACCTTCGCTGTCTTCGCTATCAAAGCTTACGACTTCCAGATCGGTATTTCGTCGAAAGTAAGGCTCTCCGGAGGTTTTCAGCTGAAATTCTTTCAGGAGCTGTTTTTCGCAGGTTTTCGGATCTTTTGCTCCTGTGTATTCGGCCATTGCCATTCCCAGCAGGATATAGGGCGGGTAGAAACCTAGCATACTGCCCGATGAATCCCATGAAGCGAGGTAGCTAGAAGCGCTTACGAAATGTGTAAAATCATATGCTGCGCTGAAGGGTTTTTTCTGAAAGCCGGGGAGGGAAAACTGCTGGGAAAAGCGGATTTTTAGCGGAGAAGCCCATCGCGAAGCTGCCTTTTTTAAATACGACTGCACGATTTCATTTCCGGTTGGGACTTGCTGCAAGCGAAGCATCCAGCTGTGCAGGAGCTGCTGGTTTTCAAGCTTGTTTTTTTTCGTCATATATGAGCTGGATTCCAACACGGGAAGCTGTTTTTCGCTTATTTGAGTAGGGGAAGCTGATTTCGCTTCAGGAGCGCTTCTTCCGAGTTCCTGCCAATCGAGTTCGTTTTGCTTCATTTCCGCCAAAAGCACGCGTCGTTCCTCTTGTATTTCATCCAAAAGCTTGGAATACACATCCCAGTAGGGAAGCTCGTTGGGATTGTTCTTTTTTTCTTTGGGAATCGGGTGGGCGTTGCTCCATTTGAACACATATTCTTCAAGCTCGTGCAGAATGTCCCATAGAAAGATATACGCCTCGGTGTGATACTGGGCCATTATCGGGCGGTGAAAGTGGTACTCTTCCAGCAATTGGATGATTTTTCTTATAAGGGGGCTGACATCATTGATGCTGGTTTGCTCTCCTTTTTTCAAGGCTTCGGAGAGATTGGGCTTTTTGATTTCCTTTCCTTTCTGATAGATGCTGCTTGGAAGCAGCACCAGGGATTTGTATCGCGCAGCGCTCATAAGCAGCTGTACGGGAGGCAGCATCTGCAGTACAGGCGGTTGTTTTGCCTGAGCCGCTCGGCCGCCCATGTTTTTATTTGCTGGCTTTCCTGTAGACCGGGATTGATACATGCTAAATGTACCAGCAATCAATTTTCTTACCTGATTAATTCCAGCAAGAATTTATACAAGGCGTAAGCAAAAAACCGCATATCACCTTCTTTGAAAGGCCTGAGACAAGTAATTCGTGCTTGTGGCCGGTGATTATCTGTTCAGCATTTTCCTTATCTTTTTGAGGCCTTCTTCGCGCTCCATGCGTTTCTTTTCTTTGTTGAGTTTGCCTTCCACTTTTTTAAGGAATTTGTTGTTGGCAAACATATTTCCGATTTGCACAAGGCTGTGAGTTAGTGCGTCTACTTCTTCATCGAAGTCATTTGTTTTTCTCTCTTCCAGTTTTTCGACAGTGCCGGGTTTGCGCATCATTAGGCCTATGTTTTTCAGTGCGTTGACGAAGCCGGCGCCAATAATCTCGGGATGGGCAACAGCCACGCCGCAGTGGCCTTCGATAAGTTCGCAAACTCTCGAGACGGCTCTTCCCTGGCCGGATGTGTTTTGCATAAACATATCCAGCATTTCCTGAAGCACATTGTTTACGCCTTCACCCGCTTTTTTTGCGTAGTGCGGCATTGACATTTTTCCGATAAGCCCCAGCGATGACTGGCCGTAGGTTTTGAATTCCCAGTCTGCGATCTCGGGATTTCTGGCATTGTGGCGGGCGGCCTGCTTGTAGTCCATCACTTCCCATTCATGGCCTTTGTCAGCGTTCTTGCTTCCGGGATCCTGCGAGAAGCCTGCGCTTGTTTTGGATTTTTTGAATTCTTCGGGAGCGATGCTCCGGACTCCCTGGCGCTGTCCGTAAACGCTCATGGATTGGCCGGTAAGCGAGAATTCTTTGGAAGCATCGTCAAAAAGCATGTTTCCGAAGTCGGGCTGGCCGCTGATGAGCCGGCTGGAATTGCCTAAAACTATATCGAAGGCCAGCGTTTCGCCCATCGCCCACAGGGTTGCCGGCCTGTTGATCAGCGCCATGTCTTCTTCGCTTTGTTCTTTGGATGTCAGCTGTGCCTCCAGCTTCCTTCCGGGCATTTTTTCCATAAACAGCACGTTTTCTCCTTGGTAGCTGTCCAGCAGTTTGGCCAGCTGCATGGACTGCAGGTCGTCCGAGTTCATGGCCGCGCTAAGCAGCTGCGTGTAGCCTTCGGAATGCCTTCCGATCAGCTGTGATTCAGGGGCTTTAATTCGCTCTCCTCCGGCGTCATTTATAAAGTTGGAGGCAAAATTCTCGCGTTCCAGTGCGCCTTTGTCGGGGCTGAGCTTGATCATATATTCCCTTCCCCGGGCATCTTTAAGGTAGAATACCTGCCCGTTGCCTGTCTGTTCCGGCTGGCTGGTTTCTACAATTTCTAGGTCGTCGGGCACTGTTTTTTCCGAAGTGTCTCCTTGCATCATTTTTATCCAGTCGGCTTCCTGCTGGCTCTGGGCCCTTTGGTCGTTCATGTACGCTCCGTTCGGACCTGCGCCGTTTTTTGGAGGTACAAAACCGGGATCTTTTTTTCGCTTGGGAGAAAACATAACGCATCAGTTGTTTATACATTAATATAAACATATATAAATACATTAGTTTTTACCCAGTATGTGCGGTGTCCGTCAATCGGCTTATTGCTCCATAAACACGAACTGGCAAGGAATAACGCCCACGCGCATGGAATCAAGCGGTTTTCCCTTTTTCGAAAATCGGTAGGCTACGCCGCGCTGCATGAAGTCGAGTGCATCGGCCACATACAGCTCGCCGGTTTTCGGATGGATGTCAAGCCCGTAGAACATTCTTTTTCTGGGAATAAAATTGCCAGAAAGTTTGTCGGCGTGAATGGGATGGCGCGAAACGCCGCCGTTCAGAAAGTACAGCGTGTCTTTGGAGGCGTTTATTTCCAGATCGGAAGGAGCAAGGCCGGCCTGGTTTTCGAAAAGCATTTTTTTCTCTGTTTTCATGGTGTAGGGATTTATTCTCACCAGCGCCGGAGTATCCTTAAATCCGCCGTCGCAGAGCACCCAAAGCTTTCGCATCTGATCGATCTGCAACGAGCAGGGACCTTTGGGCAAGCTCACGCTGTCGACCACTTCGTCGGTCCGTGTATCGATTTTCAGCATCATGCCTCCGCCTTTTCGTTTGTCGAATGTCGATCGTCTTTTTGTTATGTATGCGTGGTTTTCAAAAAGCAGGAGCTTGTCGGTCCATCCGCTTACGGGAATTTTTTTGGATATTTCATTTTTTTTCAGATCAATGACATAAATACAGTTTTTGTACAGCTCGGTCAGGTAGGCTTTTCCCGAGTGAATTGGAAGCAGATGTCTCGGACTGCCTTCGGGCATCTTTATGGTGCCTAGCCATTTCATTGTTTCGGGCTGGACGACTTTCACGCTTTCCGAGTTGTTGACAACAATGTATCCTTTGCCGTTGAATACCGTCATCGACTGCACAACATTGCCGATTTCCGACTTGTTGATTTGCTCAAACACTTTAGATTCGCTGTGCAGAAAGCCGTCGTTTTCTCTGTAAGTCTTTTTGGGGTTGAAAAATGAAACGGATCCGGTTCCCCAGTCGAAATTGCCCTCGTTGAGGATGTATACGCCGCTGGAAAAACTGCCGCTGACCGTTTCAAAGTTTTTGACAAGAGCGTCTTCGGGTTCGTTGCATGAGAGCAATGCTAATAATGCGGGAGCGATATATTTTTTAAATGAAAGCATTTCGCTTTGTAATTTTTTTATAAATAAATTATGAATTTATAAATGAGTATACAATTGTAAAACCGAAACACCTTTCAGGCATTGGTCTCCGGGCAACGGACTGGTAGTGATAGCCAAAGAAGTTGTTGATTCTCAGCTGTGCATCGACACGGTGAGTTCCCCAGTTGAATGACCGCCCGATATTGATGTTTGTGAGCCAGTAGGCGGCCAGATATTCGTCATTCTGATATTCTTTTGTCCGGATATTTCGCTTTCCATAGCCCTGTTCTTCCACAGTGGCATGCCAGCTGCGGTACCGGAGGCGGAAAAAACCATTGAAATTGTGCCTGGGAACGTAAATCAGCTGTTCGTTTACGATATCGTCCTGGCCGTCGTAGCTCTTTTGGTTTTCGGACGAAATGTACGAATAGTTGATCCGGGTGTGCATTTTCCATTCGCCGATATTCCACTGCACCGAAAGCGTGTGCTCCAAGCCTTTGGAAATGACTCTGCGAAGATTTTCAGGCTTCCACAGCCGAAGGACTCCCGGGCGCCAGATAATCCAGTTGTCGATATCGGAGTAAAAAGCCGTCAGTTCGTATTCGGCAGTAAAAAGCTTGTGTTTTAGTTTCCACCGGTTGGCCAGTTCGCCGTTCCAGCCTTTTTCTGGTTTCAGATTCGGATTGCCTACAGGGTAGAAGTAACGGTCGTTGAGCGAGGGCGCATGGAAGTTTCGGGAAAAATTCGCCTGAGTTTGCCAATTGAATGTTTTTTTGTTCAGGACCTCGACAGAAGCGCCCAGGGAAGGGAGAAAGGGTTTCGCTTTACCGTCGATCCATTGTTGGCGGGCCAGCGCCGACAGCGACCACCGGGGAGACGGCTGCCATTCCAGATTCATGTAAATATCTTGTTTGTCCTGAACGCGGCTGACTTTTTTTTCGGACTCCAAATCCTGGTAGTTGTCAGTTTTAGCATTGTCCTTTCTTGCCGTAAATCCGCTGTTCAGATAAAGTGACTCGTGCAGCTGGAAATTGAAAATCCCGTTCAGGTGCCAGCTGGTGCTGAGGCTTTTTGTATCAGTATTAGTGTCCGGGTTGTTGTAGCTGATGGTTTCTTCCACCCAGGCGCCGCGGACAATTATATTTTTAAAGGCATCGTTGTGCTGCCATTCAAGTATTCCCCGGCTTGCGTCGTCCTTCTGCACGGCTTTGCTGCTTGGCTTGTTCATGGAAGGAGGCAGGTTGCGGTCGTTTTTCTGGTGCCAGAAGCGTCCGGTTATTTGATCTGACCGGCCGAGCTTCCGGCTGATTTCCTGCAGAAAACCTTGCTGTTTTTGTTCGGCGTGCTTGTTTTTTTGTCTGGGATATTCGTCTTGCTCCGGGCTTTCTTTTTGGGAAGTATTGGTGAACTCAAAATCGTTGTCGGCGGTTTTGAAATACACTTTGGTTGTGCTGTTCCATTTTTCATTGCCCGTGCGAATGCCCAGGCTGGTGGCGAAAGTTGAAAAACTGCCTGCGTACTGTCTGGCCGTAACCGACAGTCCTTTTTCCCAGCTCGGCTGGCTTTCCAGCCTTATGGCTCCGCCCAGTCCGCCTGTGCCGTAGAGCAGGCTGGATGCGCCAAAATTCACGTTTATTTTGTTGTTCAGAAAAACCGGGAACAGCGAAAGATCGACCTGTCCGAGCATCGGGTTGTTCAGGTTGATGCCGTTCCAGAAAAGCTGCGTGTGGCTGGCGCCGGTGCCGCGGAATGAAGGCGTGGCCAGTCCGCCCACGCCTTGTCGTTTGATGAAGATGGGAGACTGCAAGGACAGCAGCTCGCCCAGATCCGACGCGGTGTTTTCGGCAATGGATGCGGAGTCGATTTTCTGGTTTTTGAATCCCGAGCGTTCAAGAATTCGGCTGTCTGTGATGTCCAGATCCGGCAGGTAGTAGGCATTGTCTTCTTTCTGAGCAATTCCCTGAAAGCCAAGCAAGATGAACAGGCTTGCAAACAGTATCTTCTTCATTTATATAATTGTTAAAGTTTACCGCTTTCTTTTATGGCAAACTATGATTTGCTGTTATAATCTGACACTCGGCTTATTCAATCAGCGACAGATCGGCAATGCCGGCCACCTCTGTCGAGATTTCACCAAGCCTTCCTGTTGAGTGATTGACGGCGTTTTGTATTTTTATAAACCGGATGTGAGGCAGGTTTACAGGATTGCCCTTCGCGTCCGCCGCCCAGCTGATGTCGATGCGGTCGCCGCCATGGGTGTTGTCAGCATATCCTTTTCCGTACCAGCGACTTATAGAATGGCCATCTTTGTTTATAGTAGTACGGTGTGGCAAAAGTGTTCCCGAAAGCGTCAGCGTGTTGCTTTCCAGCCATAGCGGAAAGTAGGTTTGGTCGTGGAACTGGTTGTGCGGAATAGAGCCTGAACCGTTTTGGTTGTCGGTCCATTTGATGTCGCCTTTTTTAGTGCTAGGCCTGGTGTAGGTGATTTCATAATTGTAAACCACGCCTTTGTCGCTGTGGGCTTCGCCTTTGATCTGGTACCAGGTGTCGTCGGGTTTTCCGTTTCCGTTTTCGTCCTGCATTATCCAGACAATTCCCGGCTCGGAATTGATTTCTTTTCCCTTTCTTCGGAAAACATTTCCGTAGATGATGAAGTCTTCGCCTTCCCGGTTGCTGATATTGTGGTTGAAGCCTGCCACAACGCGGCCTCCGAATCCCCCGAGTGAGATTTCTCCGGAGTTTTCCCCGATCAGCTTTTCGCCTGAGTTTTTATTTCCTATGCTCGTGTTGATGAATTGGCCCGGGGCGGGCAGATATTCAAAAACTTCGGAGATGTAAGCGTCGGAGTTGGCAGGCTGACTGCTGCTGACCGTAACGGAAAAGGTTACAGAGTCTTTGGAATGTTCGTTTTGCGCGTAAAAAGCAAGCCGGTAGGTTCCTGCGCTTCGCTTGCTGAATTCCAGCGCTTGCGTTTGGGCGATGACGAGTCCTTCCTGTTTCCAGTAAAAAACTGTTTTGTCATTGATGTTGCTTACTTCAGGAGTGAAAGTTTTAGTTTCTCCTTTTTCAAGATTGATGTTTTTGGGCGCTTTCCAGGTGATGGCTAAAGGCTCGGGAATATCGGCGTATTCCTCACCTTCCGAGCAGGAAAAAAGAGCCAGCAGACTCAGCAGACGAAATGTTTTTTTCATTGTTGTGCGATTAAAAAAATAATGAAACGTTCCGCTCTTTGCCCAAAGCGGCGTCTGACTTTGGCAAAGATGAATAAAACTATTCGATGCGGTTGTGTTTTAGATGAATGTGATCATTCTACGTGTTGACCGCTAATCCCTCGAACAGTCAAAACAGCAGCATACTTGGCAGGTCTCCCGGCTTGTCCAGTCACTTTAGCCTTCCCGCCTTTTCGGCAGTGGCATAGAGGAGAAAGTGAGGTTTTCGGACGCACGGTTGCGGGGTCAGCTATTAAATTCCCTGTTAATCCTTGCGGAACCAAGACTACACAAAGGTAAGATTTTTTTTGAAAGCGAAAATATTTTTGAAATTTCTTTCGGCATGCCCCTTTGATGTGATTTCCATGCCGGGCAGTTGTGTTTTTGGCAGAAGGATGAAATAAAGTGCGGGAAAGAAGAGAGTTAAAGGGGGCTTAGCTATAGATGCGCAAAACTAGCGAACCGGAAGATGTTTCCGGTTCGCGCTGGCTAAATGTGTTTAGCGGTTCAGAAATGCTTCCGACAGCTTTCTGACGGCTGCCGAGACAGGGAGTTTGCCTTTGGATACCGATTTTTTAAGGTCACCGTACAAATACTGTATGTTCGGGTCCTGGTAGAACTGCTCCAGCAGGTAGCAATTGATGCTTTCCTCCAGCCATCGAAGGTTTTGCTCTGCCCGCCTTTGGTGGAAGAAGTCCCGCTCTTTCATATGCTCTTCGAAGCGCTTGATGAGGGTCCAGATTTCTTTCATGCCCCGGCTTTCGACCGACGAGCAAGTGAGCACTTTCGGGTACCATTCCGTTTTGTTGGGCGGGAACAGATGCAGGGCGTTTTGGTATTGCCGGCGCGCGATTTTGCTTCTGGCCACATTGTCGCCGTCGGATTTTGTGATTACTAGGGCGTCGGCAATCTCCATGATGCCCCGCTTGATGCCCTGAAGCTCGTCTCCGGCTCCCGCGAGCATCAGCAGCAGGAAAAAGTCGACCATGCCTTCAACGGCTACTTCCGACTGCCCGACGCCTACAGTCTCGATTAGAATAATGTCGAATCCTGCGGCCTCGCAAAGCAGCATGCTTTCCCGCGTTTTTTCGTGAACGCCGCCCAGCGATTTTCCCGATGGAGACGGACGTATGTAAGCCCGCGGGTCGTTTGAGAGTTCTTCCATGCGTGTCTTGTCGCCCAGTATGCTGCCTCGGGTTTTCTGGCTGGTAGGGTCAATGGTGAGCACCGCAATGGATTTGTCCAGTCCCGTAAGATAAAGCCCGAAGCTTTCCAGAAACGTGCTTTTTCCCACACCCGGAACGCCGGTGATTCCGATGCGGAGGCTGCCGCCGGTGTGCGGCATGATTTCTTCCAGCACCTGCTCGGCCAGCCTCCGGTCCTGGGGCCTGCTGCTTTCCACAAGCGTGATGGCGCGGCTCAGAATCATGCGGTTCCCTTCCAGGATCCCCTGCACATATTCCGAAACGCTTAATCTCCTTTTTCTGATATTTGTCATGTAAAATGGTAATAAATTTTATTTCAACAACTGACTAAGTGAGTGAAAATCCAGTAATAAAGTTCCTAACTTCCGCTTGGAATTAAAATGATGCCAAATATGGCAATAATATTAATGCAAAATTTTAAATTTTAACATTTGAATAGGGTATAAATTATTAAAAAAATAAGCGAAAAAGCAGCTTTTAGGCTGATTATAATTAGTTTCGCCAAAAGTTAAATTAATAACTATAAATAAGTTGTTTATTGTAAAAGTACAATATTGTATTTCTAATAATCGATTTTAATAAATGTAAAAAATAAAAATATGAAAATCACACATATCGAACATATCGGAATAGCTGTGAAAGACATGGATGAGGCTATTCGGCATTATGAAGAGGTTTTTGGAATGAAGTGCTATGCTGTTGAGGAAGTGGCCGAGCAAAAAGTGAAAACGGCTTTTTTTCAGGTTGGACAAACCAAGATAGAACTTCTGGAGTCGACCCAGGCTGACGGGCCGATCGGGAAATTCATTGAGAAAAAAGGAGAGGGAATACATCACTTGGCCTATGCGGTTGAAGGGATTGAAGACAATCTTAAGGATGCCGAGGGAAAGGGTGTGCGCTTGATAGACAAAGCTCCGCGAAAAGGAGCCGAAGGTTTGGACATCGCCTTCCTTCATCCCAAGTCGACTTTTGGAGTTTTAACCGAACTCTGTGAGAAGAAAGAATAAAGTACCTGGGAATCTATTGGACTAGATAAAAAGAGGAAGGCTGATTTTTTCCGAAGCTAGGGAAGAACTGCAGCGTTGTTAGGAGCAGAGAGGCGGTATTTTTTAAACTATGTCCGATAGATTTTTCCGGGGCTGATCTTTCAGATATTATGGAAAACAGGGCTGGCGTTGGCAGTCAGTCAAATTCAATTACATATATGACATCCAATAGAAATAAAATTAAGGAACTAATTGATAAGCGGGCGGAGGCCCGGCTTGGCGGGGGTGAGAAGCGTATAGAATCGCAGCACAACAAAGGGAAATTCACTGCACGCGAGCGAATCGACATGTTGCTAGACGAAGGAAGCTTCGAAGAATTCGACATGTTTGTTACGCACCGCACGCATTCGTTCGGGATGCAAAAGAACAAATTCTTGTCCGACGGCGTGGTGACCGGCCGAGGCACCATCGACGGACGGGTAGTGTTCGTTTATTCGCAGGACTTCACCATTTTCGGCGGTTCGCTTTCCGAAACTTTTGCACAGAAGATCTGCAAGGTGAAGGATTATGCCATGAAAGTCGGCGCTCCGGTAATCGGTGTGAACGACTCGGGCGGCGCGCGGATCCAGGAAGGCGTCAGAAGTTTGGCGGGCTATGCGGAAATCTTCCAGCGCAACATCGAAGCATCGGGCGTTATTCCTCAGATCTCTTCAATTATGGGGCCTTGTGCCGGAGGTTCGGTATACTCGCCGGCGCTTACCGACTTCATTATCATGACCGAGGATACCAGCTACATGTTTGTTACCGGTCCCAAAGTAGTACAAACAGTTACCGGCGAGGTGATTTCTACTGAAGATCTGGGAGGCGCTAACGTGCACTCAACCAAGTCGGGAGTTTCGCATTTCCTTTCCAAAAACGATGAGGAAAGCGTGTTGCTTATCCGTAAGCTGATGAGCTATCTGCCTTCGAACAACCTGGAAGATCCTCCGTTCATGCCGACTGAAGATCCAATTGACCGCCTTGGCGACAGGCTGAACGACATTATTCCTGAGGATCCGAACAAGCCGTACAACATGTACGATGTTATCCATGAAATTGTCGATGACGAGGAGTTCTTTGAAGTGCAGCGAAATTACTCACAGAATATCATCGTAGGTTTTGCCCGCTTCAACGGCAGGTCGGTGGGCTTGGTAGCCAACAATCCAATGAGCCTGGCCGGTGTGCTTGACATTAATTCTTCCCGCAAAGCCGCTCGCTTTGTCCGTTTCTGCGACTGCTTCAACATTCCGCTGGTGACGCTTGTGGACGTGCCGGGATTCTTGCCGGGAAGTAACCAGGAATACGGAGGAATCATTGTGCACGGAGCAAAGCTGCTGTTTGCCTACGGAGAAGCCACTGTGCCGAAAGTTACCATTACGCTTCGTAAGTCGTACGGAGGAGCTCACGATGTAATGAGCTGTAAACAGCTTCGCGGCGATATTAACTATGCCTGGCCTTCGGCTGAAATCGCTGTGATGGGAGCCAAGGGAGCTGTCGAGGTGCTTGAAGGGCGCGCAATTTCCAAGCTGGACAGCGAAGAGGAAAAAGCAAAGTACGCTATGCAGAAAGAAGAGGAGTACGTTGAGAAATTCGCCAATCCGTACCAGGCGGCCAAATACGGTTTTATCGACGATGTGATTGAGCCGAGAAATACCCGTTTCCGTATCGTTCGCTCTTTGGAAGCGCTGCACAATAAGAAGGAGCAGAATCCTCCGAAGAAACACTGTAACATCCCATTGTAAACTGACGGCAATATGGATCAATCATCAATATTACAAGAGGGAGGAGCGATTACGATTACTGGGATTATCGTAGTCTTCACAGCGCTGGCGGTGCTATCGCTGGTGTTTAAGTATGTTATTCCTTTTCTGATTACGCTTCCCGAAAGGTTCAAAAAGCTGCGGTCTCAGGAGGAAAAAGAAGAGCTCCTGAGCAAAAAGGATGCGCGGAATGTTCCGGGCGAAGTAAACGCCGTCATTGCGGCGGCTATTCATGCCTACCTGGACGAATTGCATGACGAAGAGAGCACAGTGCTGACTATTCAGCAACAGCAGAAAAGCTACTCACCTTGGAGTTCAAAAATCTATTCAACGCACAGATTGCGCTAATTTAAAAGATAATGAAGCAGTATAAATTTAAAGTAAACGGAAATAAATACGCGGTAGATATTGTAAAGGCCGAAGACAACACCGTCGAGCTGGAAGTGAACGGAACCTCTTATACAGTGGAGCTGGAGCGTGAGGTGAAAACTACCAAAACCCCTCGTATCGTCCGTTCTCCGGCCAAGAAAGCAGCGGCTCCTTCTATGGCAGGAAAAGCCAAGAGCGTGAAGGCGCCGCTTCCGGGAACAATTATTTCCGTGGACGTGAAAGTGGGCGATACCGTCAAGCACGGAGACAAGCTTCTGGTTATGGAAGCTATGAAAATGGAAAACACGATCAATTCGGATGCTTCGGGAGAAGTGAAGGCTATTAAGGTCAATGCCGGAGACAGCGTGCTTCAGGGAGATGTTTTGGTTGAACTAGGATAATGGATGCAATGAAAAGAAAGTTACTTCTACTATTTGGAATGCTAGTGCTTCTTGCAGGAGGGGCATTTGCAGCCGCTCCGGAAGCGGCAGAATCCATGGGCGCTTTAAGCAGGGTGCAAGGCGGCCTGGAACAGTTCTTTTCGGCGACCAGCTTTATGAACGGAGACTTCACCAACTTTATAATGATTTTGGTGGCGTTTGTCTTTTTGTATTTGGGAATTAAGTATGACTTCGAACCGCTGTTGCTCATTCCGATCGGTATGGGGATAATAATCGGAAACATTCCGCTTCCGGCAGACAATTCGGTGGGTATTTATGTTGAAAATTCCGTTATGAATATCCTTTACCAGGGAGTTGAGCAGGGCGTTTACCCGCCGCTGATTTTCCTGGGCATTGGCGCGATGACCGACTTTTCGACGTTAATAGCCAACCCTAAGCTGATGTTGCTCGGAGCCGCGGCTCAGGTTGGTATCTTCGCAACTTTTATCGGAGCTCTTTACCTGGGCTTCAATCTGCAGGAGGCGGGCGCCATCGGAATTATCGGAGGTGCGGACGGACCGACAGCCATCTTTTTATCATCCATCTTGGCAAAAGATCTTCTGGGAGCCATTGCCATTGCGGCATACTCATATATGGCCCTGGTTCCTGTAATACAACCGCCGATTATGCGTTTGTTAACAAACGGGAAGGAAAGAAAGATTCGGATGAAGCCGCCGCGGTCGGTTTCTCAGACGGAAAAGATTCTTTTCCCTATCGCAGGGATGATTCTGACGCTGTTCATTGCACCGAGCGCACTGCCTTTGCTGGGTATGCTGTTCTTCGGTAATGTGCTGAAGGAATCAACAAGAACGAATCGTTTGGCTGAGACGGCGCGTACTAAGATGATCGATATCGTAACCATCCTTTTGGGAGTTACTGTCGGAGCTTCTACTCAGGCTGACCACTTCCTGACCGAGCAATCGTTGCTGATTTTCGGATTGGGAGCTGCTTCGTTCGTTGTGGCAACAGCTTGCGGCGTATTGTTCGCTAAGTTTATGAATTTGTTCTTGAAAGATGAGAATAAACTGAATCCGCTCATTGGAGCGGCTGGAGTATCTGCAGTTCCGGACAGTGCCCGGGTAGTGCAGCACGAAGGGCTTAGATACGATCCGCAAAACCACTTGCTTATGCACGCGATGGCCCCGAACGTTTCGGGAGTGATCGGTTCGGCAGTGGCTGCGGGTATTCTCCTGAGCTTTTTGGGGTAGATTGGTAGGGAAACGTCCCTTCCTCTTCATCAGCTGCCTTAGTTTGGACAGTTGATTTTTAAAATAAAGTATTGACAATCTAGAACTATCAAAATTATGGGACAATATATGAGCGCCTCAGAGGCCGTAAGATTGATTCCGTCTGGAGGACGGGTGCTTGTTCAAGGCGGATCGGCAACTCCTCAGACACTGGTGAAGGCTATGACAGAACGCGCCGGCGAGCTTCGGGATGTGGAAGTGGTGCACTTGCATACCGAAGGCTATGCCGAGTATGCGAAGGAAGAATACATGGACAGTTTCCGTACCAATGCTTTTTTCATTGGAGGCAACATCCGAAAAAATGTGCAGGCGGGCTTCGCGCAGTATATACCGATTTTTCTGAGTGACATTCCGACTCTTTTCCGGTCCGGACAGATGCCGCTGGATGTCGCTTTGGTGCAGGTGTCGCCGCCGGACAAGCACGGCTATTGTTCGCTGGGTGTTTCGGTGGACATTGTGCGCGCAGGCGTTGACAAAGCAAAATACGTAATCGCTCAGGTCAATCCGCAGATGCCTCGGACATTTGGCGACGCGCTGATCAATCTAAAACAGATTGATGCGCTGGTGGAAGTGGACGAGCCTTTGTACGAAATGCAACTGGCTGAGCCGACCGAGGAAGAGGCGGCTATCGGGCGATTTATTGCCGAAATGATTCCTGACGGAGCGACTCTTCAGATGGGAATCGGCGGTATTCCGAATGCGGTGCTGGACTATATGCACAACCATAAGGATTTGGGTATTCATACCGAAATGTTTGCTGAGGGTGTGATTAGCCTGGTGGAAAAAGGAGTGATAAACGGACGCAAGAAGCTTCTGAATCCGGGCAAGATTGTATCAGGCTTTGCTATGGGAACGCGCCGGCTTTATGACTTTATGGACAACAATCCTGAAGTGGTGATGATGGACATAGCTTATGTGAACGACACAGCAAATATTCGCAAAAACCCTTCGGTGATTGCCATTAACTCGGCAATTGAGGTGGATATTACAGGACAGATCTGTGCTGACTCTATCGGGTCGAGAATGTTCTCGGGTGTTGGCGGTCAGATGGACTTTATGAGAGGTGCGGCGCTTTCGGATGGCGGCAAGCCAATTACGGCGCTTCAGTCGGTAACTCATAAGGGCGTGAGCAAGATTACGCCAATGTTGAAGGAAGGAGCTGGCGTGGTGACCACTCGCGCGCATGCACGCTATGTTGTGACGGAATACGGCGTGGCCGAGTTGTTCGGTAAAAACCTGGCGCAGCGTGCAAAGGCCATGATAGATATCGCGCACCCGGATCACCGCGAAGAACTTGAAAGACATGCTTGGGACCGGTTCGGAAAAAGTTTTGGCGTTTACTCGCTGGGCGGTATTTCGGAATTGGTTTAAACATTCCGGATAAAATCCGGAGAAAATAAGCGCGGCCGCGGCTGGGCGGCTGCGCCTGATTTAAATTGACACATGGTGTTTAAAAGAAAGACAAATGGAAAACAAGCCACTTTCGTTTAGTGAATTCGGTCCGGTTTCGAAAGAAGAGTGGATCGAGAAAGCAAAGATAGATTTGAAAGGGGCCGATTTCGACAAGAAGTTGGTCTGGAAAACCAAGAACGGCCACAGCATTCAGCCGTTCTACACACAGGAAGATCTTCCTGAAACAGACTTTTCTTCGCTGGTGCGTGAGAGCGCATTGACGGAGGGAGCCGAGGAAGTACGCCAGTGGGACAATTATTATAAAATTAAAGGAGAAAGCGCAGAAGAGCAGCGTGTTCAGGTGCAGGAAGCCCTGAAGATTGAAGCGAACGCACTGGCCTTGGATTTGTCAGGCCAGGAGGGTTTTGATTTCGAAAAAGTTCTGGAAGGCGTGGACCTTGGCGCTGTGGCAATCGCTTTCTTGAATGTCAGCCGTCCGGACCGCGTGGCTTTCGAGCTGCTGGACTATATGGACAAAAAAGCGCTGAAAGCGGAAGAAATTACCGGCTTTATTGACGCTGATCCTTTGCGTTCTTTCGGGTTGACGGGAAGCTTTTGCGAAGATTCGCTTAAACAGACGGCCAATGCAATCAAGAAACTGGCGCACTTGCCGAATTTTTCGGCCTTTTCGATTTCAGGTTACGAATTTCTCAATGCCGGAGGCAATCATGTGCAGGAGCTTGCTTTTGTGATGAACAAGCTTACCGACTGCATTGATCATTTTGACGCATACGGCATCGGCCGCGAGGCTGTTCTCAGCCAGGCGCATTTGATGCTGGGCATTGGCACGGATTATTTTCATGAAATTGCGAAATTCCGCGCGGCGCGCATCATGCTTACCGAAATTCTGAAACAGTATGAGACGCCGTTTGACCTTTCGAAAATACGAATCACCGGAGTTTCTTCAGTCTGGACAAAGACCCTGTACGATCCGAACGTCAACATGCTTCGGAATACAACAGAGGCTATGTCTGCAGTGCTGGGCGGCGCCAATGCGCTGATCATCGACGCCTACAACGAGAGCTTTGACAAACCGGATTCGTCCGGAAGAAGAATTTCGTACAATATCTCGCGTTTGCTGAAAGAAGAATCGTATTTCGACAGGGTGCTGGATCCGTCGGCAGGTTCGTATTATCTGGAACACCTGACGCAGACGCTTATGGATTCCGGACGTGAATTGTTTATGGATATTGAGTCTAAAGGCGGATATATTCAGGCAATCACCAGCAAATTTATTCAAGGACTGATTAAAGACAACCGTCTGGCTGCGGAGAAAAAAATTGCTTCAAGAAGAGAAACTATTGTAGGCACGAACCGCTATCCGAATAATCTGGAAACTATTGAGCCGGCTAAAATACCGGGCGCGTCTCGAAAAGTGCTTAAGCCCGTTCGGTGCTCGGGTATCTTTGAGAAACTTCGCATGGTAACGGAGAATTATGTGGCGCAGGGCAATGAGCGGCCGAAAGTGCTTTTGTCGCTGTACGGACATCCGGCTATGAGGAAAGCGCGCTCAACATTCAGCGGCGATTTCTTCGGTACGGCGGGTTTTGCCATAGAGGAAAAATATTTCGGATCGGCGACGGAGGCCGCGCAGGAAACCGCTCAGTCGGACGCTTCGATTGTTGTGATCTGCAGTTCTGACCAGGACTATGCCGAAACGGCGGAGCAGTTTGTAAAAGAATTTAAGGCCAAGGCTCCGAACAAGCTGGCGGTGCTGGCGGGTGTTCCTGGCGATTTGGAAGAAACGCTTGCCAAGGCGGGACTTGACGACTGTGTGCATGTAAAAACAAATGCAGTTGAAAGTCTGGCTTCATTCCAGCGAAAGCTGGGAATAGTCAAGAATGCTGACTGATTTATTGATAGGTTGAAAGAAACTCTGCAAGGGGTTTACTAAAAAATATTGCATTATGAAACCTGATTTCTCAAAAATAAATTTTCAAGCAAAACAAGCTGACCAAGAGTTGCCTGAGTTGCAGGCCAAGGATTGGGAAACACCGGAAAACATACCGGTAAAGCCGATTTTCGTGAAGGCCGACGCCGAGCAAATGAAGCATTTGAACTTCGCGGCGGGCTTGCCTCCTTTCCTGAGAGGACCGTATTCTACGATGTACGTGATGCGCCCTTGGACTATCCGCCAGTATGCTGGTTTTTCCACTGCCGAAGAGTCCAATGCATTCTATCGCCGCAACCTGGCTGCCGGACAGAAAGGCCTTTCCGTAGCCTTCGATTTGGCTACGCACCGCGGCTATGACTCCGACCACCCGCGCGTGGAAGGAGACGTGGGGAAAGCCGGAGTGGCGATTGATTCGGTGGAAGACATGAAGATCCTTTTCGATCAGATTCCGCTCGACAAAATGTCTGTTTCCATGACGATGAACGGCGCTGTCATTCCGATACTGGCCTTTTATATCCAGGCGGCCGAAGAGCAGGGCGTTTCTCGCGAAAAACTGAGCGGGACCATTCAGAATGACATTCTGAAGGAATTCATGGTTCGGAACACGTACATCTATCCGCCTGCGCCTTCTATGAAGATCATCGGCGATATCTTCGAGTACACGTCGAACAACATGCCTAAATTCAATTCGATTTCCATCTCGGGCTACCACATGCAGGAGGCCGGAGCGACAGCGGACATCGAGCTGGCTTATACGCTGGCTGACGGCTTGGAGTATATCCGTCAGGGTCTGAAGTCGGGGTTGACGATTGATCAGTTTGCGCCGCGCCTGTCATTTTTCTGGGCTGTGGGCATGAACCATTTCATGGAAATTGCAAAAATGCGCGCCGGACGTATGCTTTGGGCGAAAATCGTAAAGCAGTTTGATCCGAAAAATCCGAAGTCGATGGCGCTTCGCACGCACAGCCAGACTTCAGGCTGGAGCTTGAGCGAACAGGATCCTTTCAACAACGTGGCGCGTACTTGCGTCGAGGCGATGGGCGCCGTGCTGGGACACACCCAGTCGCTGCACACAAATGCACTGGACGAGGCAATTGCGCTTCCAACCGATTTCTCGGCGCGTATCGCGCGAAATACGCAGCTTTACATTCAGGAAGAAACCAATGTGTGCAAAGTAGCCGATCCTTGGGCAGGTTCTTACTATGTGGAGTATCTGACTCAGGAGATTGCCGACAAAGCCTGGAAGCTTATTCAGGAAGTGGAAGAGCTGGGCGGCATGGCCAAGGCGATCGAAACAGGTATTCCTAAGCTCCGAATCGAGGAAGCGGCGGCCCGCAAGCAGGCGCGCATTGATTCGGGCAAAGATACTATCCTGGGCGTTAACAAGTACCAGACCGATGAAGAGCTAGATATTGAGCTGCTGGAAGTTGACAATACTGTTGTTCGTGAAGCGCAGGTTGCCAATCTGAAAAAGATCCGCGCGTCGCGTGATTCCGGCAAAGTGGAAGCGGCTCTGCAGGCCATTTCGAAATGCGCCGAGACCGGAGAAGGCAATTTGCTGGAGCTGGCTGTGGAAGCGGCGAAGCATCGCGCCACGCTTGGCGAGATTTCGGATGCCATGGAAGCGCACTTTGGCCGGCACAAAGCGGTGATCCGTTCCGTTTCCGGAGTTTATTCGCGCGAGGCATCGATGGATCCGGAGTTTGTGGAAGCACAGTCGCTGGCCGATCAGTTTGCTGAGAAGGAAGGACGCCGTCCGCGTGTGATGATAGCCAAGATGGGGCAGGACGGACACGACCGCGGAGCAAAAGTAGTGGCTTCGACATTTGCTGACCTTGGTTTTGACGTGGATGTGGGAGCTCTTTTCCGCACACCGGAAGAAGTAGCCAGACAGGCTGTGGAGAACGACGTGCACTGCGTGGGAGCTTCGAGTTTGGCCGCAGGACACAAGACGCTTGTTCCTCAGCTTATCGAAGAGCTTAAGAAGCTGGGCCGCGAGGACATTATGGTTTTTGCCGGCGGCGTAATTCCGCCTAAAGATTATGATTACTTGTACAAAAGCGGCGTGTTTGCCGTATTTGGTCCAGGATCCAAAATTCCGCGGTGTGCCAAGACGATACTGCATTGTTTGAACGAAGTGCACGCAGAAGAACAGCTGTAAAAAAACATAATGATTACTCAAGCCTGGCTGATGATATTGGCCGGGCTTTTTTGTGATGTTTTTCTAAAAAAAAATCCGGAACTAGAATGACTGAATATTTTGATAAATGAACGGCTGCCGCTTTTATCATTTTTATAAAAAAATATACGTGAAAAGCTTTCGAATACAGATTTGAAGAATATATTTGTGAAGCTTAAAGAAAAAGATCTAACATGGACACGAGCGTTCTTGAGTACCGGTCGGTGTTGCTGAGGCTTGCTTCGGATATTCTTCGAAACAAGAAAGACGCAGAGGATGCCGTACAGGAAACGTATATGAAGTGGTTCGCTAAGACCGACACTTCGCATATAGAGCAAAAAAAATCGTATTTGGTGGCTTCGCTGCGGAACACCTGCTTGAACTGGCTGGACCGTGCTAAGTGCTTTCAGAATGTGCAGCAGCGCGTTGCGCAGGAAATCCGCGAGGTAAAGGCTCCAGCAGGATTTTTTGACGCCGAAAGGCAAAAGGAGCTGCAGGAGGCGTTCCAGACTATGATGAAGAAATTGAACGGGCAGGAGCGAGGTGTGTATATACTTCGGGAGTTGTTCAACTGCGATTACTCCGATATTTCTGAAATTATGGAGAAAAAGGCGGAAAACTGCCGCCAGATTCTCAACCGCGCCCGGCAGCGTCTTCTTGACCGGCAGGCGCGCTTTGAACTTGACATGGAAGCATGCAGAAAAAAGTTTCAGGTTTTTCAGAGGGCTTGCCACTCAGGAAGTCTGAATGAGATGATCAATGCGATTCAGAGTGATTTTCAAAAATCTTCGAAATAATAAAGCAAAGCCCGCAGAATTTTCCGCGGGCTTTTTTATTTTCTGGCTGGCATAGAAGCTCTCAGGCTTCATGTTTTGTTATGTTGGTTTGCAGCAGCCAGTTTCTGAAATCGCCGTACGTCCTGCTCATGGAAATTTTTTGGCAGAGAGACAGATCGGTTTCCGGCGCTTTGAACTTTGGCAGCGCTATCCGCACAACGGATTCGAATTTGTTAGGGTGTGCGGTTTCCAGAAATGTCCCAATCGATTCATTGTCCATATATTCCCTGAGGGCCAAGTAGCCCACGGCACCGTGCGGATCGAGTGTGTAATGGTGCTCATGATAAACCTTTTTGATGGTTTCGACAGTCTGCTGGTCCGAAAAACGTGAAGCAGCGATGTCTTGCTTAAGCTTTCGCCAGTCGTCTTGGTACAGGCTCTGAATGCGCTCGAAGTTGCTCGGCGCTCCCACGTCCATTGCGTTGGAGTAAGTTGGCACCGAAGCCTTAGGCTTGTATTTTCCTGTTTTCCAGTACAGATAGAAAGGATCATTGGCATTGTTGGCGGCCACCATTCGGTCTATGGGCAGTCCCATGTGTTTGGCGTAAAGCCCCGCGGTAAGGTTTCCGAAGTTGCCGCTTGGCACGGAAACGAGCCATTTTTTGCTATGCAGCAAAGGCCTCAGCTGTTTGTAGGAAAAAAAGTAGTAAAGCATTTGCGGGAGAAAGCGCGCAATATTGATGGAATTGGCGCTGCTAAGAGAAAGGCGGTCGCGCAGCTTTTCGTCCAGAAAGGCTTGCTTTACCAGCGTCTGGCAGTCGTCGAAGCTTCCATCCACTTCTATGGCCTGAATGTTCCGGCCAAGCGAAGTCATCTGGTGTTCCTGGTAAGCGCTGACTTTCCCTTTTGGAAAAAGGATCTTGACTTCCACGCCATCTACTCCGAAAAAGCCGCTGGCGACGGCGCTTCCTGTGTCGCCCGAAGTAGCGACAAGAACGGTGACTTTTTCGTTTTTTCGGCTGAATGCGGCCAGGCAGTTGGCCATGAACCGGGCGCCCACGTCTTTGAAAGCCTGCGTCGGGCCGTGGAAAAGCTCCAGGCTGTAGATGCCTTCGCTGACTTTGACTGCTGGAAGCGGAAAGCTGAGCGTTTTTTTGAGAATGTCTTTCAGTTGCTGCGGATCAAGCGTGCCTTCAGTATACGGGGAAAGCACTTCGAAAGCGATTTCCAGCTCGCTCATTGTTTCGAGGCGTTCAAAGAAAGATTTTTCAAGTTTGGGTATTCGTTCCGGAATGAATAGTCCCTTGTCGGGGGCGAGGCCTTGCTGCACGGCTTCCCGGAAGCTTATCTTTATCTCTGAGGTTCGTGTGCTGTGAAAATTCATAAATATTTAAATTTTTAATTCTGAACTTGAGCTGATGGGAGCGCACAGATAGGCCCCCACGCTGGCCTTCAGGTCGGTTATATAACTCTCGGAAGCTATCCGCCGCTGCATGAGAAATTCTTTGAGCAGGCCGGAGAGCAGCTGCGCATTTTTGCGGGTTTGGCAAAGCATAAACACTGAAGGCCCTGAGCCCGAAATCCCGAAACTCAGCGCCAGATTTTCATGAGCGATTATTTTCATTTCGTCGAAATACGGAATCAGTTTTTTCCGCGCCGGCTCGACAATATAGTCCTTCATGCTTCTGGAAAGCAGGTTCATGTCATTTTGGTACAGGCTGCTGACGAATGCGCCCATGCTGGCTGTTTGGAGAGCGAGCATGCTGTGCGGAATGTGTGAATCCAGCGCATTACGGGAGTCTTTGGTTCGGAGCGTTATTTTGGGAAATACGGACAGCACAAACAGAGAATCGGGCACGGGGAGAGAAAGGGCGCGGTTTTCCTGCATAAGAACGATGCCACCCAGGAGCGCTGGCGCCACGTTGTCCTTGTGTGGCGCGCCGCAGGCCGCTCGCTCGCCTTCCGCTGCAAATTCGATGAGCTGCTCGCGGCTGAACGGCTTGCCGGCCAGTTCGTTGTACGCCACAGCTGCCGCCGCGCTGCTGGCGCTGCTGGACCCGAGCCCGCTGCCCGAGGCGAAGCCTTTTTCTATTCGGATGTCAACGCGCTTTTTGCTGCCCAGCTTGCGCTGCATCTGCCGGATTACAACGGAGCAGCAGTTTTTTTCTGCGTCCATAGGCAGGTTGTCTCCGCCTTCGATGGAAAGAATCCGGTTGACCGGCTGATCGTTGAAAGCCACTTCAACCTTGTCGCCGATATTGTTCAGGGCAATGCCCAGGCAGTCAAACCCTACGTTGGCGTTGGCGATTGTGGCCGGAGCGAAAGCGCAGATTTTTTTCATAAGCGTATGGGTGTAATTTTTCAATTGAAATGCTCTTGTAAGTACGCGGAGCAATATGGCAAAAAGCAGGAATAAGCCGGATTATAGTTTTGTCATTTGTGTAATATTAATACAATATTTTCAATGTATTTAGTTTTTGGTTATGATATTCGTCTGAAATTGGTAAAAAAGAAACGTTTTATTCATTTTTCTTAATTAGGGGAAGTCTGAGTAAAGGTTTTTAGTTATTGGAATAATGCAAAGATGCGTGTTATTTTGTTGATTTCAGTTTTGCTTCTGAATTTGTTGTTTTATTTTGTTGTTTTGAAATAATATTTTGAAAATCGATTAACATGCGGAATTTTACTGCTTTTCTGCTTTTCCTTTTGGGCTTTGAGAAAATGAAGAATTCGATTGAATAGCTGAATTAGCAGTTTCAAAAAATGAGCTTTAAAAAAAACTGGAATTTTGTGTCATACTTAAATTTCATCTCTATTTGTTTTTAAATTAGAAATTAGATACTGAGAAACTGGACTTTTTTCATTGTGAAGAGAAAAGCGAGCCGTGTTGTGTGGCATGTTTTGAGAATTTTTTTTAAAAAACAGTCTAACGGTTCTCTGACGCAGGTTTTTTCTTGATGTTTTATCGAGGCAATCAAAAAGAGTTGAAGCTGCGATGTGTTTTCACTTGTCAAAGTGAAAGCAAAAGGTGTTTGCTTTTTTGGCAACAAATGATTAATATATTTATGGTTTAGGCAATGGTAAAGGGCCCTGCCTTAATAATTTACAATTACAGACGGATTGTCTTCCTTTGAATCGGAGCTAACAGTGGAATTTTTTATGAGAGAAAAGAAGAAATCATTATACACCCCCAGTTTAGAGCATGATGCCTGCGGTATTGGATTTATCGCTCACCTAAAAAGAAAAGCAACTCACCAGCTGATAGCCGACGGACTTTTGATGCTGTCGCATATGGAGCATCGGGGCGGACAGGGCATTGATCCGCAGTCGGGCGACGGCGCGGGCATTATGGCTGAGATTCCTTACGATTTTTTTGAGGAGTACGCTGCTCGTCAGCATTTTGATTTGCCTGAAAGAGGAGCTTACGGGGTGGGAATGGTTTTTTTCCCTAAGAAAAAGGAGCTGCGCGCCAAGTGCAGGGCGGAACTGGAAAGATTTGCCCGACTGCTGGGGCTTCAGGTGCTCAGTTATCGGAATGTACCAACCGATAACAGCTGTTTGGGTGCCTCGCCGCGCCAGTCCGAGCCGGAAATACAGCAGGTGTTTGTTTCTTCCGCCGAAGGACTTCGGGGAGAAGCGCTTGAGCGCAAGCTATATGTGCTTAGACAAGCCAGTTCACATGCTGCCGGAAACATCGAAGGAGCCGAAGACTTTTACATTGCTTCGCTCTCCAGCCGGGTGATAACCTACAAAGGCCAGCTTACCACGCATCAGCTGAAACCGTATTACCGAGACCTTACAGATCCTCGCTTTCAGTCGGCCTTTGTAATGGTTCACTCCCGGTTTTCCACGAACACCTTTCCGAAGTGGAAACTCGCCCAGCCTTTCCGATATATTGCCCATAACGGAGAAATCAACACCATCCGGGGCAATGTGAACTGGATGCGCTCGAATGAAACGTTGCTGGAATCCACGCATTTTTCTCCGAAGGAAATCGAAATGCTGAAGCCTATCTGCGATCCGGCAAATTCCGATTCGGCGAACCTGGACAGTGTGATTGAGCTGCTTACGCTGGGCGGCCGTTCATTGGCGCATACGCTAATGCTTCTTGTACCGGAGGCATGGCAGGAACATGAACAGATGTTGCCCGAACGCAAGGCATTTTATCAGTACCATGCTTCAATTATGGAACCTTGGGACGGTCCGGCATCGATTTGTTTTACAAACGGCCGTCAGGTAGGCGCCACGCTGGACCGGAACGGGCTTCGACCGTCGCGCTATTGCATTACCGACGACGATCGCGTGATCATGTCGTCGGAGGCGGGTGCGCTGCCGGTCGATCAGGCTTCTGTAGTTAGCAAAGGCCGCCTGCAGCCGGGAAGAATGTTTTTGGTGGATCTGGAGGAAGGTCGCGTGATCAGTGATGAAGAAATCAAAAAAGAGCTTTGCGAACGGAAGCCGTACCAGGAATGGCTGGAGACGCACGAGTTGCCACTCCGCAACATTCCCAAGCCGCTGAAGCCTTCTTATCCTGCCGATTTCGAAACGCTTAGGCAGCGGCAGCTTGCTTTCGGCTATACGCAGGAAGATTTGAAAGTGCTGCTTGCGCCAATGGCTGAAGATGGAAAAGAGCCTCTGGGCTCGATGGGAACCGACACACCGCTTGCCGTTTTGTCCAAACGCCCGCGTCCGCTTTCCGATTATTTCAAGCAGCTTTTTGCTCAGGTGAGCAATCCGCCGATCGATCCGATACGTGAGCGTCTGGTGATGTCGCTGAAAACAGGCCTGGGACCTTATTTCAATATTTTGTCCGAAACGCCTCAGCATTGCAAGCAGGTTGTTCTGGACAGTCCGTTCCTTTCGAATATGCAGCTGGATAAAATCCGATGCGTGAAGCACACCAATTTTCGCACTAAAACGCTGCATATGCTTTTTGATGCGGACGGAAAGCCGGGCAGGATGGAGGAAGCCCTGGACCGCTTGTGTCAAGAAGCCGACGAGGCGATTGTTGATGAAGGATGCAATATTCTTTTGCTTTCGGACCGTGAAGTTCAGGCTGGAAAAGCGGCGATACCTTCGCTGCTTGCTATAGGAGCAGTGCACCAGCATCTTGTGCAAAAAGGAACACGTGTGCGTGTAAGCCTGGTTGCCGAGGCGGGAGATGTGCGGGAAACCCACCAGTTTGCCACACTGATTGGCTTCGGGGCAAGTGCCGTGAACCCTTATCTGGCACTGGAAAGCTTATATCAGCTTAATGCGCAGCATGTTTTGAAGGATGTTTTTTCGGATAAAAAAATCACTCAGTCCTATAAAAAGGCAGTTGAATTCGGTTTGCTTAAGATTTTTTCAAAAATGGGAATTTCCACTTTGCAGTCGTATCACGGCGCCCAGATTTTCGAGGCGCTGGGGATAAGCAGCCAAGTGGTTGACCGGTGTTTCACGGGAACGATCACCCGCATTGAGGGGCTGGATTTCGACGGCATTGCCTGCGAAGCGCTGGAGCGCCATAAGCAGGGTTTTGTAAATGAAAAGATTAATGACAGCAGCTTGGGCCGGGCCGGCCTTTACCAGTGGAGAAGAGAGGGAGAGCCTCATTTGCTGAATCCAGAGACAATCAGTCTTTTGCAGCGGGCTGCTCGTGAAAAGGATTATTTGATTTATAAGAAGTATGCGGGCTTGATCAATGATCCGAAGGAAAAGTATATTACCATAAGAAATTTATTCCAGCTGAAAAACAGAAAACCTGTTCCGCTGGATGAAGTGGAGCCTGCAGAAGCGATTTTCAAGCGGTTTGCTACGGGCGCGATGTCTTTTGGTTCCATTTCGCATGAAGCTCATACGACTCTGGCTGTTGCCATGAACCGCATTGGAGGGAAAAGCAACAGCGGAGAAGGCGGTGAGGACGAAGTCCGCTTCGAAAAAAAGACAAACGGAGACTGGGAACGTTCGGCCATCAAGCAAATCGCTTCAGGACGTTTCGGTGTGACGAGCCATTATTTGAGCCAGGCGGACGAGCTGCAGATAAAAATTGCGCAGGGAGCCAAACCAGGCGAAGGAGGACAGCTTCCGGGGCATAAAGTGGATGAATGGATCGGGAAAGTTCGCCATTCTACACCGGGTGTCGGTCTCATTTCTCCGCCGCCTCATCACGATATTTATTCCATTGAAGATCTGGCGCAGCTTATTTATGATTTGAAAAATGCCAACCGCAAGGCGAGAATCAATGTCAAGCTGGTCTCGGAAGCCGGAGTGGGAACGGTGGCCGCCGGTGTGGCAAAAGCCAAAGCGGAGGCGATTTTGATTTCGGGTTTTGACGGAGGAACGGGAGCTTCTCCGCTGAGTTCGATTATGCATGCGGGACTTCCCTGGGAGCTTGGCCTTGCCGAAGCGCATCAGACGCTGGTGAAGAACAAGCTGCGGAACCGGGTGGTGCTGCAAACTGACGGGCAGATCCGTACCGGAAAGGATTTGCTGATTGCGGCGCTGTTAGGTGCTGAAGAATGGGGCGTTTCTACAGCGGCGCTGGTGGTGGAAGGATGCGTAATGATGCGCAAATGCCACCTGAACACTTGCCCGGTAGGCATAGCAACGCAAGACAAACGCCTTCGGAAACTGTTCTCGGGCAAGCCTGAGCATGTGGTTAATCTGTTCGGCTTTTTAGCTGAAGAGCTTCGCGAATGGATGGCCGCCTTAGGTTTCAGAACAGTCAACGAAATGGTTGGCCGTGCAGGCGAGGTGCTTGAGGTGAGAGAAAATCTTCCGTTCTGGAAGTGGAAAAGCCTGGATTTGAGTCCGGTACTGTACCGGGAGCAGAGCGATCTGCCGCTGCATTGCACACAGGAACAGACGCATGATATCGCTGATGTTCTTGACAGAAAGCTCATTCGCGCGGCTTTGCCAAGTTTGCGGGACGCGAACCCTTCGCAGGCCAATTTTGGTATTGCCAGCACTGACCGGTCGGTCGGCGCGATGCTTTCTTATGAGTTGTCGAAGCAATATGGAGCTAAGGGGCTTCCTGAAGATATGGTTCAGCTTAAGTTTAAAGGAGCGGCCGGGCAAAGTTTCGGTGTTTTCGGAGCAAAAGGAATTCTATTTGAGCTGGAGGGAGAAGCCAATGACTATTTCGGAAAAGGACTTTCGGGGGCGCGCATGGTGGTGTATCCGGACCGTGAGTCAACCTTCAGGGCCAGAGAAAACATTATTGTCGGAAATGTTGCCTTGTATGGTGCCACTTCGGGCGAGGCTTTTATCCGCGGCCATGTCGGTGAGCGATTTGCCGTGCGCAATTCGGGCGCAACAGCGGTTGTTGAGGGCGTTGGCGACCATGCCTGTGAATATATGACGGGAGGCCGGGTGATTGTTTTGGGATCTACCGGACGAAATTTTGCCGCCGGAATGAGCGGCGGCATCGCTTATGTTTACGACTGCGATCATATGCTGGAAAGAAACTGCAATTTTGAGCTGGTGGCTTTTGATCCGCTTGAGGAAGATGACATGGAGTTTTTGTTTGAGAAAATTCATCAGCATGCGGATTTGACGGGAAGCGGCACGGCAAAGCGGATTATCCGTCAGTGGGAGATGGCATTGCCGTATTTTAAGAAGGTGATGCCAACGGATTATAAACGCGTACTGGAGAAGAAAAAACAAGAAGCGCAGGTGGCTGAAAGTGTTGCATAGCATAGGGGACTTTGCAGATAGTGTAAGTGTGTTATTGTAGAAATATGAAATGAAAATAATAAATGGGGAAAGTAACTGGTTTTTTGGAGTTTGAGAGGGAGCTGCCTCTAAAGGTAGATCCGATTACGCGCATTCATAGCAGCAAAGAGTTTTATTTAGATTTTCCAGAAGAAAAATTGAACCGGCAGGCGGCTCGCTGCATGGATTGTGGAGTTCCGTTTTGTCACAGCGGTTGTCCCCTTGGGAATGTGATCCCCGAATTTAATGACGCCGTCTACCGAAGACAATGGAAAAAAGCCAGTGAAATTCTGCTGTCGACCAACAATTTTCCGGAATTTACCGGGCGAGTTTGTCCGGCTCCCTGCGAGTCGGCTTGTGTGCTGGGAATCAATAACGATCCGGTGACTATTGAGAACATTGAAAAAGAAATTATCGAAAAAGCCTTTCTGAACGGTTGGGTGCAGGCTCGGATTCCCTCTGTTCGCACCGGCAAGAAAGCGGCGGTGGTAGGCTCCGGTCCTGCAGGATTGGCCGCTGCGGCACAGCTGAATCAGCTGGGACATCATGTAACCGTTTTTGAGCGCGATGACCGGGTCGGTGGATTGCTTCGGTACGGCATACCTGACTTTAAGCTGGAAAAATGGGTGATTGACCGGCGCGTGCAGCTTATGGAAAAGGAAGGCGTGCAGTTCCGCACTGGAATTGAGGTCGGAAAGGATGTTTCTGCTGAAGAGCTGCAGCGGGAATTTGATGCGGTTGCCTTGTGCGGCGGTTCGACTGTTCCCAGGGATTTGCCGATCGGGGGACGAGATGCAGGAGGCGTGGAGTTTGCCATGCGTTTTCTGAAACAGCATAACCGGAAGGTGGCCGGAGATATTGCTGGGTGCACCATTACAGCAAAGGACAAACGCGTAATCGTTATCGGCGGAGGAGATACAGGGGCAGACTGTGTTGGAACATCCAACCGTCAGGGAGCTTTGTCTGTAATGCAGCTTGAGCTGATGCCCAAGCCGCCGGAGAACAGAGACCATTCGACACCGTGGCCGCAAATGCCATTGATTTTGAAGACATCAACGTCTCACGAGGAAGGCTGCCAAAGAGAGTGGTGCGTGCTGAGCAAGGAGTTCGTAAAAGACGAATACGGAAAGCTGAAGGCTTTGAAAATTGTTGATATTGAATGGATAAAGAACAAAGAAAGCCAGCGAATGGAATTCCGTGAAAAAGAAGGCACCGAGCGGGAGCTTCCCTGCGATTTGGTTTTGCTGGCCATTGGCTTTGCGCATCCTCAGAAAGAGGGTTTGCTTTCAGCGCTCGGTATATCTCTGGATGAACAGGGAAACGTTCGGTCGGAGAACTACCGAACAAATCTACCGAATGTATTTACCGCCGGTGATATGAACCGTGGACAGTCGCTGGTGGTATGGGCGATTGCTGAAGGACGCGAATGCGCGCGTGCAATACACGATTATTTGAGTTAGCATATTGTATTAGAGAGTTGTTTTAAGCTTCGCTGCGCTTGAACGCGGTGTTTTACAAGCTTTCGGCAACCTTCTAATTTTGCCCGATGATCCGAAAAAGAAGATCAGCAGCAGCATGAATCCAAAATGAGCTGTTTGGTATGCTTTTGATAATTTCGGCCGATAGGCAGCAGTTTTCCAGATATTTCCACGCAATTTCCTTCAATGGATTTTACCTTCATAAGGTTGATTGTAAATGAGCGGTGAATGCGCAGAAACTGTTCGGAAGGCAAAAGTTTGCTCATGCCGGCCAGGTTTTCGTGAGTAATAAAATCTTCGTGCAGGGTTTTGATTCGCACATAGTCTTTAAGGCTTTCGATGTACAGAATATCGTTGAAAGCCAGGCGTATCATTTTTTTATTTACCTTGATGAAAATGCTCCTTTGTATGTTGTCTGTGTCGTTGCCGTTTCCGTTTCCATTTTTTTCATTGTATGGCGCATCGGTTTTCAGCAAGTGTTTGGCTTTGTTGATTGCCTTAATAAATCTGGAGAAACTTATCGGTTTGACAAGATAATCAATAACATTTAGCTCAAAGCTTTCGACAGCATATTCTCTGTATGCGGTGGTTATTATTGTAAGGGGAGGAGCGTTCAGGCCTTTCAAGAATTCCATTCCGTTTAGCATGGGCATGTTAATGTCTAAAAACAAAAGGTCTGCGGGGCATTCGCCTGAATTGTTGAATGCCTCAACGGCATTTCCGTATGTTCCTGCAATTTCGAATCCCTCAAACCGGGCCAGATAATTCTTTAGAATATTTATTGCCAGCGGTTCGTCGTCAATGATAAGACATTTTATTTTCATAAACAGGGAAGTTTAAATTGACCGTATAGCAGTGGTCTTCGTTGTATATTGAAAGCAAATAATCGCCGGGAAAAAGCAGATTAAGTCTTCTCTGGGTGTTCTCTACACCAATACCTGATTGGTTTTCCTTGAGGTTTTTATTCGAAAAAGATGCAGGCGATGTTCTGTTTGTAATACTGAAAAACAGGCGATTTTCTTTTACAAGCAAATGAATGTCAATCGGAAGAGTATTGTCCGGACTTCTTGCACCATGTTTGAAGCTGTTTTCTACAAAGGGAATCAGCAAAAGGGGAGGAAGCAGTTTCTCTTCAATATTGCCTTCAACCTGCAGGTTCACATCCAGTTTGTCTCCGAACCGAAGACGTTCCAAATCAATATAATGCTGAATATGTTCGATTTCTTTGATGAGCGATACCGACTTGTTTTTGGCTTCGTAGATCACATAGTGCATAAGCTCGGAAAGCTTCATAACTGTTTCGGGTGCTTGGTCGGATTTGTCGAGCGTTAGGGAGTAGAGATTGTTGAGAGTGTTGAAGAAAAAGTGGGGCTGCACTTGGAATTTTAGATAGGCAAGTTCCGTTTCCAGATTTTGTTTCTCCAGCTCTTGATTTGCACGCTGTGCTCGAATCCAGTCAATGATTAGTTTTATGGCTGTGGTCAGCCCTACCACATACAGCTCTCCCGTATAGACAGCCAGCACGTAATTGAAATCGAAGGGAGAGGCCGGATCCCGTCCTGATTCCCTCCAAATGTCTGTGGTTACGAGCTCGTAAGTGAGTACAATGCGCAGAAGGGAAACGGCAAACACAGCCAACAACAAAAACAAAAGGTACTTTTTCAGATGTTTGGGAGCGAGTTTTGGAAGTAAAAAATACAGGTTGAAATAACAAATGAGGATGTGAATGGCAAATTCGACTAAATTTGACTGAAAGGAATAGGTGTAATCTCCGAAATAGCTTCCCCACCGAACGAAGTTAAACAGAAAATAGCCTGTCCAAAAAACAACGTGGTAACGCAAGGGCTCTTTATTTAGAGATGAAGAATTAAACATGCGTTCGGTGATGTGGTTTTGGCTTAATATAATCATTCTTCCATTTTGTAAAAAGTGTAATCAATAATAATAATATGTTAATTTGCGGGCTTTTTTATTCGCTGTTTGGTGATGTTTTGTATACAGATGAGCCTGAGTTGAGTATTTTTATTTTCCAAGAGCAATTTTCCTTAAAAGCAATAAAATATTACTATTAGGATATTTTATTTTATCAAATCAATTTGTAGTGATAGGTTAACATGGACAATCAAAAGCTTAACATGCTTTGATCATATTTACTGTTTAATCATTTATTCATATGAGTAAAGTATTACGAACCTGTTTGACAATGCTGGTGTTCCTGAGTTTCGGAACATTTGTTTATGCACAGACCGTTACAGGTAAAATTGCTTCGGCTAAAGGCGGGGAACCTGTAATAGGCGCTTCGGTAAGTGTTAAAGGCACTGCTCGGGGAGTAATTTCCGACTATGAAGGGAGGTTTTCGATCGATATGCAGGGAGCAAAGGTTCTGGTGATTTCTTCCATTGGCTTTAAGCCTGTGGAAATAGAAATAGGCAGCCAGACACAGATTGATGTTGTGCTAAAGGAGGATTTGCAGCAGCTGGAAGAGGTGGTGGTGACGGCTTACGGCATACAAAAAGAGCGCAAGGCGCTTTCTTATTCAGTGGCGGAGGTTAGCAGCAAAGATTTGACAGATGCTTCGACTCCGAATATTGTCGATGCTTTGCAGGGAAAAGTGGCAGGCATGGATATTACCGGTGTTTCTTCCGGCGTAACAGGAGGTGCCAATATTACAATCCGCGGATTGGGATCGATAAGCGGAAACAATATGCCTTTGTTTGTAATCGACGGGATTCCAATTCAGCCGGGGGTTTCAGGCGCAGGTTTCTGGGGAGGAGAAGATTTCGGCAACGATTTGCTGAACTTGAATACAGAGGAATTTGAGTCAGTAAGTGTATTGAAGGGAACAGCCGCCTCAGCATTGTATGGTTCCAGAGGGGCAAACGGAGTAGTGCTTATTTCCACTAAAAAAGGAGTTGAGCGAAAGGGCCTTGGAGTAGACTACAGTTATTCTGTAAGGTTTGAAGATGTTGCCTTTACCCCGGAGCTGCAAAAAGAATTCGGCCCGGGATATGGCAATCCTAAAGACTTCAGCAAGCAGGATTTATGGAAGAATAGGAAACAGCCTGACGATTATTACGTCCAGCCGTTTAATCCATATTCGTTCGGACCTCGGTACAATCCGGAAGTTATGGTTTATGATCCGTATGGAGACTTGGTGCCCTACACTTATAAGGCTTCATTGGAAGATTTATATGAGGTTGGAGTAAGGCATACTCACAATCTGGCAATAAACGGAGGAAATAAACAGACAACCTTCCGTATATCCACTTCTTACAAAGATCATGAGGGCATACAGGAGCGGAACAAGCTGGAACAGCTGTCTTTTGGCCTGAATCTGAATCACAAATTGACGGAGAGAATTTCGGCGAATATTGTAGCAAATTACATTCATACAGAGCGTTTGAACCCACCGGCTATTTTTGAGGGCTTTGGCAAAGATTATATTTACTACCATTCGTCAATGACTGATTATGCGAAGCTCAAGGATAATTACAAGGCTGCCGACGGCGATATACGCTTTCGATCGATTATGAACGAAGATCTTACTGTGCCCGGAGCAATAAGAATGTGGAGAACGTATGAAAACACAAGAAACAGATTGGACAAGGTAATGAGGAATTCTGTGGAATTAAGGTATAAGGTAACCGATTGGCTTACAGCTTCCGCAGATGCAAGCATGTATATTTTGGACATTCAGCAGGAAACAAAAAACCGGGGAATGACGAATCACAATACGAGGAACGGGGCGGAGTATGCGTTGGGCGAATCAACCAGAAGAGAATATATTTACAAAGGAAGGCTTGAGGTTAATAAGAGTTTTGATGACATCGGTTTGGATGTAAGCGGGTTTTTGGGGATGGAGCGAAGAGATGTAAGCGGAGAAAGGATGAGGGCAAGAACTACTGACGGATTCCTTGTAGCAGACAGATGGTCGCTGTCAAATTCAGTGTCCACTCCTCAGATAGAAGAACGCAATACTCGAATGGATGAGGAAAGGGTTAATTCAATCCTTTTTACTTCGCTGATCGGTTTTCATAATTTTGTGTATTTGGATTTGGCCTATAGAAGGGATTGGGCTTCAACACTAACTCGATTAGACGGATCAGGAGACAATGCCTATAATTATTATAATATAGGAGCTTCTTATGTGTTTACGGACCATTTCACCGACTTTGACTGGGGGATACTGAATGCCGGGAAAGTTAATGTGGCTTTCTCCAAAGCCGGCAAGGGGGCAACCGATCCTTTGGTGTCTTTGTATGATGTATCTTTTTATAATGGCGATCCTTATACCAATGGACTGGGAGGAACTTTGCGAAATGCCTATCTGAAGCCTGAAAGTGTTTACGGCTTTGAAATAGGAACCGAGCTTGGGTTTTTCGATAATAGAATAACGATAGAAGGAACCTATTACAAGCAGACCACAGAAGATCAGTTGCAGAATGTGCCTATTCCTGGCTATTCTGGAGCTTCCAGCCGCTACATCAATGTTGCAAGTGTCGAAAATACCGGGATTGAGATTGTACTGAATACCGTTCCTGTTCGAACGGATGAATGGACTTGGGAGATTGGGGGAACCTACTACACCAACGACAATGAATTGGTAAATCTGGCAGAAGATGTGGAAGAAATTGGTATTTATGAATGGACAAACTGGGGTGTTTTTCCGAGAGCGAGGATAGGGGAACCACTGGGATTGATTAGGGGAAACGGATTTAAATATGATGAATCAGGAAATAAATTGCTGAATGTAGAAGGTTATTATGTTCAAGAAGCTGACAAATTACTGGGAAACATTAATCCGGATTTTACGGGCAACATATATTCAAGATTGACTTTTCGGAATTTCACATTGAGCGCATTGGTGGATTTTAGAGTGGGTGGCGAACTTATGTCCGGATCCTATTTCTACGGAACAGGCCGAGGAAAGATAAAAGATACATTATTTGGCAGAGATGCCGAACATGGAGGTATTACGTATATAGATGCTAATGGAGAAACCCGACGTGACGGGATTATTCCCGAGGGTGTTTTTGAAAAAGGAACATTTTTGGGAAAGGGCGATGCTCAAAAGGACGTGAGTGGCTGGACGTATCAAAAAGCGGTAGACAAAGGGCTTGTGACTCCTTTGGCGGCATGGGATTATTATAGCTCCCTGGGAGCTTGGGGCGTTGGAATTCCCGAGATAGGGATCTTTAAGGCCGGTTATGTTCGAATGAAGCAAATCAGTATCACGTATAATGTGCCTAGTGATTTTCTTAAAAGAACCCCTTTCAGAAGATTTTCAGCATCGGCAGTAGGCAGAAACTTGTTTTATTTTTCTAAAGATATGCCGATTGGCATTAACCCCGAGCCTCTCTCCAGTTCAAACTGGCAGAATATATACGAGTTCAATGGCTTGCCTGCAACCTATGAGGTTGGATTTACGCTAAGAGCATCTTTTTAAAATGTTTAAGACAGAAAAAATGAAGAATATTAATATTAAATCGGTAATACTCTGTTTGTTCTGCTTTTTGTTGGTTGAGTCTTGTGATCATGATTTCGGGGAAATCAACGAAGACAAAAACAGGTTCCCTTTTTGTTGACGATGATTTGCTCATGAGGGGCGCGCTTGTAAATATTCATACTTCTCGCTATTTTGAATACTATTTTCTGCATGCAGAGGAAATTCCCTTCTGGACAAGGATGTGGACAGGAAGCTTGAGCCAGGAGATTTTTACTCAGCCAAATGATGCAACTATGTGGTCCAGATATTACGGACAAAGACAGGACCCTGTCCGAGATTTGCTTTACAAATATGAAAAGGCTGAAAATCCAGAGCAGTACAGTCACCGAAAGGCCATGATGCTGATACTGGATGCTTTTAACACCCATATTAACACTGACTTGTACGGAGCCTCTCCCTATACAAAGGCTTTTACTGCGAGAAAAGTGGGAGAGGAGATATTTTACCCTGAATATGATTCTCAAGAGCTTATTTATAAGACGCTGATCAGCAACTTAACTTTAGCAACTCAATTGCTTCAAAAAAAAGGGGAACAGCTGACATTTGAAAATGCCGACATGATCTGGGAAGGGGATCCTGTAAAATGGCATAAGTTTGCCAATTCTCTGAAGCTGCGCTTGGCCATGAGAATATCGAAGGCAAGCCCTGCCTTGTCAAAATCAGCATGTCAGGAAGTGCTGGCGGATCCTGTGGGCATAATGAACAGCGATGAAGATTCCTTCAGTTTTAAGTTTGCGCCAGCAGATGGCGTGGCTCACGGCGCTCATGATGTTCCTGGTTCACAAGTGCCAACGGATGTGATCATCGATGCGATGACGACTGAAGACGGCGTGGTTTCTGATCCGAGAGCGCGGGTGTTCTTTACCCGCTCCAAGCATGAAAAAATATTCAGAGGACTTGGAGTTAATCCTTCAAAACGTCCGGACGTACTGCTTGACACTTTAAGCCAACTGAATATAAGGCTGTGGGATCCATCTCAAGAAGGGGGCGCAACTGATATGATTGAAACTATGTTTTCGCATGCAGATGCGAGGTTTCTTAAAGCCTGGGCTATTATAGAACATGAATTGGAAGGAGATCCGGAGGCAGAATTCAATGAGGGTTTCAAAGCTTCTGTTAATGAATGGTTCAAAATTTCAAAATACATTTCACTTAAATCTGTGTTGGACGAACCTTTGAAACCTGAAGAAATAACAAAGTTTGTAAATGACAACAAAACGGGTTTTCCTAAAACAGGAACCAAGGAGGAGAAGGTCAAAGCTATTGTAACGCAAATATGCATCAACAACATGAAGGATATGGTTGAGTGTTATGCTTTGTGGAGATTGACTGGCTGGCCTTCAAGCGAAAAGATTGAGATCGGTAATGAAGAAATGAAGGTGCCTGTTCGCATGCCGTATCCAAGCGGTTTGGAGACAGGAAAAACGAAAGAAGCCTACGAAGAGGCTATTGCTAAATGGGGCGGAGCAAGCATATACGACCGGGTTTGGTGGGATGTTGATTGACGGGAAAGGAAGTAAGCTGAAATTTTTTCAATTATAACCTGAAATGGTTCTTTGTTGAAAACAGGGTAAGTTTGAGGCGTCTCTATTTCGTATAGAGACGCCTCTGTTTTCTGAAAGTGTATAACAGAACGCGCGGCAAATTTTTGGAATGTCGTTAAGCTGTTTCCGTTTAAGTTTGTTCAAACGGCCGATGTGCACCGGCTGCAAATTAGAAGGCTGGCCGAACTTTGTTGGGCATCCCTGTTTCTGAATGAGGTGTTTCCCTGCAAACATAAACT
>JAKSBZ010000232.1 GCA_022360875.1 Cytophagales bacterium | reverse complement strand
CTCAGCAAGAGCAGCAATGGACAGCGACGGATTTACGCCGGGGTTAGCCGAAATCATAGCCCCGTCAACAACATAGAGATTCTTGTAACCAAATAAGCGATTGTCTTTATCGATCACTCCTTCTGAGGCGTTCCTGCCCATTACCGCTCCGCCCAAAATATGCGCAGTCGAAGGAATTCCCGCCAGCGTTTCCAGCACAAACGAAGTAGCTTGCCCGTTAACGATTCGACTGTATTTTTCGGTCAGAGCTGCGGATTCCGGAATGTTTGGCGATGGTTTTTCTCCTTGGCTCACACCCGACACGAGCAAGCCCAGCCTATTTCTTCTGATGCGCAGCGTACTGTTCAGGCTTTGCATGAACAATAATACAACGGTGTGCCTGGCCCAAGCCTGTCCCAAAAAAACTTTCAGATAGCGCCAAGGAGATTTCAGAAAAACGCCAAGTGTTCTGGCAAGCCTGACCGCCGTGTTTTTACCCACAGCATAAGGCCAGTGGCTAAATTTCCAAAAACCCGACCCCTCCGCGTAACGGCAAATTTCCAAATGGCTGTTTTCGTCGGTGTGGAGCATGCTGCCAATTGCCACACCTTTGGACAAATTGCGCTCCCTGTCCAAAGTCGATACACTAACCAGCGTCTCGTTATTGGTGCGGATATCGTCGCCTAGCCTGTCAGACAGCTTCGACAAAGTCGTTTCTTTAAGCTTCAGCAACAACTTCAGCGTTCCGGTTACTCCGCCCGAAAAAATCACACTCCTGGCATTCAGGCTTTTTTCCCTTGAAAAAACTGCAGTGCTTTTTCGGAAAGCAACGCTGTATCCTTCCTGCGTTTCATCCAACGGTACAACGCCGGTAACTTTATGCTCCGCAAGAATCTCCGCGCCCTCCAGCTGTGCCAAATGAAGATAGTTTTTGTCCAGAGTATTCTTAGCGTTGTGGCGACAGCCCGTCATGCACCCCCCGCAGAAAACACATCCGGAGCGCTCAGGTCCCTTTCCGCCAAAATACGGATCTATGCCTGTTTGATTTTTTTCTCCAAAATACACAGCGAGCTTAGGTCTTTCGAAGTGCATCTCTCGGCCAATCTCCTTTGCCAGCGTCTCCAAAGCCTGGTCTGCCTCGAAGATTTTCGGACTCTCCGTAGCGCCAAGCATCCGAAGCGCCTCTCGGTAATAAGGCTTCAGCTCGGTTTCCCAGTCAACGAGCCCGGCCCACGAACCCGTCTTATAAAATGAACGCTTGGGAACCGGAAGCGTATTGGCATAAACAAGCGATCCTCCTCCCACCCCGGTTCCGGACAATACGCTGATATTCCTGAAGAGGGAAATTTTCATGATTCCAAAACACCTCAGAAGCGGCAGCCAAAGCCATTTGCGCAAATTCCAGTTTGTTTTCGGGAAATCCTCAGAGCGGTACCATTTGCCTTTTTCGATCACCAAAACTTTATACCCCTTCTGGGAAAGCCTTAATGCACTCACAGATCCTCCGAACCCGCTGCCAACAATAATGTAGTCGTAGTCAAAAGAGAGAGTTTTCATCAAAAAAATGTGTGTTGTAAAAGATATAAATAAGTTAAAAAAACATCCTCTGTTTTTAAAAAAGAAGCACAAAAAACATGACTTTCACCACGTATTCGCAATCTGTTCAAGAGATAGATCATAGGAACTTTTGCGCTGAGTTTTTTTCTTTGCCATTTTAGAATTAAAATGCGATAAAAATATGGCTGCTGATAAAGAGCTTCAAGAATACAGCATAGCGCAATTTGCCCTGCGAAACGGAAAGGACAAGCCGGAAGTCTGGTGTGCGTACAAAGGACTGATTTACGACGTCAGCGATTCCACGCTGTGGCGCAACGGAAAGCACTATGAGCACTGGGCCGGACAGGATCTGACCCGGGAAATCAAAGGCGCTCCGCATTCCGAAAAAGTATTCGAAAAACTTCGGGTAGTTGGAAAGTTAAAGAAATCATGTTAGAAACCGTTGTAATTGTTACAAAAACGCTATTGGGTATTAGCCTCGTCTGCTTGCTGGCGGGGCTCTACAGGCCATGGTACGTGCTGTGGTTTCTATCCAGCATGAACCGCCTGAAAGTAATTAAATATTACGGAGGAACCTCCATGCTGTTGGCTGTATTGCTTTTTTTGCTAAATTATATCAGCGATTAACCTACAGAGAAACATTAGTCAGATTTACTAAAAACAGAAATACCTATGGCAGCGATGCCAAAACGGTTGCGCGAAGCATTGGAAATGCATTCCATGCATGGCTGAAAAACGGGATTTATTAAAATAAGAAGCAACCTTTTATACTCACAAAGCATCAACAGGGTGTGAACCATTTAGCAGATTAACATATGAAAAATCTCATCCTTATTTTATTCCTAACTTTTTCTTTTTTACAGTTTAATACTGAAAATGTCTTCGCCCAATCAGACACCACACAATGGGACCAGCCGATTCACCAACGCGTAAGCGAGCGGAAAATCATCAGCAAAAACAACGACACAACTATTATCCGGACGATTTACGAAAGAGATTGCGACTGCGGATGGCACTTTGACTGGATTGAACTCGAAGACTTTGGCCTTTATCCATATCTCGAACTCGGAATCAATAACTGGATAAACGACCGCTCTTTGGACGGCATTGCGGATGTTAAAGCCTGGGGATCCTGGAATGTCGCACTCGGAATGGCCAAAAGAATACGAATCGGCAACTCCGGAGCATTCTCGCTTCACGTCGGCGGCGATTTCAGCTGGTACAACTTCAAGTTTTCGGATCCGGCTTACCGGGTAAATACATCTACAGGTAAAGCGTTCTTTACAAAAGAACAAGACCCAAACATCAACTCCAAAAAAAGTAAACTAACGGTGTCCTACTTCACGCTGCACGCCATGCCCCAGTTTCACTTCGAAGACTTGAAACTGAAAGTGGGCGCAGGATTCTACGGAGGAATAAAACTAGGCTCGCATACAAAAGCCAAATTCCAGGAAGACGGCGAGACAGTAAAACGACGAGATGCCGGGATAAACGAGACCAATTCATGGCGTTATGGAATAAAAGGACAAGTAACGTTTGAATGGATTACCGTTTACACAAACTTCGACCTGAATTCTGTATTCAAGGAAGATAAAGGGCCCGACCTGAAACCGTTCTCATTTGGCGTCCGATTTGCTCCATATTGATTTATTATTCTTTATTCTCCGTAAATGCGTCAGGTATTTTGTGTTTTTTCGTTACTTTGTAAAATGGGAAACCACAACAACTACAAGAAACATTAAATGGACAACAGCGATTTTCAAAAATGGATGCAGTGGAGTGACGAATTTGCCGAAACATTCCACACAAGCCTTTTATCAATTTCCCCGGACAACTTAAAAAGCAAGTTTGACCACTTAAAGACTTCTTACAGCCAGGAACACAAAGTGCGCATTCCAGATCCTCGCAATAATGTTGCCGCCAGAGAGTTCCGCGATGTACTGGGCATCTACAAAATGGTCGGGCACAATCCTGACAATCGAAAAGCGCTGTACCGAGGCAACCTGACGCTCTACTGGGAGAGCCCTTCCGTTCGCGCCATTTGGGAAATCGGTCCGCAGCAGTACCAATTCGGACGCGGCTTTTTCAGCAACGGCTTCCTGTACCTTGCATTTTACTATACGGATGATGAAAAAGAATTCGACGGGCAGATCATCTACCAATTCACTTCAGACAAACGGCTCGTAGGGTTTTGGGTAGAAGAAGGAAGCTTCGTTCCGGGGTATGAAGAACTGCTGAAAATCGTGTAAAAAATACTGACACCAAATCACACAAGGGGAATGATGCTTCGTTCCCTTTTTTTGTGCTTTCTTCTCCCGTTTTCTATTTCACAAACAAAACGATCCAAGAATTCAGTCAACCAAGATTCTGTATTTCAGCTTTCCAATTACAGTTTTTTTGCATAAAAAAAGCCCTTCCAAACGGAAAGGCTTTCAAGAAATTTCTTTGCAAAAGATGAATTAACCTCTTTTGTATTTTTTGTTGAAACGCTCCACACGGCCAGTTCTTCGCGCAGTGCTCGCTTTACCAGTGTAGAACGGGTGAGATTCAGAACTAACCTCGACTTTAATCACTGGGTAAGTGTTGCCGTCTTCCCATTCAATAGTTTCTTTTGACGTAGCTGTAGAACGAGTCATGAATTTAAAATCGCTCGACAGGTCGTGGAAAATAACCGGTCTGTATTCTGGGTGGATATCCTTTTTCATATCTATTATTATTTAATTTCTTCCAAAAGAGTGGCAAAGGTAAGAAGATAATTTTTTTCTTACAACGTCTAGCGCCAATAAACTGCCTATATAATTTAAAATTAAGGGCTTGTGTTCTTTCAGAACCAAGTTTTGAATTTCTAAATATACAAACTTGTTTGCAATTTTCAACCGCTGCATTGAACGCTAAGACATCTATTTCATCCCTTGCGACTCTCAGCCGGAAAAACGCGGCATTCCTCCCTTTATTTCTTTCTCAAATATACATTCCCGTGCACTCCCCGCAAAACAACCTTTACACCGCCGCCGTTTAAGGTCGCCTTCAGCTTACTGGAAGAAGACCGGCTGTGCCCGCTCGTGCGTGCCGCTTCCTGCTCAATGTTCAAGTTCAAATCTGAAAAGGCTTCGCCCCAGGCCGTCTTAAGATCAAGGTCCATTTTTGTGTTCGAAGGAACGCTCAGGTCAATATCTCCGTGAGTGCAGGTTATCGAAATCGGCTTTGCCTGATTAACCTTCAGAAAACTCGCCATCAAATCACCGTGCGTCACCTTGGCTGTAATCGGCCCGGTGACTTCCTCAAGCTCCACGCGTCCGCCGGCATTTATCACCAAATCCCGGTCAACGCCTACGAACTTTACAGCATCCGCATGCACGGCATTGGAAAAGCTAACGGCCAGCTTTTGCGGCAGCCAAATCTCGAAATCCGCTGATTTGGACTTTCGTATTATACCTTCCAGCACCAGCTCGTCGCCCGATTCTTTCAGCTCCAGCCCCAAGCCAGTGTTGTCGGTGCCCTGGTTGCTAAGCAGACGAAGCCCGTTTGCTTTCTTCGGCAAGCCTATACGGTCATAGGTTTTCAGTCTAATAATATTCTGATTGTGCGTTTTTATAAGCAACTGCCCGTTAAGCCCCTGTATCTGGATGCGACGAATATTATTTCCGAGCTTTTTCTCAAAAATTACAGGCGTCCGACTCGTGTCATTTCTGAACTTAATGTTGAACGAATAATCAAAACTGTTCTGCATCTTCCGCAAGGCTTCATGCCAGGTTTCCTGCGACTGCACAAAATCTTTTTGCCATTCAGGGAAATCTGTAGAATTCACCAGCTCCAAAGTCCGCTCCTGCAACTTCATGGCTGCGTCTTTCAGATCCTCTTGCATGTGCAACAACTCCGGAGAGTTTTTTATCTCCTTCATCGTCTTCTCAATATCCTTTTTTACTTTCTCGATTTCGCGCCTGAGTTGTTCCTTTTCCTTTTCCGAAAGATCCCCGACTACCACCGTCTCGTTTTCCTTCAAAACAACCACATCCTTCTTCTCAATCTGTTTTTTCTTTTGTCCGTTCATAGGCAACGCTCCCAGCATCGCTATGAACATTATAAGCAACTGTTTCATGACTTTATTCATAATTATTGTTTATTCCCAAAATAATCAGTCCGCTTGCTCCAGCATTCCCAAACTCATACGGGCGAAATATTTCAGCTCCATACTTGTCGTTTCCTTGGCATAAAAACGCTTCACAGCATCACGGGCATTCGTTTGTTTCCAGTCCACAAGCGTTTGGATCAGCTCCATCTGAACGTTGGGATCTTGTTCCGTCTCCAGCGCCAAAGTCACAAACTTCCGGACCTTCGGAGAATCATAATGCCGGACGATACCCTCCAGCGCCGCCAGCCGCACGTTCGGATGCTTAGCCTGAGCCATCGTCATCATCAGCACTTCAAGCTCCTTTTCATCCAAGCGTTTTTCGTCTTTCTCCATATCAAAAATGGCCTGCATCTGGTCGCTCGGAGACGAAAAGTCTAAAATATAAGTGGACGACAACTGTTCTTTTCCGGGCGCCCGCTGAAACATCTCGGAGAAAATGAAACCCAGAGAAAAAATCAACACCGCCGCGGCCACCCATTGGTAAGGCTTCACCGAAGAAATCGGGACAACTTTCTTTTCTTCCTCCAAAAGCAGCTTTTCCTGTGCCAGCATTTGCTCAAAATCCTGCTGCAGCTTTTCAGTAGGATTCGCATCGTCGAATCCCTCCCAAACGCTCAATATTTCGCGGTCAGCTTCCAGAACCGCACAGCACGAGGCGCTCTGCCGCAAATGCTCCTCCACCTTCGCCTTCTCTTTTGTTGCTACCTGTCCTTCTATATAATCGAACAACAGATTTTCTATTTCCTGACATTTCATATTAAAATGGATTAAGCCAATTGAAAATAAATTTCCCGAAGCTTTTTCATCGTCCGATGAACCTTCGACTTTATATTGGAGACCGTCAGCCCGGTTTGTTCGCTGATTTCCTCATAGCGCATCCCTTGAAACTTGCTCATAAGCAACAGCTCTTTATGCTCCAGAGGCAATTGTTCCATAGCCAGTTTCAGAGTTCCCAATTGCTGCTGTTTCCGGCTGTTATGGTCTTCCAGCGCCATCCCGGCCAGATCCTCCAGCTGCACGCCGTCCTGCCGCAATTTAGCATGCTTGCAGCGGCACGCATCATAAAACACGTTGCGGGCTATGCGGAACATCCACGACTGAAAGGTACTAGCTCCTCCGAACGATTTCCGATAGCGAATCATCCTGTAAAACACCTGCTGCGTTAAATCTTCGCCCTGATCACTATCCTTCGTCAGCTTGCACATAAAACGAAACAACTTTAAATGATACCGAGCAAACAGCTCGCTCATTGAATCCAGGCGATCGTGCCTGACTTCCATCATTAGCTCTTCATCAGTAAGTTCCTTTGCGAGCGCCATTGCGACCTGCCTCGGCCGGGCGATTGAGCGGCTGCGCCGCTTCGACAACAGATCCGCCACGCGAATCTTGAAATACTCAGCGACGACGCGCT
>JAKSBZ010000138.1 GCA_022360875.1 Cytophagales bacterium | reverse complement strand
ACTATTGAGCTGAAACAGCCCGCCAAGCTGACGGCAGAGTATGTTGGAACGGTTTTGCCCACCTGCTCGGAGAGCAGCGACGGAAAAATCAGGCTGAATATTCAGGGAGGAAGCCCCAATAAGCACGGTCATTATAAGGTGAAATTTGACCAGTTGGAGAAAAGCTATTTTGGAACAAGCGCGCAGTGGAAAGACGAAACAAGCTTTAAAGTGCTTTCTGACAAGACTTACCAAGTGACGGTTGCCGACACGAATAGCTGCACAGTGAAGCTGAAAGACATTACCGTTTCAGACTATCCGGAGATCACTGCCGAAGTCACTGCGGTGGGCCCGACCTGCAAAGGAGGCACGAACGGCTACATCAGAGTTGCCAATATTAAGGGAGGAAACAGTGATTTTTCAGATAAATACCAACTCGAGCTTTACCGGGCAGATGATTTGGATACAAAAATTGCTGCTCAATGTTTGCTTAAGGGTACAGCCAATTCCATTGTATTCGGGGGAATTGATAATAAAAAAATTGAAGTAAAGGCAGGAACGCATATTGTCAAAGTATGGCGGCTGCAGGATAATGTTGCAGTTTGTAAAGTGCAATTGTTACAGCTTGGCAGTGCCGGATCCACCGAAATAGATGTTCCCGAAGGAGTGGAATTTAATACAATTGAAAGTTCAGTGAAGGTAGCATGCTACGGGCAGCCAGCAGGAAGCGTGGAAATAAAACTTGACGAGGAAAATAAGGGTTATCCGGGAACGCTGCAGATAGAATTTCATGAGAAAAAAACAAAAACAGAAGAAAAGAATGCTCAATGGGAGCCGGTGGATAAAATAACAAAAAAGTGGAGCCGGAGTGAACTGAATGCAGATACTTATAATTACCGTGCAAGGATATTCAGCAACCGGTGGGTGAACAGGGACGAAGGAAAATGCGTGATTGATAAATCGGTAACCGTGGGAACCAACCTGGAGATAAAGCACAGCGCGTCTTTTGTAAAGCCTAGCTGCGAGGGAAAAAACAACGGCTCGATTGTTTTGAAAGTCAGCGATGGCGTTTCGCCGTACAGCTACACCTGGAAAAAAGACGGAAATCTTACGGCTCATGATGCAAACTCTATTTCAGGACTGTCTTCCGGAGAATACACATGTACAATCACCGATAGTGAGGGGTGTACGAAGGAAGAACAGGTGGAGCTGGAAGCCAATGCCGAGTTTCCTGTTCTAACGCTTGGCGAAAGCCTGGTTACTCTGGGCTGGTGTAAAACAGCAGGAACGGTAAAATACACCCTGGCGATACCTGCCAGTTATTCGGAAAAGGACCTGACGGTTTCTCTTCATTCGCTGGCGGACGGCTCACTAATAAGCGAGGATGCTATTAAAAAGCAAGTGGCGGCGGCTTCGCTTTCTTACATTGGAACATTCAAGGATGTGCCGGAGGGCGATTATTACCTTACAGCAAGCGACGGGACGCTGGGCTGTTTTTCGGAGGGAGAAGGAAAAAAACTCCGTGTGGAAGTGCGGGGAGCGCCGATGAGCCTGAGGCTGGCGGAAGGCACGGTCACAAAACTAGCCTGCGCGGGCGACCAGACGCGCATCGAGGTGGTGCCTCAGCCGGCGGACATCAGCGGAAAGCTCGTCTATTATTACCGGCAAAAGGGCGGAGCAGCCAAGAAAATGAACGGCAACTCGGTGACGCTGCCGAAGGGCGAGTACGAATTTTATTTTGAGCTCGGAGAAAATACAGGCTGCAATTCCGAAATACTTTCGGTGGTTGTCTCCGCGCCGGATGCGCTGGCCGTTTCAGACCTTGTGAGACTTCCGGCCTCCTGCGAGGGCTCTCCAACCGGAAGCCTGGGATTTAAAGTGACGGGAGGAACGGCTCCCTATAGCGTGCAGCTGCGCAAGGAGAATAAAAGCATCAAAACGCTGGACGT
>JAKSBZ010000041.1 GCA_022360875.1 Cytophagales bacterium | reverse complement strand
TGGATCGGCGGCACGCTGGCTTTTCTGATCATGTTTCTGTTTTTGAGAGATCTGAAATCACCGCTGCTCATCGGCATTTCCGTTCCGGTAAGTCTGCTGATCAGTCTGCTGTTTTTCTTTCTTTTGAAAATATCGGTTAATATTATATCCCTTTCCGGGCTGATTTTGGGTATGGGCATGATGATCGACAATTCCATTATTGTCATCGACAACATTGTCCAGCACCGCGACCGCGGCCTTTCGGTTTCCGACTCCTGCGTAAGGGGAACCCAGGAAGTAATTCGCCCGCTGATCAGCTCGGTGCTTACGACTTGCGCGGTTTTTATTCCGCTGATTTTCATTCCGGGCATATCAGGAGCGCTGTTTTATGATCAGGCTATGGCCATCAGCATCGGCCTGTTTACCTCGCTGGTGGTTTCCGTTACGCTTATTCCGGTTTATTTTCGGCTTTTTCATAAAAACGAAAAGCAAAGTGCGCTTTCGGGATTTTTTAAGAAAATACAGTTTTACGCAGGTCTGGAGAACAGCTACGGCAAAGGATTCGACTGGGCGTTCCGTTACAGAAAAGCGGTTTTGTTTTTCTGCGCGGCTTTACTCTTGGCCGGCGGGGCTGCTTTTCATGAGGTGAGCAAAGAGAAATTTCCAAGCCTGAACACCCATGAGGCCGTGGTGAATATTGACTGGAACCGAAGCGTGTCTGTCGCCGAGAGCCGCAGGAGGCTGGAAGAATTTTTCCGCCGGCAGGACACGGCCTTCTTGGCAGGCTATTCATGCATGGCCGGGCCTCAGGATTTTTTGCTTGAAAAAGAGAACAAGATGGCGCCTTCGGAAGCCCGCGTGTTTTTCAGAGGCCAAACGGCCGAAGGCCTTAACAAGACGCTGCGCGCTCTTTCGGACTTTCGGAGAGAAAAGTATCCCGAGGCGGTGTTCACTGTCCGCGAACCGGAAACGGTTTTTGAGAAAGTGTTCGGAAAAGAAAAGGCTGATGTGGAAATACGGCTGAGCAGCAAAAACCGGAAGCTGCCCGAGCCCGAAACGGTGGCCCGAATTGAGGCGGCGGTGAAGAAGAAAACAGGCCTGAGCAGTTTGGAGAAGCTTAGAGAGCAGCAGTATTTTGAAATTATTCCTGATTTTGAACGGCTTAGTCTGTACAGCATACCCGTTGGCCAGCTGATAAGCACCACGCGTCAGGCTTTCAACCGCGATCAGATTTTTACGCTGAAGCAGGGACAGAATCGGGTGCCGGTTGTGCTGTCCGGCAAGCGGAATGACTTGGCCAAGGTGCTTCTTGCCGCAAAGATCGGCAGAAACCGAATTCCGCTGGCCTCGTTGGTGAAGCTGGAAAAACACCGGGACTACAGGGAATACGCCGCAGACAAAAACAAACCTTATGTGGGCAGGCGATATAGGGCAAGCGCCGAAGAAGCCGAGGAATTGGCGTCGGCCTACCGCGAGGCGCTTAAGGAATTTCCTCAGATTGACCTTGACGTCCAGGGCGGTCTTTTGGAAAACAAAACGCTTTATTCTCAGCTGGCGGTTATATGTCTCATTTCCGTGTTG
>JAKSBZ010000130.1 GCA_022360875.1 Cytophagales bacterium | reverse complement strand
AATCCGTTGCTTCCGCTCTGGGCCGTAAGTTCTATCGGTTCAGCCTGGGAGGTATGCGGGATGAGGCAGAAATCAAAGGCCACCGCAGAACCTATATCGGTGCACTGCCTGGTAAGCTGGTACAGGCCTTGAAAGAAGTCGATGTATCCAACCCGGTGATTATGCTGGATGAGATCGACAAGATCGGTTCATCCTTCCGTGGCGACCCGGCGTCGGCCCTGCTTGAAGTACTGGACCCGGCACAGAACAGCGAATTCCTGGATCACTACCTGGATATGCGTATTGATCTGTCCAAGGTGTTGTTTATCTGTACGGCCAACCAGCTGGATACCATCCCCGGTCCGCTCCTGGACAGAATGGATACCATTCGTCTCTCCGGCTATATCACCCAGGAAAAGGTCGCCATTGCCAAAAACCACTTGTGGCCCAAACAGCTGTCAAAGGCTGGTTTGACTAAAACCCAGGTAAAAATCAGTGATGCCACTCTGCGAACTCTGGTTGAAGGTTATGCCCGGGAATCGGGAGTGCGTCACCTGGAAAAACTTCTGGCCAGAATCATCCGCAAAGCCATACTCAAAATCCTTGATGATCGTGATCTCCAGGTGAAAATCGGGGTAAAAGACCTGGATGAGTACCTGGGCAAGCCCTACTTCAGTCAGGAAAAAGTCCTGCAGGGAGTTGGTGTTATCACAGGCTTGGCCTGGACCTCCATGGGGGGAGCAACCCTGCCAGTTGAGGCAACCTGTGTGCACCGTCTGCGCCCGGGCTTTAAGCTGACGGGACGCCTGGGTGAGGTTATGAAAGAATCAGCTGAGATCTCTTACAGCTATATCATGTCTAACCTGAAGCGATTTAAGGCACCAGAAGACTTCTTTGAAAAGTCCTTTATCCACCTCCACGTCCCAGAAGGTGCAACTCCCAAGGATGGCCCCAGTGCCGGAATCACAATGGCCAGCGCCCTGCTCAGCCTGGCCCGCAACAAAAAACCCAGGCCACTGGCCATGACCGGAGAACTGACTTTAACCGGCCAGGTTCTTCCTGTAGGGGGTATCCGGGAAAAGGTCATTTCGGCCAGGCGAAGCAAAATCAAAACACTGGTTCTGCCTGAAGCCAATCGCAGAGATTACGAAGAACTCCCTGATTACATCAAGGAAGGAATGACTGTGCACTTTGCCACCGTCTTTGCCGATGTAGAAAAGCACCTGTTTTAATCTGCCCTGAGAGCCAATTAAAACCAATAAAAAAAGCTGCCCATCCCATTGTGGGGTGGTGCAGCTTTTCTTTCTCCAGCTCGCTCAAGCAGCGTAGGCAACCCACGCTAGGACACGATTGTGAGCACCCCTAGTTATAGACCGTCACTATATTGACTGTCCAATATTTGTAAGAACGATTTCGTTTAACAGGAAACATTTTTACATTCCTGCACTTTTACCGGCACAGATATCAAGTGAATCCCACCTAAACTTACCTCTGTTAAGGACAGTAGATAAAGGCTGGATGCCACAATGTCTCGTGAGAATTCCATTCACTCTTCTCGCCCCCGGACCCAGTCCTTTGATCAGACTGGCAGCGCCACATCCAAGCCGAAAGAGCAAAAATTTCGGAGGCAGATCAGGTCCGAATCAGACACCTCCAAAACCCACCTGGATTCCAGTAGCACAGCCCCCCTGAAAAGTGAGCAGTTACCACCATTATTCCCCGAAGCAGGTCACAAGCTGCTAAGCCAGACACCGTCCAGTCACAGAGTCAGTCAGCTTGACAGCATGAGTTCAACCTCAAGCGATGAGTTTTTTGATGCCGAGGATTGGGATGACTTTGAGGTAACAGACCAAGAAGATGATGTCTTTGAAGATGCCCTTACGGGAGATGAACTAAACCAAGGCTCACCCGAATGTCTCCCATCAAAATCAGTCGATAAACATCTTGAGAACCGATCAGTTACAGAACAGCTTCCCCAGAAAAACGGCTGGTT
>JAKSBZ010000229.1 GCA_022360875.1 Cytophagales bacterium | reverse complement strand
GATGAAGTACTGCAGTACGTTCAGACCTTCACGGAAGTTCGCGGTGATCGGCGTTTCGATGATCGAACCGTCCGGCTTGGCCATCAGACCACGCATACCTGCCAACTGACGGATCTGAGCCGCACTACCCCGCGCACCGGAGTCAGCCATCATGTAAACGCTGTTGAAGGATTCCTGCTCTTCCTCTTCACCCTGACGGTTGATAACGAGATCGGTCTTCAGGTTATCCATCATGCGCTTGGCCAGTACCTCGTTGGCACGGGACCAGATATCGATAACCTTGTTGTACTTCTCACCCTGGGTTACCAAACCGGAAGCAAACTGGTTTTCGATTTCACGCACTTCGTTGTACGCCTCTTCAATGATCTGACCCTTCTCAGCTGGGATAACGAAGTCGTTAACACCGATGGAAGCACCAGAAATTGTGGCGTAGCTGAAGCCCATGTACATCATCTGGTCTGCAAAGATAACGGTTTCTTTCAGACCAACGTTACGGTAGCAGGCGTTCAGCAGGCGAGAGATCGCCTTCTTCTTCATCGCCTGGTTAACCAGGTCGAATGGCAGGCCTTCAGGCACGATTTCCCACAGCAGTACACGGCCAACAGTAGTCTCGGCCAGGAACTTGCGGGTGTGCAGTTCGCCGTCTTCATCCTTAACGGTTTCAGAGATACGAACCTTCACCCGGGCGTGCAGATCAGCAGCACCGGTGCGGTATGCGCGCAGGGCTTCGGAGATATCCTTGAATACCAGACCTTCGCCGTTTGCATTAATACGATCACGGGTGATGTAGTACAGACCCAGTACAACGTCCTGGGACGGTACGATAATCGGCTCACCGTTGGCAGGTGCCAGGATGTTGTTGGTAGACATCATCAGGGCACGGGCTTCGAGCTGGGCTTCCAGGGTCAGAGGTACGTGTACCGCCATCTGGTCACCGTCGAAGTCAGCGTTGTACGCCGCACAAACCAGCGGATGCAGCTGAATTGCCTTACCTTCAATCAGTACAGGTTCGAATGCCTGGATACCAAGACGGTGCAGGGTCGGAGCACGGTTCAGCATAACCGGATGCTCGCGGATCACCTCGTCCAGGATATCCCATACGACTGGCTCTTCACGCTCAACCATCTTCTTGGCAGCTTTAATAGTGGTAGCGAGACCACGGGTTTCCAGCTTGCCGAAGATGAAAGGCTTGAACAGTTCCAGTGCCATCTTCTTGGGAAGACCACACTGATGCAGGCGCAGGGTCGGGCCTACGGTAATTACGGAACGACCGGAGTAGTCAACACGCTTACCCAGCAGGTTCTGACGGAAACGACCCTGCTTACCCTTGATCATGTCAGCCAGGGACTTCAGAGGACGCTTGTTGGAACCGGTAATAGCGCGGCCGCGACGACCGTTATCCAGCAGGGCGTCAACAGACTCCT
>JAKSBZ010000218.1 GCA_022360875.1 Cytophagales bacterium | reverse complement strand
TTAAATAAAAAATCTTTTTAATTTAGCTATTCAGATTATTTTTTTTGGTTTTATGATGTTTGAAGTTAAAATACAAGACATAGTTTCGGAAGATTATTGTTTTGAAAAAGTACGGGAATTAAGATGGACAAATGGAGTGCATTGTCCTGCATGTAATAGCCATAATGTGAAAAAAGATGGGATGAGAACTTCCCGTCAATACTACCAATGTCGTGAGTGTAATAAAAAGTTTGATGACTTAACCGATACAGTTTTTTCCAACAGCAAGCTTCCTCTGAAAACTTGGATTCTGTGTTTATATTTTATGGGACTGAATCTTTCAAATGTTCAAATTGCAAAAGAACTGGACATAAATGTGAAAACCGCTCACTACATGACTGAAAAGCTTAGAGGTGAGATTAGTGAAAAAAAACTGATCTACAGCTTGATGGAGAGGTTGAATGTGATGAAGTCTACATAATTTCAGGGCATAAAGGTCAACCAAAAAATGTCAGAAAATCGGGAAGAAAAGCCCGTAGGAGGCGCTTAAAAGGAAAGAGAGGAAGAGGCACGAAAGAAACAGAGAAGGTGCCTGTATTTGGAATGATCAAAAGGGGCGGGCGAGTAGTTCTCCGTGTGGTCGACAATGTCAAAAAGAAAACGATCAAGCCAATTATTGAAAAAGTAATCAAAAAATTGACTTGTGTTTTCACGGATGAGTACAATATTTATAGTTCCCTAAAAGAATGGGAATATGAACACAAAACAGTCAACCATGGCAACGGAGAATATGCAAGGGATGAGAACAACGATGGTTTTCACGAAGTACATGTAAACACTATGGAAGGGACGTGGTCTTTGCTTCGAAGTTGGCTAAGACCTCACAGAGGACTCTCACAAGAAAAGCTTCCTTTGTATGTGAATTTCTTTGAATTCGTGCATAATATAAGCCGAAGAGGCAAATCTCTTTTAAGAGATCTTTTGAAAATAACTTTACAAAAAAATGAAGCTCTCATCTAGCCCGTTAATGCTGGATAAGAGCCTAAAACAAAATCATAAATTGAAATACACAACTTGAAAATAGGAGTGTTCCCTCCGGGGGGCCTGCCGGCAGCACCTCAGAAATATAAATTACCTTGGGCACAAGCCCAAGGATAATTTAATTTCCGAGGGCGATATCAACTGGAATGCAAAAATTGCATTTACACAGTTTATGATATACTCCCCTGAAAGGCAGTAAAATGAAAGCTCGTCTCTTGATAGACGAGCTTTCTTTATTATGTCTTTATAGTTTCTGAACTATAGTGATAATGACCAATGAAAGTGAAGCGAGGCTACTTCCCAAGCTTATCCACAGTTGAGGCTTGGCTTCTCTTTTCGGTTTTTTAGGGACAATAATTTTTGCTCCCGGCTCTACTTTAGGGTATGAATTGAAAAACAAAAAGTGCTTTGTTCTTCTGGCTGTTCCATTAGCATATACAATGTAGGTTTTATTCTTCTTGGCTTTTGAGCTGTAACCGCCTGAAGAGTTGATGTAGTAGTTGAGTTTTTTGTTGGGTTTGTATGTGACAGCTACTGGATTTAAGATTTCTCCGTTTATACTTACGGTTTGCAGTTCTGTTGGAACATTAATGATGTCACCGTTCCTCAGCACAAGATCCTGATTGCTTTTCGGTCGGTTAAGGATTTTCTCCATGTCAATACCTACGTACTCGAATTCTTGGTTGAGAATATCTAAATTCAGTGTTGTGTCGTTTTGGGCAAGTAATTCATTCTTTTGTTTTTCCAGATCAGTTATTTTACGCTTTCTTTTCAGTGAAGCACCTTTAATATAAGCAAATTGGGTTAGGCCTCCGGCTCTCAAGAGAATGTCAGAAATGCGCTCTCCTTCAAACTTCAGAGAATAGTTTCCGGTAAATTGTACTTCTCCTTCAACGCTAATTACTCTTTCTTCTGAAAAATTAGGTGCTCTTCGCACGAAAACATGATCGTAAGGGTGGAGCTTGAAGTCCTTATCTTCTTTGTCCAGACTTAAGTCCTTGTTTATATTGAATTGGAATATTTCTGAATAATTCCCGTCGTTGTATTCTTTGTCCTGAACTAAACGTCTGGATACTTCCACTTTCATGCCTGTGCCTCCAAACTTGATGCCTCCTGAAAGCTCGATAAGGTCTTGTATGCTCATGCCTTTGGCGTATGGCACTTGCCCTTCAAACTGAACCTGTCCCGAGATTTGTACAGTTTCGCTTTCTTTAAGTTCGTTAATTGAGAAAATACGGATGACATCTTCTCTGCGAAGCAAAATATTTTTCTTTCCTTCCAATACTTCTTTCAGGTCAAATCCAATGTGTTCTTTTTCATTGAACTTGTCTATGCGCATCAGAGCAGCGCGCTTCATGTATGCGTCTTCAGTTGCTCCCTCTCCTAGTTTTTCGATTGCTTCCCGGAGCGTGAGCCCTTCGGTCAGTTCGAATTCGCCGGTTCTGAACAGTGCGCCAGCGAGCTGAATGCGGTTTTTGTAACGGTTTAGAATTCTGCTTACGAGCAGTTTGTCTCCGTTTCGGAAGCTGAATGTGTCGAAATCTTCTTCTTTGACGTCAATTAGTTCGAGCTCTTTTGAGTTTTTCCGCGTAACAGATAAGCGTGTTTTGTAGGCATTTGAAGTGAAACCGCCTGAAATTCTGATCAGTTCGCTTAGCGGTTCGCCCTCTTTCGGCTGCATGTAGCCGTTAAATTGGACTTCACCTGATAGTTCGATCTGCGACTGGAAAGGAGGAATGATGATGATGTCTTGATCTCTCAGCATTACGTTGCTTTGCGCACGTCCGCTTGCCAAGAAATCGTATACGTCAACTGTTTTGTAGAGTTTATTGTCGCGAATAACCTGAATGTTGCGGTAGGATCCTTTCTTGTTTGGTCCTCCAGCGAAATACAGGGCATTGAAAGCCGTAGCAAGCGAAGGAAGACTGTAAGTGCCAGGGCGATAGGCCTCGCCTACTACACTAACCTGGATTGTTCTAATATTTGCTAGGGCTACTTGAGCGAAAGTGTTGGGCTCTTGGTTGCCATGCGGCTTAAGTCCTGCATATATTTTTGAAAGTTTTTGGATTATACGCTTGTTAGCTTCCTGCATGGTCAGGCCGTTAAGATGCACTGGCCCGATTCCGTCGATATTGATGTTTCCGCTTGGTTCAACAGAGAGCTGGTAGGTTTGCTGAGACGCGCCCCATATATCGATAAGCAGCTCGTCACCTACTCCGATTTGGTAATTCTGAGGTGTTGGGATATTGATTCCCGGTTCGAATGTCAATGTAGGTGAATTGAATATGCTTGCTCCGAAAATGGTTGTGTCAACTTCAATCTCCTCTTTAACTTCTTTTTCGGCAATCAAAAGC
>JAKSBZ010000395.1 GCA_022360875.1 Cytophagales bacterium | reverse complement strand
GACTTAAACCATTTCACAAAATTCTATGACAACACCGAAGATAAGGTCTGCGCATATGAAGGCGTGGTGCACATTAATTTACTCAAGCGATTCGCAAAATGCGTCATTGTACACAGTAATGGGAAAAAAGGAGAAGCGGTGGTCAATACCTTTTTCTCTACAGACGCTTCGATGAACGGAGAAAAGATTTTGAAGTGCTATAAACTTAGATTCCAAATAGAGTTCCTGTACCGAGATGCCAAACAACATATGGGGCTGTCAGAATGCCAGGCCCGGTCAGAAGAAAAAATCCATACGCATGTAAATGCGAGCCTTACTGCAGTATCATTAGCTAAAGTAGCTCACCATTTGATGCTTCCAGAGGACGAAAGGGGAGCCTTTTCTCTATCCAGTATTAAGTCGCTGTATTTCAATGAAAATTACATCCAGAGAATATTATGCTGTTTTGGGAAAACACCCGAATTCGATAAAAAATCAGAAAAGTATCAGGAATTACGGCGATACGGTTGTATCGCCGCTTAAAAACATTACGAACTATTGATGAAACAAGAGTATAGAGCTTTTCTGCTACTTTTTTCCGTTTTATTATTTTGTGTTCCTGCTCGTGCCCAAGAGACAGGAGCTTGTGCTGCCAGTGAAATGAATCAGCGGCTGGAGCGCGAGAAGGAGTATAAAGATTTGTTGCTGCCTGCGATGCGGAAGAGAGTTTATGGTTTTTCCAACCTTAGAAAAACCGGTGCACCCTCACGGATTCCGGTGGTGGTTCATCTTCTGGAGCCGCTGAAGAAGACAATTGGCGGCCAGGAGATTGAGAGGATGATGGATTATCTCAATGAGAGTTATAGTCCGGTGGGAATTCAGTTTGTGCTGGCCAGGCAAACGCCAAAAGGAGAGCCTTTTAACGGAGTGGTTCGGGTGGACGCCTCATCGGTGGATAACTATGCTGAAAAAGGGCTGATAAAGGCGGAAGGAAGCAGCAACAATCATAAAAAACTGAAAGCGCTGAGCAACTGGCCGCACGACAAGTACTACAACATCTGGATTGTCAGCAAGATAGACGGCGCCAGCGGTTTTGCGTATTTTCCGGGAAGCGGCGATTTTGATTTGGACGGGGCGGTGATTGCAGTCGACTACATTGAAGAAAGCACTGTTCCCCATGAGATCGGACATGCATTTGGTTTGTATCATACTTTTGAGGGAGCAACAAAAGAGAAATGTCCGAGCGGAAAAGGCGACAGGGTGGACGATACTGACCCGATGAAGTATATTTTTCTTTCGCATGCGAAAAGAAACGCGATCAACAGTTGCACGAAGAGGCCTTACGGCGATTTGGTGGTAAATTATATGAGCTACGTGTATTCGGGGAACAAGCGAACGAAGTTTACGCAAGGGCAGATTGATCGAATGAATTATTTTCTTCAGAATTCCAATCGGACCCGTTTGCTCAGTTCTCCGGCGCTGCAGGCAGTAAGCCCTCCTGAGGCAGTTGTCAGTGCCAGCGCCCGTCTGGTTATGGAAGACAGTCCAGTTCAGTTCAACGCGTCGGTCCGCAACGGCGCCGATTCCTTTTTATGGACTTTTAAGGGAGGTTCCCCTGCGACATCCACCGAGAAAAATCCTTCGGTTGTCTTTAAAAATTCCGGAATGGTCGACGTTGCGCTTCAGGTTAGCAATAATATTGGCAAGGCAAACTACACAAAGAACGGTTTTGTAGAAGTGCTCTCGCGTAACGACGCAAAATCTCCCGAATGCAAGCCTTCGTGGAGCAGCCGGAATTCTTACGTCGGGATAAGATATTTCGAGCTTGGCGACATAAGCTTCCGTTCGGGAAGCACCCTGTCCGACGCAAGCAGCGGTGCGGGCAATGTTAACGGATATGTAGACAACAGCAATAAGCTGATCGCTCAGCTTACAGCAGGTCAGACTTATCCGATTCATTTTGAAACAGGGAGTTTCAACAAAGAAACTGTGCAGTTTTATTTTGATAAAAACGGAAACGGCGTGTTTGAATCGGGAGAGAAGATAGGAGAAAAGCATAATGTAAACGGAAGGGGCGGTATTGATTTTACCGTTCCTGAGGACGCAGTGCGTGACAGGAGGTTGTTGTTTAGGGCGATTTGCAATGCTGAAAAGTTTCCAATAAATGCTTGCCTCACGAAGCATGGCCAGGCCGAAGATTACGGCGTATATATTAAGAATGTGAAAAAGCCGATGATAGTGAGTCAGTTGCCGGATCCGAAGAAAGTTTGCTTAGGCGAAACGTGCGCGATTCAGGTTGAGGCAAAAAATGCTGTATCCTATCAGTGGTATTTTCAGGGAAAGAAAGTAGTGAACAGCGGGGATTTCCAGGGCGGACAAACAAAAAGGCTTGTATTGCCTGCCGTTAAGGAAAGTCAGCTAGGCGCATATCACGTTGAGGTTTTTGGTGAAGAGAATCAAAAGTTTAAGACAGTTGCGGTGGAAGTTGGCATGCGTAAAAGTCCGATTGCCAAGCACCCTGTGTCCATAGAATTGCCTGAAGGCGCACCGGGTCAGTTTGAGGTGCAGCTGGAGAAGGGGCCGGAAAACTATGCTTTTCAGTGGTTCAGAAAGGGAACTGGCGACAGCAATTTTGCCCTTGTTGAGGGAGCGGATTCTTTCCAGCTGCAAGTTAAGGGAGTAAAAAGCGAGGCTGGAGCGGAATACTATGTGCGGGTTACTTCCGGTTCCTGCCAGTTCCGGTCCAAGTCTGCTTCGCTGAACAAGGCCAAAGCTCTAAGGTTGCTGAGTCATCCGGATGGACAGACAGTATGCAACGGTTTAACGGCGGCATTTAATGTGAAGGCAGAGAACGCGGTTTCATACCAATGGTACTGGAAAGGATACAAGATTTCGGATAACGATTATTATCAGGGGACAAACACAAAGCAGCTTGCCATGAAATCGGCGCATTCGGAAGCTCAGGGAAATTATTTTGTAGAGCTGACAGGGGCTGGCGGGCAGAAAATTAGAAGCCGGGAGGCCAGTTTGAAGGTGGTTGAAGCGCCCAAAATTCTTTTGCATCCCAAAAGCACCAGAGCGACCGAAGGCGAAACCGCTGTTTTTAATGTTGAAGCTTCGAAGGGAAGCCGGCTTCAGTGGTTTTCAAAAAAACAAAGCAAGTCGCTTTTGAATCCTGTGGAGGGAGCAACAAAAAACAGATTGGAAGTTGCCGCTTTGACAGCCAACGGACAAAACACTTACTTGGCAAAAGCGAGAAATGACGGCTGTTCGGTCTTTTCTAAAGAAGCCAGCTTGGAAATATCGCCTGTATTGCTTGGTGTTGCAGGTTCTAAAGTGAGTATTTATCCGAATCCGGCGGAGGATTATGTGTATGTCATCGGGGTTAAAAAAGGCAGGGCGGAGTTGCTGGATCTTTCTGGGAAAATACTTTTTGCTCAGAATCTTGCCGAAGAAAACAAGGATAGCCTGAGGCTTAACATTGGGATGCTGGAGCGGGCAGTGTATTTTCTTACTGTTAAGTCCGGGAAGGAAACAGTGGTTTTCAGACTGGAAATGCGTTAGCATTTCTTGATTGCAGTCTGGTTGTAATAATTTAAAAAAATATTTATAGCGGAGCCTGAATTTTTCCCTGAGTTTTTCAGGATTGATTCAGGCTCCGTGTTTTTGCTAGCTTTCGGTTTGTTTAGCTGCTGCGAATCATTTTTATCTCATCATACCGTTTTGCAGCCAGAGTATCACGTCAGCTTCCCAGCCGAGATGACTAGGGCT
>JAKSBZ010000005.1 GCA_022360875.1 Cytophagales bacterium | reverse complement strand
TTTTAACCTGATCTGCCCCGGCGACAAAGTTATGGTCTGTGTCTCCGGAGGAAAAGACAGCTACACGCTGCTGGATATACTATTGCATATGCAGCTGGTCCGTAAAGATTTTGAAGTCGTTGCAGTCAATCTTGATCAGAAACAGCCCGGATTCCCCGAAGAAGTCCTCCCTCAGTACCTTGAGTCGTTGTCTGTGCCCTACAAAATCATTGAGCGGGACACCTACAGCATAGTGAAAGAAAAAGTTCCGGAAGGCAAAACCACCTGCAGCCTTTGCTCACGACTTCGCCGCGGCACACTTTACACCGCAGCGGAAGAACTTGGCGCAACAAAAATTGCCCTGGGCCATCACCGGGAAGACATTGTGGAAACGCTTTTCCTCAATCTTTTCTTCAGCGGAAAAATTGAAGCCATGCCTGCCAAATACCGAACTGACGACGGAAAGCACACTGTCATCCGTCCGCTGGCATACTGCCGCGAACAGGATATTGAAACTTATTCCCAAACTAGGCAATTCCCTATTATTCCTTGCAACCTGTGCGGCTCGCAGCCCAACATGCAGCGCCAGAACATAAAGAAAATGCTGAAGGATTGGGAAAAAGACTATCCTGACCGCGTGGAAGTTATTCTAAGCGCTATTAAAAATGTCTCTCCTTCACACCTTCTGGACAGAAATCTCTGGGACTTTGAACAGCTAAGCCTAAAAGGAGACGCAAAAGAAATCAGCCGGTCCAAGATCGACGTCCTGTTTTAAACCGGCCGCTTTAAAAACTCATCTGGATTCTTCCGAGAATAACGCCAATTCGTTTGTCTTTCGGATAATGTACATTTTCCAAATCAAACCAGGAGTAATTCAGCCTGAAGACCATATTGTGCTGAAAATAATAATTGAGCGCCACTGAGTAATCATCGGAACGACCGCCTGCAATGCTGTTGTTCTGCTGTTTTGCTTCCTGGTTTCGGTAAAAGCCTCCTTGATAATAATACCCGTCTACATCGTTCAGGTTTGTGTGGTTATACCTGAGCACGAGCTCAAGAGAATTATCCTTCAATTCTGACAATCGCCCTCCGAGAGCATCGTATCCATACGGCTCACCCAATAGGGTAATACCCAGCTGGGCATAATAACCAAAAAAATTGACAGAATTCAGTTCTCCTAAATAATCGAGATATGAACTATAGTCTGACCAACCGCCGATCTGGTTAAGCTGCTCCTCGAAAGACTGCCTCGCGTTCCTTGTGCGCTGAATATGAGCGCCCAAATATTCTCCCTGAATATAAATCCGGCCCAATGTCATAAGAAATTCTCCGCCAAACCTAAAATCTCTCTTCGCCCCCTGAACTGTGGCTTTCAAAAACCGGTTGTAGTCAATATTAAAATCAGGATGCGCCGTCAGTTCCGTCACGCGGTTGTAGACATCATTTCCCTGAGCGTCGACGCCGTTGGATGAAGGGCGCCCGTAAGCAAACGATCCACCCAAATGCAAATTAAAAGACTCTGAACGCATAGGGCGAACAGCCATTCTTCCTAACAAATAAAATCCATGGTCGCCGCCGAGAGACTGACTTTTTATCCTTTCTCCAAAAAATCCGGCCCCAAGCCACACAAAGGACGGAGCATAACGAAAGCCGACTCCCACTCTCCTGTTTATTCCAAAAGCCTCGGTAGTCGCCGACGGTTTTATAAATGCGAAGCGCAGCGAGCTCTCAGACGCTTCCAAACCAAACGGCGTCAGAAAATGCCCTGCCCTGAACGACCAATTTCTGGAAGCCTGATAACCCAAGTACACACTCTGCAGATTAAGCCTGTTGTTGCCAAAGCCCACATCCAGCTGCAGATAAACTGCATTTTTAAATTTTATCCAGCTGCGCAGCCGAACATCCCGAAGCGTTGCTCCATTGCCCAAAGAAGTATAATCCTCAAAATAATACTCGGCGTCAAGAAAAAAGCGACCGCCCAGTCCCCATTGAAACAGACTGTCTGCGCTGCTCCAATACAAATGCTCATTATCATTCTCCGCCAGAACGAGCTCGCGAGAGCCGGCTTCTTCAGTTTGCGCATAGCCTGGTTCCAACACAAAACAGAACTGGACCAGCAAAAACAATATAAACAATTGCGGAGCCTTTACATACCCGCATCTACGCGCGAAATTCTTTTCCCAAAATAAATTATCACTCATCCGCATACCATTTTTTCATTTTACAAATGCAGCTTCAAAATTTTCACAGCGATCTGCTGTATCCCATTCAATAGCCCAGTTCATCCAATATCTCCACCGCATCCACCGAAGGCCTGCGTGTAGGCTGGTTGTACAAAGAGGCATAGAGCAAAAGCGAAAGATCTGGCAGATCGGTTAACACACCGTCTGCCAACTCCCAACTGGCCGGAAACATTTGGGATAAGCGTTCTCTGAAATAATAGCCCGTAACCTGCTTGAAAGTCTCCTCGTGGTTGACCCGGCCTACATGCAAGCGCATTCCCGTTCGATGAACAAGATCCGCCTGCCATGGCTCCAACAATCCTAGACTGATATCCCAGAATATAAACTGCGCATAATTGTTCACAGCAAAATTGAGCTGATCAGCAAAGGCAAAGGGAGCGTCCCTGCTGTTTTCAAGAGGGGTGTTTTCAGAAAAGCTCTTCGGAAAACCGCCAAAATAAAATTCCAGGGGAGCAAGCATCTTTCTCCCTGAAGCATGCAAGAAAACCCGGCCTTTGGTATTGGCAACTTGCACCTTGCCCGGCTGGGTGGGTATATCCTTCGGATCGCGGTCAATATTCCATCCCAGGCGCTCCAGCTCAAGCGAAATCTTCTTCAGCAGAGACGTGTCTGCCGCTGCAGGATGAATAAAAAGCCCGGGGCGGTTTCCGTTGTCTGCAGGATCCTGCTCATAAAAAAAGTCCCACTGAAGCTCTCCGTTCCTCAGCACAATCGACTGCTTTCTGTCCTTATTTGCGGTTCTGACAATCCGAAACCCTTCGGCAATCATAACCACATCTTCCAGCGTGCTTATTCCCAGCCCTTCAAATCCGGTTCGGGATCTTTGAGGCGATGCATAATTGAAAGGCGTTCCCAAGTCCAGGCGGTTAAGCTCTGACCATGAAAACGAAGAAAGTGGCTCCTGCGCCCTCGAAGGAAACACATATTCAATGTTGCTGCTCAGACTCAGGTCCTCTTTGGAATATACCACCAAGACAGAAGGTTCGATCAGCTGGCCGTTCTCGTCTCTGACTTCCCTGGTTTGCTGCACATCCAGCTGCAAATAATCAGAACCCATGTTCCGGGCCCACCGGTAAGCCGCTTCAGTGCCCTTAGGAGTCCAGAATGTGGAGCCCATCCAAGCAGTAACGGCATCCTCAGGCACATAATCACGTATATTTATCTCAGTTTCCGTAAGCCGCGAGACATACACTTCACGTGCCGTTTTTACTATGGATTCGTCATCATGATAATCACAAGCCATAAATCCGGCCGCCAGGCCAAGAAAAAAAAACTTCCCGCTGATAAAACATCTTAACGCCTTCCGAATAAATGTATACACCTGCATATATATTTAATTATGTTAGTCTGGATATTGGTTAGCATAGTTCATAAATCTCCTGCCGTACCTTTCGCGGCAGTCTTTTTCACAAGTCATGCAGAATGCAAAACAATGATGCTTTCCCCAACAACCTGTTCTAATCTATAGACTTAAAAAGGTTGTTACTGTTTTTATCTAATAAATAATTGAATATTAAAAGCTATATATTCTTTAATAATTGGGTTTCCCGCTGCGTTGATTAATTTTGCATTATGATACATTCTTAATAGTCTTTCCTGAACAACACGAAAAGCATGATTATAATGGATGTTCCATCTGACCATTGAAAAGCAATAAAAAAGCAAATGAAAAAAATACTCGTTAGCGCATGTCTTGCTGGATACAAGTGCAGGTACGACGGCAAAGCCCAACCGGTAAGCAGAATTGAATGCTGGCTAAAAGAAGGTATAGCCGTGCCCGTATGCCCTGAAGAAATGGGAGGTCTGCCAACACCCCGGATTCCTTCAGAAATTCAAACCTGCAGTGACGGAACAAGAAAAGTCGTTAACAAAGCGGGAAATGACGTTACCAAAGAATTCGAAAAAGGCGCTCAGCTCGCACTTGAAACCGCCCAAAAGCACAAAATCACACAGGCTGTGCTGAAGGCAAAAAGTCCTTCGTGCGGCTGCGGAAAAGTCTACGACGGTAGTTTTCAGGGCTCCCTTACAAATGGAAACGGAATTACGGCGGACTTACTCCTGGAAAACGGCATTGAAGTATTTACGGAATCAAACTTTCCCGAAGGTTTATAGCATGACTTCCTTGTTAAAACGTCTTCTCTCTGCTATGCTGGTTGGTTTGGTCAGGCTTTACCAGCTGGCTGTTTCTCCGATGTTTCCAGCAGCCTGCCGCTATACGCCCACCTGCTCTGCTTATATGATAGGAGCCATTCGAAAACACGGTCCGATAAAAGGATTTTGGCTCGGAATTAAAAGGATAAGCCGCTGCCATCCCTGGGGAGGCTCTGGATACGACCCGATTCCCTAAGCATTAGCCATTTAAAATAAAAACAGCAATTCAATTAACTAATTTCAGACTTTGCCAGCATCCATACTTAAACGCTTAAGCCAGAAACAATAATCCCTGACAAATCACCCAAATCAAAATATATTTTTTCATACATTTGACTATGTTAGGTACATCGGAGAATTTCGGATTTTTAACAAAGCGCTGTTCCATAAAAGCCAATATTAAATTGCCAACTACTGTTTAGCGGGCAAAGCAAACTGCTTCCCACAAACTCATCAATAATTAAATAATAAGCTATGAATCTATTTTTAAAACTGAAAAAAGCAAGCCTTTCCTGGCTTCTTGTTTTCGTTACCGCTGCATCTGTGGCCAATCCTGCCGATTCGCTCTGTCTGTGGTACAATGCGCCTTCAAAGAACTGGAACGAGGCCCTTCCTGTAGGCAACGGGTCACTGGGCGCCATGATTTTCGGCCGTTACGACACCGAACGCATACAGCTCAACGAAAAAACTTTCTGGTCTCACGACGACGATGTTCTCGACCAGCCCAATGCCTACAAACATCTAAAAAAAGTACGGCAGCTTCTTTTCGAGGGAAAATACAAAGAAGCCGAAGAACTGGCTCAGGAAAAAATCATGACTCCCCGGCTGCCATCCGGCACCAATGCCTATCAAACTCTTGGAGACCTATTCATCCGATTTCCTGAAAAAACCGTCAGCAATTACAGGCGTTCGCTCAACCTGAACAACGCTGTTTCCCAAGTGTCTTATTCCATCAACAAAACGCCGTTTTCAGAAGAAATTTTCTGCTCCGCTCCTGACCAGGTGCTGGTTATCCGCATGAAAACAGAAGGCAAAGAACTGCTGAACGCTTTTGTTGAACTGAACAGAACGCAAACCCATCCGCAGATCAGTGTAGAAGGACAGGGCATTCTGATGAAAGAAAGAGCCGGAAGAAAAAAAGGAGTAACCGCATGGACATATTTAAAAGCTGTCCCGCTAAACGGCGGCAAAATTATCCCTGCCCAAAACGGACTGGAAATCAAGCAGGCGAAAGAATGCCTGATCGTGCTTGCTTCGGCCAGCAACTTCAGAAACCTGATAAAAGACCCGGAACAAGAAGCAAAGAAAAGAGTGAGAAACGCCATTTCAAAAGGTTTCACTCAGCTGAAGAAAGCGCATACGCAGGATTATTCACGCTATTTCTCGCGGGTTAAACTAAACCTCGGCTGCGCTCCGGACTATTACTTTCCAACCAACCAGCGCCTGGAAGCCTACAAAAAGGGACATCCGGACAAAGGACTGATCGAACTGCTTTACCACTACGGACGCTACTTGATGATCAGTTCCGCAAGAAGCAACACCCTGCCTGCAAACCTGCAGGGAATATGGGCCGACGGGCTCAGTCCGGCCTGGAATTCAGATTACCACATCAACATCAATCTGCAGATGAACTACTGGCTTGCAGAGCCTGCAAACCTGCCTGAAATACACCAGTCGCTTTTCAGCTTTCTGGATTTTCTGAGAGAAAGAGGACGCAAAACCGCAAGAAGCACCTACAATGCACGGGGATTTATGGGCAACCACGCCACGGATGTCTGGGGACAGTCCGCTCCTGTTGGGAAAAATGTATGGGGACTCTGGCCGATGGGAGGCGCCTGGCTTTGCCGCCATCTGTGGGAACATTACGAATTCACACAGGACGAAAAATTTCTGAAAGAACAGGCTTACCCAATTATGAAAGAAGCCGCGCTGTTCTGCTACGATTACCTTGTAAAACATCCGAAAACCGGAGAATATGTTGCAGGCCCTTCGACTTCACCGGAAAACTCGTTCATTGCGCCTGACGGCAGCACCGCATCGATTTGTATGGGCATCGCAATGGACCAACAGATTATCACCGATTTGTTCGAAAACTGCATTAAAGCTTCGGAAACGCTTGGCACCGACAAAAAATTCCGACGCCAGCTTAAACAGCGCAAAGCGCAAATGGCTCCGGCTCGCATAGGCAAAGACGGCCGCGTTATGGAATGGCCTCAAGAGTTTGAAGAAAAAGAAAAAGGACACCGCCATATGTCGCATCTTTACGCGCTTTATCCGGGAGAACAATTCACCTGGCAAAAAACGCCCGAATTTATGAAAGCTTCAAAAAAGGTGATTGAGCAGCGGCTGAAACACGGCGGTGGACACACCGGCTGGAGCCGCGCCTGGATGATCAACTTTTTCGCGCGGCTAAGAGAAGGCAACACGGCCAAAGAACATGTTGACATGTTGCTCAAAAAATCGACACTCCCCAACCTGTTCGACAACCATCCTCCCTTCCAAATCGACGGAAACTTCGGATTCACCGCAGGCGTTACCGAAATGCTTGTGCAGTCTCATGCCGGAGAAATCGTGCTGTTGCCTGCGCTTCCGAATGACTGGAAAGACGGCTCCGTGCGGGGCATCCGGGCGCGAGGCGCTTTCGAAATCGATATGAGCTGGAAAAACGGAAAAATTGCCGCACTCCGCATCAAATCGCTGAAAGGAAAACACTGCCGTATTTCTTTCAACAAACAGACCTATGAGTTTTCAACCCAGGCAGGAGAAAGCTATACCCTGGCGCACATTAAAACGCTTCAATCGCTGTAGTTAAGCGATTTTTTGGCACGCATGACATAAAAAACACCCCAGGCCTCTGGAATACCAGATCGCCTGGGGTGTTTTTCTAATTTTGCGCCTTGTATTTTTTCTCCTTCAATAAAAATTATATGTTTTGTTTTTTACGAATAAAGCGAGGCCATTTTACCCTTGCTGCCATTCATCCCCCCATGAGCTGGAGAATCATTTCATAATATTCGTTTACAGTGAAGCGGAACGAAAAGGTTTCACCGGTTTCCCGCGCTCTGTCCGAAAGCTCCTTGTACCGCTCCGGGCTCAATGCGATCATTTCCTCCATTTTGTCGGTAAAAAGCTCGTAGTTTCCCACCGGAACCGCAAACCCGTTGATTTCATCCTTCAAATAGCTGCCGATGCCGCCGGCCAGCGTTGCCAAACAGACTTTGCCCATTAGCATTGCCTGTATCACCGACTCGGCAATTCCTTCGATCAGCGGGGAATGGACATAAAAGTCAGCCATGTCAAAAAGCTGCATCGTGCGCTTCTGGTACCCCAGGCAAAGCACGCGCTGGTCCACATCCAGGCTTTTGGCAATTTCGCAGCCTTTAGTCTGGGTGTCGCGGCCGGCCATCACCAGCAGCGCGTTGCTGTCCTTCACCCGGCTGAACGCCTCGATGAGGTGCCGCTGCCCTTTCGCTTCGGTATTCCAATGCGAAAGATTCAAAAACACTTTTTGATCGTCCCGGATGCCGTATTTTTCCCGTGTTCTTTTGCGCCTGTCAGGATCCGGGCGAAACCGGTCTGTCTGCAAACCGCTCTGTATTGTTGTAAGCTTCTGAGGCAGAAAATTGCTTTTAGCCAGCAGTTCTTTTTGATAGTCGCAAACCACCACAATTTTGTGCGCCTGCTGGAATTTCAGCACCTTAGCAATCCAGTGAGTCTGAATATGCGCGTGCTTAACAAAAATTAGCTTCGGGCTGCGCCTGATGAGCGGTTTGGCATAAATATAATGAGCCAACGACTGGGGAGAGTGGGCGATAACGATGTCAAAAGAGAACTTGTTGATGATTTTTGCCAAGCGGAAATGCTGGTTCAGATTGATCCGGAAATTCGCGCTGCTTTCTTTTTCATAAAAATGACAGGGAATCTCCTCCTGCAAAAGCTTTTCGGCCAGCGTAGTATTTTCCCTGGCAATAGCCATATGAACATTCAGCCCTTTCTCAATCAATCCCTTCGTCAGCCAGTACACTTGTTCCTGTGTATCGTTCCAGTGCCTGCCGTGAATGATCATCAGGACTTTAATTTCAGATTCCATGCTTATTCCTCTCTCCCTTCTATTAAATCGTATCAGCGAACTTGGTTCAATTTTTATTTTTACAGGCTCAAAAAACTTAATGCCCGCAGCCCAGTATATCCTCAGCTTAAACTTTGGATTTCAATACAGCTTTTTTACCCCGAAAAGCCTGCAAGGAACTTCTTCTTTAAAAAGAAGAACAGAAGATTTATCAGGCAAACCTCTGACTTTGCTCATAAACACACATTCCTTACCACTATACAAAACATGTCAGGCTCCTTACACTATATTAAAAAATGTTAATATTATTAAATACAACACAAGATGTTTAGCGCACAAAATCCTTTTTTAATACTTTTACGCCTTACAAATAACAAATTTTCGAGTATGAAAATCACTTTTTTTCTATTATTGCTCTTTACCGCCTCCCTCTCTCAAGCCACCTTCGGCCAAGGAGTCGAAGGTACTGTCAGCGACGAAAACGGAATCAGACTACCATTCGTCTCGGTTTACACCGAAGGAAATCTGCAGGGAACAACAAGCAACTCGCAGGGAGAGTTTCGCCTGCGTCTGCCTGAAGGCGAACATAAAGTAATCTTCCAATACATGGGATATACTACAAAAGTACATCCTGTGCTGGTCAGTTCCGAATTCCAGACACTGAATGTCAAGCTGGAGGAAAAAATCATCCAGCTTAAACAAGTGGAAATCAGCGGCAGCCAGGAAGATCCGGCATATTCGATAATGAGGAAAGCCATTGGGATGCGCGAATACTATTTGTGGCAAGTTCAGGAATACCGGGCAAAAGCCTACGTAAAAGGCTCAGGAAAGCTGAACAAGGTCCCCAAAGCCTACCAATGGGCCATGGGAAAAGAGGCCCGAAAAGAGGTAAAGAAATACATGAACAAAACGCTGGTGACCGAAACCATAGCAAATGTCAGTTTTCAGCAACCCAACAAGTTCACGCACAACGTGCTGGCCGCAAAAAACAACTTCGACAGCGAAATGCCCAATCCGCTCAACATGATAATGGGAAGTCTCTACGATGCGGAAATGAATGAAGTGCTTTCTCCTCTGGCCCCAAACGCCTTTGCGCACTACCGGTTCAGCTACGAAGGCTTTTTCGTGGATCAGGGCCGCGAAGTGAACATCATCAAAGTTAGGCCGAGGCGCAAAGGAGAGGGGCTTTACACCGGAACGCTGCACATTGCAGAGCGTTTCTGGAACATCCACAGCGCCGACTTGTCTTTCACACACCGAATCGGAAAAATAAGCATGAGACAGACCTACGCTCCTGCCGGCGGCGAAGTGTGGATGCCCGCAACCTTCAGCATTCGGGCGTCTTTCGATTTCATGGGCGTAAAAGCAGAAATGAACTACGCTGTGTCAGTCAGTGAATACGACATCATGCTGAACCCCAAGCTGGACCATAGCCTGATTCGGAATGCGGCCGCTATTTCCAAAAAAGTGTCAGCCGAAAAAGAAAATGTGAAATCACGCCCCGCGACCAAAAGGCAAAAAGAGATTGACAGACTGCTGCACAAGGAAAAGCTCAGCAACTCGGAAATGCGCAAGCTGAACAGAAAAATGAAGCGTGAAGCAAAAGCCGCCTCAACCCGCGAGGAACTGGAAATAAAAAGCAGCGAAAGAACCCATATCGACTCGCTTGCCCACAAACGCGATACAAGCTACTGGAAGGCCATGCGCTCCATCCCGCTAACCCCCGAAGAGAGCACAGGCTACAGGAGGTTTGACTCCATTCAGGTGCTGCACACGGCGCGCAGAAACAGCCAAGCAAAGCTGACAAAAAAGAAGAAAAACACCGTGCAAAAGATCAGCGACATCAGCAACGCGTTGTTTTTTGGAAAAAAATTCGGCAAAACGCGGTTCTTCAACTGGAAAGGGATCAGCGCCCAATACAATACAGTGGACGGCCTGACGCTGGGAGGAAAATTCAGACTTGGCCACAGTGACAAAAAAAAGCACGGAAAAGACTCTTTTCTTGACTTCGAAGGACTCTATGCATTCGGAAGGCACAAATGGATGTATTCCGCTAAACTGGGAAAAAACTACGCACCGATGTCACGCGGACAGCTCCTTCTGAGTGCGGGCAGCCGCTCGGCCGACTTCAATTCTACCTCTGGTATAAACCCAACCATCAACAGCCTGTGGACTTTGTTTTTTGAAGAAAATCTGCTGAAACTTTACGGAAAGGACTTTGCGAAAGCCGAAAATTCCATTGACCTGGCCAACGGACTCAGGCTGAAAGCCAGCGCGGCTTTTTCTCACCGCTACTGGCTGGAAAACACAAGCGGTGCTCACTGGATCAACTGGAAAAACAACGAACTCACCGGCAACGAGCCTTACAACCGAGAAGTGCCAACCACCCGGTTCACAACACACAATGCCGCCGTCACCGAGCTGACGCTCAGCTACAACCACCGCCAGCGCTATTATGTGCACAAAGGAGCGAAAATACCAGTCCGCTATAGCCAATATCCGACTCTAACACTCTGCTACAAAAAAGGATGGAAAAACATCTTCAACTCCAAGACAGACTACGACTTTGCATCCTTCAGCATAGCAAACCGCACAAAAATCAATTTTCAGCATGACTGGGAATATCAGGCTTCCGCCGGAAAATTCTTCAATCGCAGCGGCGTTTTTTTCCCTGACTTTCACCATTTCAACAATTCCCAGCTGCCCGTTTACGCCGGTGACACTTTCGGAAAATTCAGGCTGATGGATTTGTATGAGCAAAGCACTCAGGAAGAGTTCGCACAGTTCTCTGTGGCTTTCTACTCCAAAAGATTGCTGCTGAAGCGCCTTCCCTGGTTCAATCAGCAGTTTTTTCTCGAGCGTTTTTTTGTCAACTACCTGTACACGCCGGCTTTGGGCAACTACACCGAGCTAGGCTACGGGCTGGACAACATCTTAAACATTCTCAGCGTCGAACTGTCCACGGGATTCATCGGGGACCAGTATCAAGGACTCGCGCTTCGGTTTGGCCTGAGGTTTCATGAATAGCCGACTGAAAATGAACGAATATCCATGGCTGAAATGGCTTTTCGAACAAATACGAAATTTCTTTTCGCTCATATCTCAAAAAAAACACCTGTGTCCATTCACACAGGTGTTTAAATTCTTTCTGAATCGGTATTTGATTCAAAACCGCTTAAACGTATTCTTTGGCTTCTGCCCGGCCCTCCAGAAGCATATAGCCGTTTTGCGCAAGAGCATGCATCTCGTCTTCTCCCGGAAATACCTTCACCGGAGCGATGAACTCCACACGCTCGCGGATAAGCCTTGTAATGTCTTTGTTGTGGGCCATGCCTCCCGTGAGAAAAATCGTGTCGATTTTTCCGGCATTAACCGCCGCCAGCGCGCCGATTTCCTTTGCAACCTGATAAGCCAGCACCTCAAACATCCGCTGCGCATCCTTGTCTCCGCTCAGCGCTTTCTGACTCAGCTCAAATCCGTCGTTGGTCCCGGTATAGGCAACAAAACCGCCTTTTCCCACCACCATTTCCATCATTTCCTGCTGCGTATACTTGCCGCTGTAAGCCATGCGTATCAATTCGCCGGCCGGCAATGTGCCGCTCCGCTCGGGCGACATCGCTCCTTCTCCGTCCAAAGCCTGATTCACATCCACCACGCGGCCGTTTCTGTGCAAAGCAACCGAAATGCCTCCGCCCAGGTGCACGCCTATCAGATTCAGCTCCTCATACTCCCTTCCGATCTCGCGCGCATGCTGACGGGCTATGGCTTTCTGGTTCAGCGCATGAAAAACCGAACGGCGCTCAAAATTCGGATGGCCGCTGTAGCGCGCCAAGTCATCAAGCTCGTCCACCACCACCGGATCGGCAATATAGGCCTTGATGTTCAATTGCGTTGCCAGCTCGTGGGCAATCACCCCACCGAGATTACTGGCATGCTTCAATTTTGTATGCTCCAAGTCATGCAGCATTCGCTGGTTCACTTCATAAACTCCCGACTCAATTGGCTTGAGCATTCCTCCGCGGCTAACGATCATAGTCAAATCCTTCAGATGCATGTCTGTGCCAGCCAGCTCACTGAGTATTGCATTCTTGCGGAACAGATATTTCTCCTGGAAATTCTGTTGGTTTTCAAGTTCTTCCACCGGGTGTTTAAGCGTTTTTTTGAAAACGCACTCCAGGTTTACAAACCAGGCGATCTTCGTAGATGTCGAGCCCGGGTTAATCACCAAAATTTCTTTCTTGCACATAATATCTCGCATTACAATTTAAAATCCACACTCGAAGCCGCCGCCAGCATAATGCTGTTGAGTTTCGTTTGCTCGCTATCCGCACGCGAAGTCAGCACGATCGGCGCCCTGGCCCCCAAAATGACAGCCGCAAGCTGCGCTTTCACAAAGAAGACAAAAGCTTTGTAGAGCACGTTGCCCGCTTCAATATCCGGTGCAAGCAACAAGTCGGCGTCGCCGGCCACTTCCCCGGCAATGCCTTTGTGCTTCTTGCTTTCGAAACTGATGGCATTGTCAAAAGCCAGCGGTCCGTCGATGGTGCAGTTCTGAATCTGCCCTCTGCGGCACATAATCGACAGCAGGGCAGCATCAGTAGTTGCCTGCATCTGCTCGTTTACCATCTCCACGGCTGCCACGGCAGCAACTTTAGGATTCTCAACGCCCAGCCGGTTCAGAAACTCAACGGAATTGTTAATGATATCGATCTTATCCTTGAGGCTCGGAGCAATATTCATAGCCACGTCTGTAATGGCCAGCAGTTTGTGGTAAGCCGGTATTTCAAACAGCGCAAAATGAGAAAGCAGCTTCTTGTCACGAAGTCCCCATTCCTTGTTCAGTACGCCTTTCAATAAAGCCGCTGTCCCCACGTGCCCTTTCATCAGCACATCGGCGTCGCCGTGGTGCACCATGCTCACTGCTGTCTTGACCATCTGTTTGGAATCAGTCTCATGGACTATATGCGCACTGGCCAGGCTGCAGGATCCTGCATCGGCCACTCTTAATATCTTTTCTTTATCGCCAACCAAAATCGGTTCAATCAGCCCTTGTTCGGACGCCTTGCATACGGCATGCAGCGAATGTTCGTCTCCGGCAGCCGCCAGAACCAGCTTTCTTTTTTGCGGGACATTTTTTACCAGTTCTTCTAAATCTGATAAGCTCTTAAACATGCGTTGAAATGGTTATTTTTGTCTGAAAAATTCTGAGGAAAAAACTTGATGATCCCGATCCCTGCCTTCGCGCAGAAACGCCGCAAGCCCTTTCCAGAGAACGAAAGCCTACAAATTACACATTTTTGGGTATTTTTTTTCAAAAAAAACAACACCACATCCAATAATGGATTTATATTTTTTTCTGAAAAACAGAAGTCCGGCAAAATAAAACGACTTTTCTTTTGTAAAAAGAAAAATATTATTTTGACAAATCCCGTATTTCAATTTTTATTGAATCCCTTTTAAAGTTAAAAAATGAAATAATTCACAGAATTATTATATGCCCACAATCCACTCTAATTGAATAGTCCAAACATATCAGGCAAAAACCATTGTTTGTTTCTCTTGTTCCGAAAGTATGTTCAAGTCTCGGATCCGCACAGAGACGCTTCCCTCTGCCTTGCATCGGAGCAGATTATCAACCTCCCCTCCCATCCAGTGCTTTATCCCTCCGGCCACCTACCGCCAGTTCATCAAAAAACCGGGAGTCTCTCTGAAAGACCAATACAATGAAACTCCTCTTCTCGGAGAGCTTGAAAAACTGATTAACGAATACTGGGGCATCAGCCAGCAAAGCTACGCGCTAGAACGAGAGCTGGAAGATCTGGAAGAAGAGTACAGCAAAGAAAGAATGGAGGACATTCTGTACAGAAGACATCTTCGGAAAGAACCTCGCCCAGAGTTTGTAACTCCCGGCAGGAGAGGCACCATCGAAGACTGGACGATAATTTCCTCTTATGAGGAAGAAATCTATGAAGCAGCCCGCGCAGAGATTGGCCAGATAGAACATGAAGAACACATTAGGGCAAAAGACAGACTCCAAAACACGCGCAAAGCCTATGAGACAACCCTGAAAGAACGCCTGCGTCTTCTGTCTGATGCAGAAAAAAAAATCTTCCAATGGAGCTCCGCTCAGCAAATCCCAGCCAGCGGCAACGCCGAATACCTGCACGCCATGCTGGAGATACTTGACCGCGCGGATGTTGAGTATCAAATTGTCGTAAAAAAAATCCGCGAGAAAAAGCTGCGGATTTATTATCATACCCACGGATCGGAATACCATATTATAGATCCCACTGTAGATTCTGGAATAACTGATGATACGGAAGACATTGAAGCCCTGTGGGATAAACTGAATGACAGAAAAACCGGGCTGAAAATCCATAACCCTGTAGAAGAAGCAAGACATGAACTTGACAGCGTATTCTTTAAGCCCGGCGGAATCTACAAAGCTGTCGAAATGAGCCAGCGTCCCAAAGACAGAAGCCCCTTGGCCAGCTCGAACGTCCAGCCCCATCCACAGAGCATGATAGGTCTGGCCAACATTTGGGGAGAAACCAATCCCTATGAAATAGATGAGTATAAAACTGCCGAAGCAAAAGACCTTACCTTTGAGGACCGAATATTCGGATGGATAGCCAAGCTGTTTCGAAGCTTCCAAGGCCGGGAAATACTTCGCAAGACTGTGGGTACTGACAGACAAGGCAATTTGGTTAAGCAAAGCTTTTCAGTAGCAAAGCCGGGAGATTATTATCAAAAGATAACGCCCATCCTTGTTTCTCCTTTTGGCACCTTTTCGGCCGCAGAGGCCAAAAAAAGAAAAAACGAACCCGGAGTTGGGCTCGAGTATGAGGTCTTCTCTTTTCAAATACCCGGCAAAACCGGGGAGATGACTATGCTCCCGTTAGGCAATACAGATGAAACATTTGATACAGAAGAGGCCGGCTACAAACTTTATTTTCCCAGTGAAGCCTATCATGAAACGCTGTATAAAAACTCAAGCAATTTCAACCATGTCGCGCTGGAATTTCCTGCCAATATCACACACAAACACTACCTTGGCGTTTCCGCCCCCCCAACGGAACCCGGCCAGACAAAAAACTATACTATCCATCCTCCTTTTATTCATTTTGCCAATGCGCTCTCAAGTGCAGGCGCGGCCTTCAGCGGTGAGCATATGCGCTGTTTTCAGCAAGTCAGCAATCTGCAGAACTCTGAAAATCCCCTTCGGAAAAAGAATCGCCTGCCGCCCCGAACCGCCCTTAATCTAACACCGCTGCTCAGAGAGCTGTCAAAACACGGAATGTTCGCCCGGGGTGAAGCCGGCCAGCCCGAATACGAATTCGACTCCGTCAGCCGCATGTTCAGACGAACAAACTATGTGAAACAAAAAAAGCTTGAAGAATTGTCGGAAGAAGAGCGGGAAAAAGTCAGGAGGCGGCAAGAGATTTTCTTCAGCTATACTGACGCAGAAGGATCCGATGTTCGCGAAAAAAAGGCTTCCGCTCCTCTTTCAGACAATGAGGGCATATTACATGAGGAAAGACCAAAGCGAAAATTCAAATTAGAAATTCCCTCTATTTCCTTTTGGATTAGCAAAGAGCCAAATGAACAAGCCCATGAATCCGATGCCGGAAGTCCTGTTCCGCCTCGGCGTACAGCCCGTAGAAGGTCATCTGCAAGAGTACACATCAACCAGCCCTGGAAGAAAAAAGAAGCCAGTTATAAAACAAAAAAAGAAAAAGCATTGCACAGAATACGGGAAAACAAGCTGGATATCAACTCACTTTCGGCGGTTTCTCAAATTCCCCTGCCTCCTTCAGACTACACGTCTGAGTCGGAAAACGAGCAAAGAATACGGCTCGAAGAACGCCTGAAGCGAAGACGTCTTTCAAGTTTGAAAGGGCTTAAAGAAGTGCCAAAATTTGAACTGACGGAGACCGTGGGTTTTTCTCGGGCCAGCACCGAAAAAACCATGAAAAGGCGGATTCCTCCGGTCGCTTCCATTCGCTCCAAAGTTCTAAGAAAAGGCTACGAAAGCGAATCCGAGAAATCAGACTCCTCTTTTTCCCTGTTTTCTTCAGCATGGCCCGCAAGTACATCGAAAGCTGAATCTTCTTCCCAAAGCACATCGCCCGTCCGCTCGATATCCGATGCCGAGAGCCCTGTTCCGCCTTGGGGTTCAGCCCGCAGAAGATCTTCTGCAAGGGTGCACATCAACCGGCCTCCTTCAGACTATACCTCTGAGTCCGAAGACGAATTGAAAATTCGACTTGAAGAGCGCCTGAAACGAAGACGTCTTTCAAGTTTGAAAGGACATAAAGAAAAGCAAAAAGTTGAACTGCCGAAGATCGTGGTTTCTTCTCCGGCCGGCACCGAAAAAATAATGAAAATGCGTATTTTTTCAGCCGATTCCATTAGCTCCAAAGTTCCAGGAAAAAGCCACGAAAGCGAATCCGAGAAATCAGACGCCTCTGTTTTCCTGTCCTCTTCAGCATGGCCCGCCAGCACATCGGAAGCCAGTGCTTCGGAAGCGGAACCTCCTTCCGAGAGCCTGCTAACCAGCTACTCCTCTGATGTTGTCCATCCTGTTTCTATCAAGGAGCTGAAAAAATGGCTCGAGGCTGATGAAAAAGGAGGAAAAAAGAAGAAACGCCGAATCCCGCTTTTTAAAAGAAGAAAGAAAAAGGCCCCAAAATAAATCGTATCTATTCTGAAGCCATTTATTAATGCTAACAACAAGTGCCGGTCTTGTCAAACACTGCACTGCATGATGAGGCACGCACACGCAGCTCGGTATCCACCAGCTCGGTACGAGTGTTGATCTTGGGAGAAATATCATTGAAATAAGCTTCAATTTGCTCCAAAACAATCTGAGCGGCACGCTTGCCCAGCATATCTGCAGGCTGGCACACAGAACTCAGCGCCGGCGAAAGCAAATGATTGTAGGGCTCGTCGGTAAAGCCGACAAGTTTGATTTGTTCCGGAACTGAAATTCTCTTTTCTTTCAAAACACCCAGAACCTGCAATGCAACAGGATCCGATATGGCAAAAATCCCGTCAGGCTTAATATCCTCCAGCGCCTTGCAGGTGTTTTCCTCAGCATCCTGCCTAAGCGCATCGCAGGGAAGCACAAAAGCAAGCAGATCCTCTCGCCCCTCATCTTCCACGGCTTTCAAAAAGCCTTTTTTGCGCTGCTGAGCAATAAACAGATTTTCCGGCCCGCTTAAGTGCAGGATTCGCTTGCAGCCCTGCTCGATAAGATGGCGGGTTGCCTGATAAGCTCCTTGAAAGTCGTCAACAATCACTGAACTGGCCGTCAGGGGCTCGGAAGGCATCCGGTCGAAAAACACCAGAGGAATGTCTTTGTCAATGAGCTTTTTAAAATGAGTAAAGTCCTTCGTCTCGCGGCTGCATGAAACAATCAGCCCGTCCACCCTGCTTCGGATAAGGCCTTCCACGTGTTCCACCTCCGTCTCATAGCTTTCATCCGACTGACATATCATCACCTGGTACCCGGCTTTTCTCGCCTCGTGCTGAATCTCGCTAATCGCCTGCGAAAAGAAATTCATGGCAAGCTCCGGCACAATCACTCCTATATATCGGGTCCGCTTGTTCACTAAGCTGCTCGCTATCACGTTGGGCTCATAATTCAGCTCCTCAGCCAATGCCAGCACTCTCTTTTTTGTTTCCGGGTTTACGTCGGGAGCCGCCCTGAGCGCCCGGGAAACCGTCGACACCGAAATGTCCAGCTTCCGGGCCAAGTCTTTTATCGTTATCTGCCTTTTTCTTCGTACCATAGAATTACACCTTTGCTTTTACCCTCACAAGATACGCATTTCAGCTAAAAGTATAATTCTTCGCCGTCTGCGGGAACGTTATTATTCGAGAATATACATTTCAAACTTCTTTAATCAAAAAAAAACATGTACTTCACACCAGTCCTGCACGCAGACCACAAGGCAATGCAGGCGATCAAGCACTTACCGTATATTACTAAGCGTATGACAGATACTAACGACTTACTTCATATTTTTAAAGAAAAATTCAACCAAAACCCCATAATCTCCAAGGCTCCCGGCCGTATCAACCTGATCGGAGAACACACGGACTACAACCAGGGCTTTGTCCTGCCGGCAAGCATCGACAAAGAAGCCATTTTTGCCCTAGCTCCCAACGGCACAGACCGTTGCGCGGCTTATTCCTGCGATCTGAAGGAAAGTTTCGAATTCGAGCTTGCAGCTCTTGAGCCCTGCGAAAAAGGATGGGCCAACTACATCATCGGGGTAGTCTCCGAACTGAAAAAAGCCGGAGCGGACATCAAAGGATTCAACTGCGTGTTCACAGGCAATGTCCCTATAGGCTCGGGGCTGTCTTCGTCGGCTTCCATTGAATGCGCGCTGGCCATGGGACTGAAAAAATCTTTTAACCTGACACTCGATCCGTTCGAAATAGTTAAAGCTTGCCAAATGGCCGAGCACCACTATGTGGGCGTGCGATGCGGCATCATGGATCAGTTTATCAGTACCTTCGGAAAGAAAAACCATGTCCTCCGTCTCGACTGCCGCTCTCTGGAATACCAGTATTTTCCGCTGGAACTCGACGACTGCTGCTTCATCCTTTGCAATACCAAAGTCCACCATTCTTTGGCCTCGTCAGAATACAATGTGCGCCGCGAGCAATGCGAATCGGGCGTCAGTACAATGCAAAAGCACTTCCCGGAGGTTCAGAGTCTGCGCGACCTGACACAAGCGCAGCTGGACAGCCACAAAGAGGAACTGGACCCTGTCGTTTACCAGCGCTGCCGTTATGTGATCAATGAAAACCAGCGGGTAATGGACACCTGCGAAGCGCTTGAAAACAATGATCTGCAACAAGTCGGACAGCTGCTTTACCAGTCGCACCACGGTCTGTCGAAAGAATACGAAGTTTCATGCCCGGAGCTGGATATTCTGGTGGATTATACCCGCGACAAAGACGAAGTGCTGGGTGCCAGAATGATGGGCGGAGGCTTCGGAGGCTGCACGCTCAATCTGGTAAAAAAAGACAGAGCTGCAAGCTTTATTGAAGAGGCAAGTGCTTTCTACCTGGACAAGACAGGAAAAGAGATGGAGGCTTACACAGTTGTCATTGGCGACGGTGCCATTGAGCTCAGCAAGTAATCGCGCACGGCTTTGCCCCACATCAAAAACCAACGATTTATGCATGAAATAAAACCTTTCCGATTTCATCGGAAAGGATGCATTTCTCTTGATTTCGATTTTTATGAACACATTTGATTTTTCAGAACACTCGCACAGAAGATACAATATCCTCACCGACGAATGGATATTAGTCTCTCCGCACCGCACCAAAAGACCCTGGCAGGGAAAAATTGAGAAAACGGAGGGAGAGAAGAGACCGTCATACGACTCCAAATGCTACCTCTGCCCGGGCAATGAGCGCGCCGGCGGCGCAAAAAATCCGAACTACTCTTCGACCTTTGTATTTCAGAACGATTTCGCCGCCCTGGTGCCAAGCGTTCCCAAAGGAATTTTCGAGAAAGGCGGCTTGCTGAAAGCGAAAAGCGAAACCGGAATCTGCAAAGTGGTAGTCTTCTCTCCTGACCACAGCCTCACGCTGCCAAAAATGAAAACCGAGGATATTATTAAGGTGGTGCAGCTCTGGCAGGACCAGTACAATGAGCTGGCGGCTCTGCCGCAAATTAACTATGTGCAGATATTCGAAAACAAAGGCGAAATGATGGGATGCAGCAATCCGCATCCGCACGGGCAGATATGGGCGCAGGAAAGCATTCCGGACATACCCATGAAGAAAACAAAAACCATGAGCAGGCATTACAGCGCCTGCGGCAGAAGTATTCTTTCGGATTATCTGGATATTGAATTTAAAGAAAAGGAACGCATTGTTTACGAAAACAAAGACTTTGCGGTGCTTGTGCCTTTCTGGGCCGTTTGGCCCTATGAAACCATGATTGTCAGCAAACGGCACTTCCAGCATATCGGCCAGATGACCGAAGAGGAAAAACAAAGCTTTGCCGACGCATTGCAAAAAACCACGCAGGCTTACGACAAGCTCTTCGATTGCTCATTCCCTTACTCTGCCGGAATCCACCAAGCTCCGACCGACGGACAGGTGCACGAAGGCTGGCACTTTCACATGGGTTTCTATCCGCCGCTGCTCCGAAGCGCCACAGTCAGAAAGTTTATGGTCGGCTATGAAATGTTTGCCAACCCGCAGCGCGACATTACCGCCGAATACAGCGCAGAACAACTAAGACAGCTGATCTTATGATACAGGTTTCAAAAGAAAAAATCAGCCACGGAGCCCTTAAAAATGTGCACTCCTTCCTTCTCCAAAATGAAAAAGGAACCGCCTTAAGACTCAGCAACTTCGGCGCCGCCATTTGGGACATTCAAGCGGCCGGCCGCAGCGGCAAACTGGAAAGCGTTGTACTTGGATACGCCAGCCTCGATGATTATTTTAACGACTCCGTATACATGGGCGCGACGGTAGGCCGATACTGCAACCGCATCAAAGAAGGAAAATTTTCCATTGGAGACAACGCTTACGAACTGCTGGTCAACAACGGTCCCAACCACCTTCACGGAGGAGTTCTCGGATTCGACAAGCAGGTGTGGGATTTTGAAGTAAAAACCGGAGCCGTGGAATTCTCGCTGACAAGCCCCGACGGCGACAACGGATATCCTGGCAATCTCGAGGTGCGGGTAAAGTACACGCTGACCGAAACAAACCAAGTAATTATCGACTTCCGGGCTGTCAGCGACCAGGACACGCTGGTCAGCCTGACCAACCACAGCTACTTTAACCTGTCGGGAAACTGCAAAGCGAGCATCCGCGAGCACGAACTGATGATACAGGCCGGGGAATTTACACCGATGGACGAGAACAACATTCCTACTGGAGAAATCCGTCCGGTTGCAGGCACTCCGTTCGATTTCAGAACATTCAAAAAAATCGGTTTGGATATCGACTCAAACAGCGAACAGCTGCTGCGCGGCGCCGGCTACGATCACAATTTTGTACTGGACCACAGCGAATCGACGCTTACCGCCAAAGTGCGCGAACCGATATCCGGACGCACACTGACAATCTTTTCGACACAGCCCGGACTGCAGTTTTACTCCGGAAATTATCTGCACTCGGGCCTTTCAAACCGAACAGGAACCATTGTAAACAACCGGGACGGATTTGCGCTGGAGAGCCAGTTCTTTCCTGACTCTCCCAACCACCCGAACTTTCCGTCGGCTGTACTGAAAGCGGACGAACCGTACCAGCATAAGACAATCTTTGAGTTCGGCACCTACACCGGCTAACGATACCCTCTGACGACGGAGCTACTTCCCGGACTATGCAACAGCGCTTGCTGCAAAACATAGTCCGGTGATACTCCTTCTCTTTTTTACCTTTCATTTGCCTAGTACAACTTTTTTCGCTCAAAAAAATTCGACTCCTCTCATTTTGCTTCATATCCAGGAATTAATAAATTAACTGTCAGGATTCAGCGCAAAGTGTTTGCTTTCTTTTTTCATTTCAAAAATTTCAATCCAAACCACGAAGCGCTTCCGCCGCATACAGCCCAATCGCTGTCATGAAAATCACTTTTTCAAATAAACATCAGATATAATGAAAATAAGCATAATGGGCTGCGGATGGCTCGGTTTGCCGCTGGCCAAAGAACTGATCCGCCAGGGACATAAGGTAAAAGGCTCCACCACGAGAAATGAAAAACTGAAGACTCTTCGCAATGCTGGAATCGAGGACTTTCTGCTGCAGCTGACTCCAGAACCCGAAGGGAACATTGACACTTTTCTAAATTCAGAAATTCTGGTCGTCAATGTGCCGCCTTCATCCAAAAAAGGCTGTGAAAATTTCTACAGTCAATCCATGCAACAGCTGATCGAGGCTATTGAAGCATCTCCCGTCCAAAAGGTAATATTCATCGGAGCCACCTCCGTTTATCCCTTAAACGGAAAAACGGTAACTGAGAAAGACGCGGAATACATCGTATCGCGCTTTTCGGACGTGGTGTGGCTGGAAATCGAGGAACTTTTCACAAAAAATTCCCGCTTCGACACCACGATTCTGCGCTTTTCTGGACTAATGGGACCAGGCCGCCAGCCAGGACGATACTTTGCCGGAAAGAAAATGGCCGGCGCTGACGCCCCGGTAAATATGATTCATCTGACAGACTGCGTCAGAATCATCTGCGAGATCATCCGCCAGGAAGTCTGGGGGGAAACCTTCAACGCTTCGGCCGACGAGCATCCTTCACGAAGAGAATTCTATACAAAAGCCTGCCAGACAGCCGGTCTCGAAAATCCGGTCTTTGTTGAAGGAAGCAACCCTTTCCGAACTGTTAACTCTGACAAGCTAAAAAAACTGTTGAACTACAAGTTTCAATATCCCAACCCAACAGAAGCCCTGCAGAAATGATTATTTTTTCAAAACTTCCCTATGAAGCCCAAACCGCAAGACATCTCTTCCTGAACAATTTATAAAACACAATACTACTGCCCTGCCGCTGGCAGGGATTTTTCATTCCTTAGAATAACAAAACCACGGCTTGCCCGATTGTCCCAATACAGGGTCCGAATTACTGCCAATGAGTTAATCAGATCAACAAACCAGAACCCTCGTACAATGTCCTGCTCAGGATTTTCAACCTCATGTTTGATTATTCTCATAAAATAACACTCTCGAAACCACCGCTTCACACCGCGGCTTCTCTACAAAAAGGTGTTATTCAACGAGCAGGACACACCGAAGATCTGCTTATCATCAAGGGAAAGATCATCAAACGAATTGATGAAATCGAGGCCAAACAGTACCAAAGCTTTCGCCCTCTCTTACTAGCCGGATCGCGTTATGTCCCTAATATTCCCTGGTTTATCGGTCCGTTCAACACGCTGGAAAAGCTTAAGAAAGCGCTGACACCTGAAGAACAGACCAAAGTGGACGCAAAATGGGAAGATCCCGAACACAAACACTGGTACATCATTCTTGAAAATGTAACAGGCGGGCATACGGCGTCCATAATGCGCGACCTGAAAATCGGTACAGCTACTGCCAGCTATACCGAACAGATAAGAAGCCAGAAGAAAAACCCGCTAAAAGCGGGGATAAAAGCCATGAAGCACCTATTGCTTATGGATACGAAAGTAAGCGCTCGCTATGGCTTCCGCGACGAGGACGCCCAGAAAAAAGGGGCGCGCGGACACGACACCAACCTGAAAAAACTCAAAGAACTTATCGGGAATGCTACGCTTGAGGCCACGGAAAAACTTCTGACCGATGTTCACAAAGTCATTCACTGGATCAGCCTTGCCCCAACGGTTTATGTTGGGGCAAGCATGCTCGTCGTGGTAAACAACGATGAGCCGTTATTAAACCGAGCCGTTATGATCGACTTCGCCCACCCGATCAGCGTGGAATTGGGTTTTAAACCCGAAACCGTGGAAAAATACCGAAAGGGAATGCTCAAAGGGCTCTTCAGCATCGCCAGCCTGCTTTCCTACCATAAGCTCAACCACTTCAAAAATCCGTTTCTTAGGCCCTTGGAGCTTAAAGGCGCTCTGAAACCGGAGAGAAGCTCTTCGTTCAGCGAGCGAAGAAAAAAATCCGGTTCTGTTTCCGAAATGAAGCTCCCGGCGGCGAAACCTTCGGAAAATGTACTGCTAGCCTCCATTAGCATGGATATCGACTCGCCTGTCGATTTAATTTCAGTCGAATCCGGCACAGACGATCCGGCTAAAAGGCCCCGAACCGGGTCCAAACTACGCCCCAGCTCCTGGAACTCAAGCGCTCCTGTTCCCGTCCCCGAGGCCCGTTCGGGGAAAAAACAGCTCCTTTCACGGGCTACCTGTGCAACAATACCATTGACACCGACTCCCAGCAAAGATGAGCGCCTTCTAATCAGTCAGATTAACCGGATGAAAGCACGGACCATTGCCCGAAAAAATCCCGTCACTTTCGAAAAATGGCGCCGGATGCTGCAAGATGAAGTACAAAAAAACATCGAAGCCATCCGGACTGTCAACCCGAACGACCGAAATGAACAGTTAAAAAAAATATTTCTGCTGCCGGAAAATGCATCGCTGCATCCCCTCCGGCACGCTATTGAAGACTATGAAACGCTTGAATGGAAGGAAGACGAATACACAATACAGGCGGTGTTCAAACTATTGCTCAAGCTGGAGAACCTCATCAGCGATTGGCTTCGGCAGAATCCCTTCAGCAAAATCATCCAGTCAAAGGATCCGGCTTATTACCTGACGCCTGTTGTTCTGCAGCTCCTGAATCTCGTACAACTTGAGCAGGACGACGCGCTTTGCCACTTGGAAAGGCTGAATTATGCCTTTCCCGCACTGGACGAAAGACTGGAAGGAGAGACGCAGCGGCTATGGACCAACATCCGAAAAAAAATCAATGCCCATATTTCCCCTAAGCTTGAAAAAGAAATTCGCCTCCGCATCTTAAACTACTGCGCTCATCTGATGAACTCTTACCGGGGCCGGGAACTCTTAAGCAGTTTTTTTGACAGACCCACCCCCTACTCCTTTTACATTCAGCCAACCGTTCAAATACAGTATCACAAAAAAAGCATAGAGAACGAAGACTTCGTGCTTTCACAAGACTTTAGCGAAAAACAAACAGACGGACTGGCAGGCGAAGAAGAGCAAAAGCTTTCCGAAACAATTAAAACGGTTTATATTCACACACCTCCTTTCGATTACATGAACGACACATGCCTTATGTTCGAAGGAATACACGAAACCATGATGGAAGCACAAAAAAAACTGTTCCCGCCAGACGGCGCTTCCGCACAGCCAAGCCGACCGATACGATTTGACTTCCAAGAAACCCGGAAGCACATCCTGGCTCAGGGATACATCCGGTTTGCCCGCGCACTGGCCCTTGCACAGAGTATTCTGGAAGGAAGAACAGACTTGCTTTCAATGTCCGGAAGCCCGCGAAGCCGGAGAAATACGCTTCTGCTTGCAGAACGGAACCAAGAAGAGCTGCTGGACGATCTGGAAACTCCGATCCGTGAAGAAGCCTCTTTGCCTCCAAGAAGAGGTACTAACCGGTTCTCTGCCTTCGCCAAAGGCGGCTGGTTTGCTGGCCGCCGCAGAAAAGCTAAAACCTTCGATGATGAAGAACTAATCCGAAATGGGTATTTTCCGATTTAGAGCTTAGTGAAACCGGTGCTTCAAATTTATTTGACAATGAAAACATTCGGACGATAAGCTTCGACTGCTTCCTGAATTTCGGACAACGTTTTATATACTTGCCTTCCCGGATTTTTTACTTACATGTTGCTATTTCATACCGCACATTCTCCGTTCCAAAAGTGCTTAAGTCGCGACAAAGGCAAATGTTATTGAGCCGGGCTTTATCGTGCTAAAGCGATTAAAAATTCGGCATTCTAAGTTTGTGATGGAGTTTAGTTTTTGTCCGAGTGCGGGCAGGAGAAAAAAAAATAATCTTTTCTATGAGAATATCTTCTACAAAAAAGGAGCCCTAAGGCTCCTTTTTTAT
>JAKSBZ010000006.1 GCA_022360875.1 Cytophagales bacterium | reverse complement strand
CGTTTGATATATGAAACGCCTCCGGGTGCTTTGCTGTGGCTGAGAAACCGCTCAAGAGGGAAAGAGGAAATGATATTTTTTCTCAGAGACGGTAAACCTGTATGGGGCTAATGTTTGAGGTTTTTTGTTCGCTTATAGAAGGGGAATAGATAGTTAGAGAGTAGGAGTTTGTGTATCTAGAAGAAATTTTGTGTTTTGTATATATATTAATATGTGTTTTTTGACATATTATTTTGTATAAATTTACATATTTATGTTTTAATATTATATTTAAATGCATTACTTGATAAAAGTAAATACATTATTCCTGCTGCGATATATACAAACGATGTTGTTATCTGAACGAAATGTTAAATTGGTTTGATAATTATGAATAGAATAGCAAACGAAGCGGTTTCCTGGCTTCTTGCAGTCTTAACCGGGGCCTTGGTTGTGTGTCTTCCTTTTATTATTTATGTGCACACCATAGGGATTTCTCTGATTCCGGACAGCGGCAGAGGGTTGGTCTTTGTGGCGGTAGCCGGGCTTATGCTTATCCTATTGGGAGCAAAAGTTGCAGTCGGACGGAGAGGCGTCATCCGATTCACGGTTTTCGATCTGTACGCGGTCTTTCTTCTGCTTTGGCAGGCTGTGCAGGTGCTGGTTGTTCATGAGCAATTGTTTGCGTTCAGACTGGCGGTTCCTGTTGCGTTGGGAATTCTGTACGTTTCGGTGCGCATGCTCGGTTATCGGCAAAAAAGACTGGTCGTTGGAGCACTGCTGTTGACCGGCTTGGTGCAGGCGGTGTTTGGCAATTTGCAGCTTTACGGAGTATACGGGGGGAATCACGGTACTTTCAAAATCACAGGCTGTTTTTTCAATCCGGGTCCCTATGCCGGTTACTTGGTTATGCTTTTCCCTTTGGCCTTTGTATCCTGGCGGTTTTCCCGGTGCAAAATAGAAGTTCTTCAAAATGATCCCCTTTCATCTCGTTGGAAACAATGGGCCTGGCTGTTTGGAAAATACCTTTCGCTGGGCTGTCTGTTGAGTATTGCGGTCATTTTACCGGCTGCCCAGTCACGTGCGGCCTATTTGGCGGCGGGAGGCGCGGGGCTGTTTCTGTTTGTATATGCGCTGCAGGGAAAGACTGGCTGGCTGTCACTGGGCGGGACTGTGCAAAAGT
>JAKSBZ010000065.1 GCA_022360875.1 Cytophagales bacterium | reverse complement strand
CCGAAAAAAAATCAAAAACAACCATAAACAAAAAGCAGAGCTACCGAGCTCTGCTTTTTCGATTCAAAGGTCTTGATTGGCATTCATGCAATCAAGAACTCCCAAAACTTCTTTCATTTTGAGATAGTAAAAAATCTGTTTTCCCTTTCTCACACTTTTCAAAACCCCTGAATGCTTGAGGTTGGATAGATGATGAGAAGTGAGAGATTGCTCTGAACTTAATTTTTCGCAAATATCATTCACACAAAGCGCTTCGTGCTTTGACAAAAGATGAATGATATTGATTCTCAGAGGATGAGCTATGGTTTTGAGCACGAAAGCCACTCGCTCTAAACGTTCTTCTGAGACATCAACTTGTAGTTGTAATGTATCCATGATATAAAAATAGGAACATTCCAACAAATTAAAAAGAAAAAAAACAAGCTCTTTCATACATGGTTAGATGAAAGAGCAATATTATATATATATATATTACATTCATTATAACATAATAGCACCTGCCACCGCTCCAGTCATCAGGCAAGCCATTGTAGCAGCAAACAGAGCCTTAAACCCTAACTGGGAAAGCGTACTTTGCTGGTTCGGGGCAATACCACCTATTCCTCCAATTTGTATCGCAATAGATGAAAAATTGGAAAAACCACACAAAGCATACGTCGATATGATAATAGATTTTTGGCTTAATACTCCCGAGTCTTTGATAGAAGCTAAATCCAAATAAGCCACAAATTCGTTGATTGCCGTCTTCTGTCCCAGCAGACTTCCCACAACCAGCGTATCACTCCAGTCTACACCAATAAGCCATGCAAACGGACGAAACACCTGCCCCAGCATATATTGCAAGGAAAAGCCCTCGAACGTCCCGTTAGTTGAAACGGCCACCCACTCGTTCAGGCCGGTCCATTCACCAATCATATTCACGCACATGTAATCAACCGCAGCGATTACGGCTATAAAAGCAAGCAACATCCCGCCTACATTCAGCGCCAGCTGCAAGCCATCCGAAGCTCCTCTCGACAAAGCATCCACCAAGTTCACACCCAGCTGCTCGCCGCTTACTTCCAAACTTTTGTCCACTTTATCAGGCTCGGTCTGAGGCACTAAAATTTTTGCAATTACAATAGCAGCCGGAGCATTCATAATCGAAGCGCTCAACAGATAAGATGCAAATTTTGCTTTTTCCACATCGCTGTCACCGCCCAAAATTCCTACAAAAGCGGCTAAAACGCCCCCGGCAAGCGTGGCCATTCCGCCAGTCATCAAACACATCAGTTCCGATCGAGTCATGGTCGGAATAAACGGCTTTACCAACAAAGGCGCCTCGGTCTGTCCCAGAAAAATATTGCCGGCCGCAGAAAGGGACTCAGCGCCGGAAAGACGCATCGTCTTGGCCATGACCCAAGCCAATCCATACACAACCTTTTGCAATATGCCCAAATAATAAAGCCCGGCTGTAATAGTGGAAAAGAAAACAATGGTTGGAAGAATTTGAAAAGCGAATAACACGCCCTTTCCTTCTCCGAAAATGCCGCCCACTTCTTTAGAGGATGCCAAAGAGCCAAAAAGGAAACTTGCGCCGGTCAGTGAAAAATCTAAAAACTTCACAAAGCCACGGCTGACAGCATCAAACCCATCTCTAACAAACCCTACCTGCGTCACCAACAAGCCAAATACAATCTGAAGAGCAATCCCGATTCCAACAAGCTTCCAGTCAATCGACTTCCTGTCTTTCGAAAATAACGTTGCCACTCCAACAATCGCAATAATTCCAATTAATCCTCTAATGTAGTCCATCTCTTCATATTTTCATGTTTGAACGACAAAAGCCTGACACTACAAAGTAATGCACAGGCTTTTCGTTTTGTGTTATTTTTTATGATCTTCTGTTAATCTCATCTCTCAGTCGCGCCGCCATTTCATAATCCTCACGCCTAATGGCTTCCTCAAGCATTTCATTAAGCTTCTGTGTTGAAACGTTGCGAAACGACTCTTCTTGTACTTTACTCGATTTTTCTATTTCTACCTTACTGGCTAACTCAACATTCCGCGCCGGTCTGTCTTCTTCTTCCTTTTCATCTTCCAAAACAATTCCGGCTTCGTTAAGAATAGACTCCGAAGTATATATCTCGGCTCCAAACCGCAAACCAATGGCTATGGCATCAGAGGGACGGGCGTCAATCTCAACCACACCGTTTCCTTTGGAACAAATCAGCTTAGCATAAAAAACACCTTCATTAAGCTGAGAAATATACACCTCCAGCACCTTGAAATCATACCCTTCGGCAAACGACTTAAACAAATCGTGTGTCATAGGGCGATTAGGAACAATCTTCTCGATTTCAATGGCAATTGCCTGTGCTTCGAACATTCCGATAATAATCGGCAAACGTCGTTTTCCGTCCACTTCTCCCAGAACCAAGGCAAAAGACCCCGACTGAGACTGGCTTGAGGACAAACCCAAAATGTCCAGTTTAATTTTCTCCACTCTTTATACTTTACTTTTCAATGCCTCTACCGCCGCTGTCAGCCGCGGCACTACCTCAAAAGCATCACCGACAACGCCATAATCAGCCTCTTTAAAAAAAGGGGCTTCGGGATCTTTATTGATAACCACAATTACTTTGGAAGCATTTACTCCGGCCAAATGCTGAATTGCACCCGATATGCCTACGGCTATATACAGGCTCGGACTGATTTTCACGCCTGTCTGCCCAACATGCTCGTGATGCGGACGCCAGTCCATATCCGAAACCGGTTTGCTGCAAGCTGTAGCCGCATGAAGCGAACGCGCCAATTGTTCAATAATCCCCCAGTTCTCCGGGCCTTTCAGTCCTCTGCCACCGGAAACCACGATCTCTGCATCGGACAACAAAACCCCTCCCTCTGCTTTTTCACGAGACAACACCTCAGCCCCCCGCACCCCGGAAATATCAGGCACAGAGAAAGGTACAATTTCAAGATTTTTGCTTTCTGTCTGCAAGGTAACCGCATTTTTCCTTAAAGCCAAAATAATTTTGGAGGTATTCGCACTGACCACGGAAAAGGCCTTTCCCGAATACACACTCCGCTTACATTCCAGCGTATCTGTTAGTTCCGGGCATTCTACCACGTTGGAAATAAATGCCGCTTTTTGCTTTACCGCCAGCCTGCCGCCCATCACATTCGAAAGAGCTGACTGGACCATCACCAGAATCTCGCTGTCTTCCTGGTTCATAAGCTCATGAACAACAGCCGCCAAACGAGAAGCCGAAGAACCGTTCAGCCTTTCATCACTTACATGATAGATCTGCTCCAATCCGGTATCCGCAAGACTTTGCAGGGCCCCGTCATCAAACGTACCTACGGCAAGCCCAATCGCCCGGGTTCCTTTTTTCTTAGCAAGCTGGCTAGCACAACAAGCTGCCTCTCGGGAAGCACTTTTCACATGGTTCGCCTCCCGTTCAATAAATGCTACTATCGACATATCTATTGATTTGATTTTTTAATAAAAAATCCTCTATACCAGGCATAACAGCTCCATTAACGGCGTTTTCACCGCAACGGTAAAGATTTTGTGTTTCCAAATAATTCAGCAGTGTCATCTAAAATAGAAAAAAAAATACCCGGCAAAAGAAAAACATAAATTCCCGGCACAAAAGCCTTTCTGACAATGCGCCGCCTGCTACAATACTTTCGCTTCGCCTCTAAGCGCCTCCACCAGTTCCTCCATTTGGCTGGGTTCGAACATTTTGCATAGCTGTTTTTTCTCAATCTTCCCGTACCGAACCGCTTGTACGGCAACTGCACCCTCAAAAACGGGCAACACATCCAGCGGCTTGCTTCTGGCTGTCATTATTCCCCGCATATTCGGAATCTTCCATTCGGCAATAGGTTCCTGGCATCCCGCCACAAAGGGAAGCTCAAGCCTGATCGTCTCTTTGCCGCCCTCGATTTCGCGGTCCATCAGCGCCGTTTTGCCGTCCAGTTCCAACCTCATCACCGGCGAAACGCTCGGCATTTCGAGCAGCTCTCCCACCATACCGTGAACCATCCCGCCATTATGGTCAATGGACTCGCGCCCCATCAATATCAAATCAAAATCCTTATCTTTGGCATATTGGGCAATCTGATTCGCAACGAAGAAAGAATCGACCGGCTCGGCGTCAATGCGCACTGCGGCGTCAGCTCCCGTAGCCAGAGCCTTGCGTATTGTAGGATCCGAAGCCGCCGTGCCAACATTCAACACTACAACCCGGGCCTGATGGCTTGCCTTCAGATCAATGGCCCTGGAAAGCGCATAGTCGTCGTATGGCCCGATAATGAACTGCACGCCCGATTCGTCGAAGAGTGTCCCATTTTCTTTGAAGCTCACTTTGGCCGTCGTATCAGGAACATGTGTAATACATACTAGTACCTTCATATAATCAGATTAAGTTTGGATTGAATTATATAATATTAATAAAAATAAAGATAAAAACACAACCCGCATGAATGCATCAAGAATAGAGCAGCTGAAAAAATTCCTAAAAAACGATCCCCAGGACCCCTTTCCGCTTTATGCTCTGGCATTGGAATATCAGAAATTTGACAAAAAAGAAGCCAAAAAGTACTTTAAAAACTTACTGGAAAGCCATCCGGAATACACCCCCGCGTATTACCACGCCGCCCATCTTTGGATTGAGCTCAATGAAATCTCACAGGCCAAAGGCTGTTTTGAAAAAGGAATTGAAGTCGCAGAACGGAACCAAGACAGTCTCGCCTTGCGCGAACTTAAAAACGCATACCAAAACTTTCTCTTTGAATGGGAAGACGAAACGGATTGGTAATTTTTCAAGTAAATAATGCGACTCCAAACGAATTTGACCGAAAGGAATAAAAAATAGCTTGTACAACTCCTTTCTATACATAAATTTGCGGACCGGTTTTTAAAAAACCATTGTCAACCTTTTTCTCCGCCCGCAACGAATCTCTTTGGTTCAAGCTGACGCAAGGGCGGAATTGTATTTTTAACTTTATCAAAACGCTGCCTCATGCATATAGCTGTTGCCGGAAACATAGGCTCTGGAAAAACAACTTTAACAAAAAAATTAGCCGCTCACTATGGCTGGAGACCCGAATACGAAGAAGTCGACCACAATCCGTATTTGGAAGACTTCTACTCAGACATGAGCCGCTGGTCGTTTCACCTGCAGGTTTATTTCCTAAACAGCCGATACATGCAGATTCTCAACCTTCGCGACGAGAAACATGATGTCGTACAAGACCGCACCATCTACGAAGACGCGTACATCTTCGCCAAAAACCTTTATGAATCCGGACACATGAGCGAAAGAGACTACAACAGCTATTTAGAACTGTTCAGCGGCATGACTCGCTTCATCCAGCCGCCCGACCTGCTGATTTACCTGAAGGCGGACATTCCTAAGCTCGTGAAACAAATCTCCAACCGCGGCAGGGGCTACGAAAGCTCGATCCGAATCGACTACCTGAAAAATCTGAACGACTACTACAACCGATGGATAGACGGTTACAGCCAAGGAAAACTACTGATTGTTGACGTCAACAGCCTGGACTACGAAAACAATCCGGAGGATTTCTCTTCCATTATCAACCAAATTGACCTCGAACTCAACGGTCTGTTCACAGTCAAATAATTTCAACCAAAATCGATTCACATGCATATCGCTGTAGCTGGAAATATCGGTGTCGGCAAGTCGACCCTCAGCCGCAAGTTGGCTAAACATTTCGGTTGGAAACTGGAAATGGAAGATGTTGAGCACAACCCCTATTTGTCCGACTTTTATGCGGACATGAAAAAATGGGCTTTTCACCTGGAAATCTACTTTCTCAAGAGCCGCTTCTTCCAAATGCTCCGTATCCGGGAAAGCAGCCAGATGGTCATTCAGGACAGAACAATATACGAAGGCGCGCATATTTTCGCCAAAAACCTCTATGACAGCCAGTTGCTGGAGGAGCGCGACTACAAGACCTACACTACTTTGTTTGGGCTGATGAAAAACATGATCGCTCCGCCCGACCTGATGATTTACCTGAAAGCCGACACTCCAAAACTGGTCAAGCAAATAAACATGAGGGGAAATGACTACGAAAGCGGCATTCCTATCAACTATCTGCAGAATCTCAACGACCAGTACGAAGAATGGATGACCAACTACACCGAAGGCAAGTTGCTGGTAGTAGATGTTAACGAGATGGATTTCGAAAACCGGCCGGAAGACTTCGCTTCCATTCTTGAAGGAATAGACAAAGAACTGAACGGCTTATTTTAACCGTTTCCCTCCCTATGAACCGCACGGTCTTCTCCGGCGGTTCTCCCCAAGCCAAACATTTCTAACTGTAAGAAAAATTGACTAATTTCGCTTTCTGAATACATATCGTGATTAGAGTCATATGGAAAATTTAAAAAATAACAAGATCATTTATTCCCTTTCGGCAGTCATTGCGCTTCTGCTCGGGATCCTGGTGTACTTCAACATGCAATTTTCAGAGCAAAAAAAACTTCTGAAAGCTGACCTGGAGTTCTCAAAACAAAACATAGAAGAGCTAACCACAGAGCTCAATAAAAAAATTGAAGAAGTAGAAGTGCTCGGCGGCAACGTAAAGGATCTTCAACAAGCAAAAGAAGAACTGGACAAGGAAAGAAAACGCATTCTGAAAGCAAGCGACTACACCTACCGCCAGCTTTTGGAAGCCCGAAAAATTATCCAGGGCCACAAACAGCTTCTCAAGCAAAAGGACAAAGAAATTGAACAGCTGAAAGAAGTCAACGAATCGCTGCTGACGGAAAACACCGAGCTTAAAGAGGACAAAAACAGCCTGAACAAATCAATCCGCAAGCTGAGCAACGAAAAGGAAAAACTGAACGAAAAAGTAGCCTTTGCCTCGCGCCTGAAAGCCGAAGGCATCCAGCTTTTTGCCGTAACTAAGCGCGGAAAAGAAAGAGACGGCGACTCATGGCGCGCCCGCCACATCAGCCAGCTGAAAGTCAGCTTCGACATTGCCAAAAACAAAATCGCTCCCGTGGGCAACAAGGAAATCCTGATTCAGATTACTGACGAAAACGACAAAGTCATCTTCGATATTGCCACCGGGTCAGGCACATTTTTCTACGAAGGAAAAGAGAAGTTCTTCACAGCAAAAAAGAACGTGCTGTACGATAAAAAACAGCAGCAAGTAAGCTTCAGCTATAAAAAAGGATCAGAATACGAAAAAGGAAAATACAAGCTAGCCATCTATACCGACGGCTATCTTATGGGAGAAAAATCCTTTACAGTTAGATAACATACTGCAGCATTTCGCTGTCAAAGCCTTCCAGAACCTCTTGTTCCGGAAGGCTTTTTTCGTCCTTCCTCTTATAAAAACAACTGAACCTGCAGCCGGGAACACTCGCCAAACAAGATTCGCAGCCCAAAATATCATAACCGCGCGCCAATCGTAATTATCTTCCATGATTACTTGTCAGCGATTCAATTCGAATACTATCTACACCGTTCCTAAAACCTTCTATACAATCCATCATTTCATTCCGTTTCGCAAACACCGCTGCGTGTATTACCAACAAAAAAGGCCGTCCAAACAGACAGCCTCTTTTTTTATGAAAATTTAACGCTCTTTTCAAACCAAAGCCGCATGCAATACAGCTTCGGAAACATATTGCCAAACAAATTTAAGCAGCTTCTTTCACAGCCGCAGGCACATAATCCTCCGCTCCGTGTGTTAGTTTTTTCAACTGTTTCAAGAATACCAACACCACAACACCGGCGAAGACTGCAAAAGCAGTAATGAACAAAAACAGGTTCTTTTCACCAAGCTGCGACGACAAAGATCCAAGCAAACCTGCCACAAGGTTCCCTAGTCCGGTTACGGCAAAGTAATAACCCATCATGCGCGAAGCATAACGCTCCGGCGTAAGTTTCGTGATAAAAGACAGCGCCACAGGCGACAAGCAAAGCTCACCGATAGTATGCAGGAAATACGCTCCGAAAAGCCAGTTCATAGACGCTGATCCTACCAGGTCGTACTCATTAGTCGCCGAAACCATAAACAGGAATCCCAGGCCCATGATAATAGTTCCGAGTCCCATTTTAAACAAAGATGAGTTTTCCTTTCCTGAGCGCCCCCATTTTGCCCAGAACGCTGCAACAATAGTAGCGAAAATCATTATAAAAAATGCATTCACAGCCTGGAACCATCCAGCCGGAACAATCGGCTGACCATCCGAATTCACGTAGCTAAGGAACTGACCGATCAAAGAAGTCGCCTCGACTGAACGGTCCACTTTGTTCTGCGCATAAAGGTTCATAAGCCCTCCGGCCTGTTCAAATGATCCCCAGAACACAATCACAACCAGGAAAGAAATCAAAAGCACTTTAATACGATCTTTCTCAATACCTGTCAATGGCGCAAGCTCTTTTTTCTTAACGCTTTCACTTCCCGACTTCTGCAGTTCGCCAACACCGCGCAAGGTTCCCTGACCCAACAGGTAAACAACCAGCCCAAAGGCCATACCTATTCCGGCGCAGCCGAATCCATATGCCCATCCGTAATTTTTTGCAATCAGCGAATCCACAAGCGCAGACAGCAAGGCTCCTACATTGATCCCGATGTAGAAAATAGAAAAGCCCATGTCTCTCTTCTGATCACCCGGCTCATACAAACCGCCAACCATTGTGGAAATATTCGGCTTCAACGCTCCCACACCCATTGTGATAACGAACAGACCCAGGAAAAACAGAACTTCCTTCATCATTCCGCCCATAAGACCCTGCGCCGTAAGCAAAGCCGGACCGATAACCAGCAAAACACCACCTAGGAGCACCGATTTTTTCTGACCTAAATATTTGTCTGCCAAAAAACCGCCGGGAATGGACATCATATAAACCAAAAATCCGTAAACACCGTAAATAATCTGCGCCGTAGACTCCTCGATCCCCAGCCCGCCGCCGATTCCGGTTTCAGAGACCTTGTCTGTTAGAAACAAAATAAGAATGGCTCGCATTCCGTAGAAACTGAACCGCTCCCACATCTCTGTAAAAAAAAGCACAAACAGTCCGACCGGGTGACCGAAAAGCGTCTTTTTCCGGCTCTCCATAATAGTTGCTGACATAAATATTTATTTAATAGATTTAAATTTACCTCGATATAAAAAGAAAGGCAATTAAGCAAATGCAAGATAAGAATTTTAGTGGATTAAAAAAGAACAAAACAAAATTCCGCCATGCAACCTTAACATGAGAAAAGATATTAATCTAGCCGTTATAAGCCCATGGTCATTAGACTCACGTTTTTTACAGCACTTCTCCTTACTTTTTACTCCTGCGTCAACAAGCCGCTTTACCGTGCCGAAGACTTCAAATGGAAAGGCATTTTCGGATACGACCAGCAGCAATCCAATGTGCTTTACAGCCTGCTGGGCGACAACGCATTTACCGCCCACAAAACAAATGAACTTTATGGTGAGGTCCTGGCCTGGTTAAACCAGCACCCAAAGGCTATCGTCGTTCCCGTCTACAGCCAGACAGGACATCCGAAATTGAACTATGATGACCATTTCGTCGCCTGCTGGATCGTAGATCCAGACACCGGAGAATCTCTCAACCTGCTGCTCATCAAAAAAGGGCTTTTCTCTTCGCGGGACATGGAAAAACCAAACAACGAAAGCGCCGCTATCCGGATGCACATCTCACCAAAAACCTACGAGAACTTCATGCTGAAAGCCCGCTATGCCGAAGTTGAAGCTTTTAAGCTAGATCAGGGCATCTGGAAATGATAAATTGGTTATCTTGCCAAAAAAAACATGCCCCATTTCGAATCCGACTCGCTGGAGGAACTGAAAACGCGGTTTTACGAAACCATCCTGCAATACGCCCACCGAAGAATCAACCGGGTGGAAATTAAACTCCTCTTGCCGCCAAACTCCTTTTTTGACTCGCTGGACCGCTATCAAATGACCGAAAACATCCAGCATATACTAAGCGGACAAACCCTGGTTGACATCCAAACAGGCGAAAAAAAGAACGGCGAAAACAGGAAATTCGCTGTGTTTTACCGGATGAAATAATTCGAACAGTTTATAGAAAAGCTTCTCTTTTTTTTCAAAATTCTTTTACATTTGAGAAATACCATATTCTTGTAGCATTAAAAAAATCGCAATCATTTGTTAGAAAAAAGAATCAGCCTCAGCGATGTCGCCCTGCTCAACTTCTTAGGGCCAAACAACCGAAATATAGACGAAATCTCCCAGGCCTTCCCGAACGTGAAAATCATTTCCAGAGGCGACGAGATCATCATCAAAGGAAGCGACTCGGACATACTGAAAGTCAACGAGTTGTTCCAGAACCTTCTCAAACACTACGACCGATACGGCAAACTTACCGAGAAAAACATCAAGCACTTTCTGGCCATGGAAAAACAGCTGGAATTTGTTCCATCCGAAGATGACATCATCGTTTTCGGGAAAAACGGTCTAGCCATTCGCCCCCGAACCGACAACCAGAAGAATCTGGTAGAAGCGGTCAAAAAAAATGACTTGGTTTTCGCTCTTGGACCTGCCGGAACCGGAAAAACATTTATCGCCGTAGCACTTGCTGTACAGGCGCTAAAAAACAAAGAAGTCAAAAAGATAATCATCACACGTCCGGCTGTGGAAGCCGGCGAAAATCTCGGCTTTCTGCCAGGCGATCTGAAGGAAAAAATCGATCCGTATCTGCGCCCGATTTACGACGCCCTATCGGAAATGATTCCAGCCGAAAAGCTCAATTATTACCAGGAAAACCAGATAATAGAAATCGCACCGCTGGCCTATATGCGCGGACGCACGCTAAAAGAAGCTTTTGTACTGCTGGACGAGGCGCAAAACACCACGCCAATGCAGATCAAAATGTTCCTGACCAGAATGGGTCCGGGTTCAAAAATCATCGTAAACGGCGACCAGTCGCAAGTCGATTTACCGCACCGCCAGCATTCCGGCCTTATGCAGTCACTGAAAATCCTCAAAGACATCAAAGGCATCGGCATCTGCAGACTCGATTCCAGCGACGTTGTCCGGCATCGTCTGGTGCGCGACATCATCAATGCCTACGACAAAGCAGAAGAAGCTATATAACACTCGAAAAACCTGTCAGACATTCGGTTCCGTCAGGTTTTTTTTATCCCCCCACTTCACCCGAAGCCTCACATTCAAATAACGATGCGACAAGGCATTCGGCACGGCATAGCTCCGGTTGTTGACATCCTCTACCCACGTGTAAGAATACGCGTTCGACACGCCCAGCACATTGAGAACTTCCAGCCCCAAACTGTACTCCCACTTTCCCTTGGTGCGGAATATCTTGAATGCACCCAAATCGAGACGAATAAAATCATCCCCGTCAAATTCAAGCAGCTCGTCCCCGGGATAACGCTGCGGGAATCCCGAACCGTAAGTTCCCTGCAAATACACTCTGAAACTGTCGTTGAAAGGCAAATAATCCTGGAAGAAAAAAGAAGCCGTTACCCGCTGGTCAGTAGGCCGCCTGCGCCAGCGTCCGCCGGACACTTTCTCTTTGGTACTTAAAATACCCAGAGAAAACCAGGATTCCACTCCCGGAACGAATTCCCCGTTTAGCCGGAGGTCCACTCCAGCAGCATAGCCAACAGCATCATCCTGCGGACGGTAAAGAATCTGAATATCATCGTATTCATACGGGATCAGATCCCACAAATATTTGTAATAAGCCGAACCGCTCAAAAGAAAAGGACGATCCCAGATTTCGAGGTCATGCTCAACACCTGCAATAGCATGCCAGGATTTTTGCGCTTTGCGATCCTTCACAAAACGCCCCTGCCTGGATATCAACTCCTTCAACTGGGAAGGTTGCTGATACAAACCCCAAGCTGCCTGAAATCTTGTATCTGGCCAGGCCTCAGGCGCATAACGGTAACGTATCCTCGGAGACACCAGCAGCTCGCCCGAATGCGAAGCGTAATGCAAGTTAATCCCCGCTGAAACTTCATGCCGCTCATCAAAATTCCATTCTGCCTGCCCAAACAGTTCTACTTGATCAGTCTTCAAATCAAATTCTCCTTCTACCTGGCGGTCTGGCTTTACTTTCCCGTCGTCTACACGAAAGGCATATTCATCCAAAAACAGAGCAGAAACGGTCCGCTTCCATGCGCCGCCCCATTCCAAATCGAGATTAGTCCCCGCACCAATTTGTTCCAAGTGACTCAGCGAAAACAAATCATTGTCATGACCGTTCCGGGCGTGCTTGTAATTGGTTCCGTAGCCCACAATTGTCGCCTGTGCATTGGGAGCAAACAGCTGACCGGTCACGTCCTTAAGCCAATACGCGCCTTCTATATCGTAGCGCGCACGTTCCCAGGCATAAAGCCCCGTCAACTGCGTCTGCGTCTTCCAGCGAGGCGAAAAATCGAAATTATACCTCAGACCTCCCTGCCAGTTTTGATATCTGAACTTTTCCGTGCCGTCAAAATATACCTGAAAAGCAAAGAGCTGACTGAGGTCTCCGAACTTTGTCTCCCGGTTTTCGGGCACTACTCTGTAATTATTGTCCGAAAAAGCCAGCAGGAACTCCAAAGAACTGCGCTCGTCCAAACCATAGGAGACAAACGCCTGCCAATCAAAAAAACGAGGCTCGTACTCTCCCTGAACGTCCATCGTGCCCAGCAAACCCTGAGCGTTCTTATAACGAAAACCCGTCAGCACACTCAAAGGCTGTTTCTTGGACTTGTAGGCCAAGGCCATACTGCCGCCCAGCGCTGAAATGCTGGCTTTTGCCCAGTTTGCTTCGGGCTTAGCATATTCAACCGCCAAGTTCGACGAAAGCTTGTTGCCGTACCTGGCCGTCCAGCCGCCTGAATAGAACTTCACTTTCCCCACCAAATCCGGATTAATAAAACTCAGCCCTTCCTGCTCAGCCGACTTAATCAGCACCGGCCGGTAAACCTCCATTCCGTTTACATACACCAGGTTTTCATCGTAATTCCCCCCTCTCACCGTATAAGTAGAACTCAGTTCATTGTTGGCAATAACTCCAGGAAGCGAGGAAAGTGCCTTAGAAAAATCATGAAAAGGACTCGGGATATTCCGGGCATCCACAGGCTTGATTTCAAAAGCGCTCAAATTTATTCCGCTGAGCTTCTTTCCTTTCACTTCCACACCTTTCAGTGCTGTAGGATTCGCCTTTAACTCAACAACCAACACCTGCCCGGTCTCCAGCACCTGCAGTTCCTTTTTCAGTGAATAAAAACCAACCCGGCTGAACACAAACTCATAAGATCCGCTCTCCAAACTCAGACTAGCATTCCCCAGGCTGTCTGCCAAAAAGCTCTTCTTAACACGAGGCACATGAAGATGAACAAACGAAACAGCCTCCCCCTTCTCCGAGCGGACTTTAATAAAAATATTTTTTAAATTTTCCTGCGAATGGACTTCATTCCAAAAGAAAAAAAATAAAGCCAGAATACTTAAAAATCTACCCATAAGGAAATGTAAGAAAGTTTCAGTCTTTCGACAAAAAAACACGATTCATTATGCACTCCAGATTCACTGCTCACAAAAAAAGGGAACAACCTGCCCCCTTTTCAAAAATGTCTTTGGCTGCCTTCCTTATGCCATCGCAGCCTTCAAATCAGCAATTGTCTGCACCGGATTTTCCGAATTAAACACAAAGCTGCCCGCCACAAGCGAGTCCGCTCCGGCTTCCACAAGCGCCTTTGCATTGGCGTCATTTACACCGCCGTCCACCTGAATCAGCGCCTTGCTTCCCGCTTTTTCCAACAGCGCCTTCAGCCGCGCAATTTTGCCGTAAGTGTTTTCGATAAAAGCCTGACCGCCAAAACCAGGATTCACAGACATAATCAGCACATAATCCAACTCGGAAGCAATGTCTTCCAGCAGATTCACACTGGTATGCGGATTCAGCGCCACACCGGCTTTACATCCAAAACTCTTGATTAGCTGTATATCGCGGTGCAAGTGACGGCTCGCCTCCACATGAATGCTGATATAATCGGCTCCGGCCTTGGCAAAATGTCCGATATAGCGTCCCGGATCTTCAATCATTAGGTGCACATCCATAACTTTAGTGTTATAGCGGCTGATTGCTTCGCAAACCGGCAAGCCAAAGGACAAATTAGGCACAAACATGCCGTCCATAATATCCACATGAAGCCACTCGGCCTCGCTTCTGTTTACCATTTCTACCTCTTCTTTCAACTTGGCAAAGTCCGCTGCCAAAATTGAAGGTGCGATTATCGTGCTCATGCCGCAAAGATAAGAATTGCGTGAGTCCGCAAAGTCCTATTGCAGAATTATTTTAAAAACACGTGACTTCTCTTCAGTCTGAATCCGCACCAGATACTTGCCGGCCGCCAGTTCCGGAAGCTTCAAGGCCGCTTCGTTTTCTCCTGACTTTTTTTCGCCTTTCTCCACATAAACTCGGTTTCCTGAAAAGTCATAAATCCTCAGAAACCACATTCCCTTTCGGTTTACGTCATTCCACCTGATTTTCAAAAGCCTTCCCTGCACGGGATTGGGAAAAACACTCAATCCCTCGGCTCTGGGCCTGCCCGAAAGCACTCCGAAAAGCCTTCTGGAATCCGGTATTCCATAACCCAACCGGTTATCAGGATTGCTGTACTGCGAACCGGTTGATCTGACCTCCTGAATCAATTCCTGCGCTGAATATTCCGGAAAAGCACCCCAGAGAGACGCCACCATGCCCGACACAAGCGGAGCAGAATAAGAAGTGCCGCTGCTATTGAATATTGAGCCGCTCGGATTAACGAGAACAGTGCTCGAGCCCATAGCCGCCAAATCAGGCTTTACCGGAGCACCATCCGTCTCATACCCCAGAGAGCTGAAACTTGAATACAGTGAATCACGCGTCACCGAGCCAATGGTAAGGATTTCAGGCGTGTCAGCGGGAAAGCCCAGATATTTCCAGAAGCTCCGTCCTTCGTTGCCCGCCGAATTCACCACCGCAACTCCTTTGGATGCAAGGATCTTTGCCGCCCGGGACGAAACCGAAATATTCTGATACATATCGTCATACGAGTAATTCATCGCAGGATCATCGAAATCATAATAGCCCAAAGAGGAATTCACCACATCCACTCCCAAGCTGTCGGCAAACTCGGCTGCAAAAAGCCAGTTGTATTCCTCCAAACGATATTCAGAAATATCGTTCTCCGTTACGCACAAAACAAAAGAAGCCTCAGGCGCCGTTCCCGTAAACCGGCCTTCTTCAAAAGCACCTATCGCAGACCACACTTGAGTGCCGTGGCTGTTGTATTGATACACATTATCCGTCCCCCCAATGAAATCTCTGGACGCAATCAGTCGGCTGTCATTAAAAATATGCTGGAAAAAAGAAATCTGATTTGCACCGGGAAAACCCGCATCGAAAACAGCCACCCATTTGCCCAGGCCTTTGTGCCCTTCTCCGTGCAGATAATCTATGCCTATCATCTGGTTCTGCAGCGCAGTCAGTTCTTCCGATGCAACGCCCTTGTACTTTCGCTGCTTTCTGAGCCGGGTACTGATTACTGCTCCTTCTTGAAACGCATTCACGTCCCCCAAAGGGGCCGCGTAGCTTGCGCTGTCCACATAATCCAAAGCAAGAACAGTCTGCAAACTCGCTGAATCGGCCTTCACAAGCACTCCGTTAAGCCATTTGGTTGTAAACCGCGTACTTACACCCAGCGCCTGAATTCCGCAGACGTATTCCGAATTCACGGGAAGATCTTCCTCAATAATAGGAATATTCTGAGCATTCCGCCGGGCGATCGCGCGCTGCGACAAAAACTCTCCGGGCTCGTCCACAGTGTACGGGCTGCCGGCTTTATCAGTAAAAAACACTATAAACTGATACTCCTGCCCAAAACCCGAAACCGCACAAACTAAAAACAAAAGGAAAAAAAGGCATAAACTTCTCATAAGCGCTTGGATTGCTGTTACGAAAACTAATACAATTTATAAGGAATAACAACCCAATATAAAAATGCTTAGGCAAATAATAAAAAAAGCCATCCAGACCGGATGGCTTTGTATAAATAAGGATCCCACGAGAACAGGAATTATTTCTAACCCGCTTAATAAACAGGATTTGGGTGTCTCTCCGTTCGCAACCTTCCACTGTTAACAGCCGAAACTGCCCCGAAGGGTGAGGCCTGGTTTTGTACGGCGACTTGCCCGTAAAATTTGTAAATGTTAAGGTCGAAAACTCGATGCTCCCTTGGGAATGCTTTTGTTCTCTGTAAATGTATATCCCCTCTGGATATATCTCAAAGCTAGAAAATCTTCAGATCAATGCCTAGCTTACGCAGCATTTTTTTCTTGTTTTCTTCGCTTCATTATGTACTGCCTTTCGGTTATTCAATCCTGCTACACTAACCGGACATGCAAAACTTTATTTGTGCAAAAAAGCATCTCCCTTCACAACTCCATCGCTCAGTTCTTCCAAGCGCGTTTCCTCGAGCATACGAGTCAATTCCCGGCGAACAACCACAAAACGGTTGTGCAGCGGACAGGGCCTTTCTTCGGAACACTCGCTGAATCCCAGTGCGCAGCCTTTCATTAACTGGTCTCCGTCTATAGCCTCTACGACTTTAACCAAGGGCATTTTTCTGCCTTCTTCCGTGATAAAAAAACCGCCGCGGGGTCCTTTCACAGATTCCACCAGCTTCTTTCTGCTTAGCTGCTGCAGAATTTTTCCAGTAAAGGCTTCCGGAGACTCAATAGCTTTAGCAATCTCCTTTATCCCTGCACGCTGATTCTTAGCACTTTTCTGACTGATATACACCATCGCACGAATTCCATAATTGCACGCTTTAGAAAACATAAAACACTTATTTGATTTGCCCTTCGACAAAGATACAACTTTGTTTTTTGAAAAGCCCAAATTTAAAAATCGAATAAAAGATCTTTTTATCTTTTATTAAAAATTCTACCTTTGCCTTCTCCAACATTCAATAGTAAAAGACATGATAACAATCAACCCGGAGGATTCTGTCAAGCATTTTGTCGAGCTTGACATCCGAAGCACTGAAGTATTCAGCCGCCACGGCATCGATTTCTGCTGCGGCAGCCACCTTTCGCTAAAAGAAAGCTGCACAAAACAAAACGCGCCGCTGCACACGGTGCTTCAAGAACTTGCTGAAGCTCTCAAAGAAGTGAAGCCCGTCCAAATTAACGGCTCAGAAATGACGGTTGAACAGCTCGTTGACTATGCCGAATCTGCTCACTGCAAATACCTTGGTGAAAACCTTGGAGTGATCGGAGCTTACCTGGAAAAAATCAACAATGTGCACGGCGCCGAGCACCCGGAACTGGCCAGCATCCTTAACCTTTTCGATGATTACGCTGAGGATTTAAAAAACCAGCTTGAGCTGGAAGCAAGTCTGTTGTTTCCAAAAATACGCGAGTTGCTGAGTTTACAAAAAGAAAACAGCCAGCCGAGGCCTGAAAACTCCGAAAATATCAGCAAGGACATCACCCAATTGCTCTACGGACACGAACAAGCCTCCGAATGCTTTGAAAAAATTGCGCAGCTAAGCAACGAATTCACACCGCCGGCCGCGGCCTGCACAACCTACCGGCTTGCCTTCTCAAGGCTGTCCGCATTCAAACAGAATTTGTACAGCTACATACACCTGAAAAGCAGGTACCTGTTTCCAAAAGCCATTGAACTGGAAAAACAGCTTTTATCCTAACTCTTCAAAATCTCTTTAATACCAATTTTTATATATGAAACATCCATGAGAATCTGCTTTAACACTCATAGGAAGCATGATTGTCACGGATGTTCCATCTGTCATTGAAAATACTCAAAACAAATGAAATACGCATACAAATCCTACTGGCTTTGGTTCGGTTCAGTGATTGCCCTCTCCTTCGCCACCCTGCTTTATTTTGGCTGGGACATATATAAAACCGCTCCGCCGATCCCAGAGAAAGTGACAACGGCCTCCGGCGAAGTCCTTATGACAAAAGAGGACATCCAGGATGGCCAGAACACCTGGCAATCCATCGGCGGGCACAACCTTGGCTCCATCTGGGGGCACGGAGCTTACCAGGCTCCCGACTGGAGCGCAGATTATCTGCACCGTGAGGCCGTTTTTTTGCTGGACCGCTTAGCAAATGAGCATTACGGCAAAAAATACAGCCAGCTGCCGGAAGCTGAACAGCAATTTGCCGAAACAAAACTGCAGTCGCAAATACGAAAAAACACTTTTGATCCCGGGACAAAAACCCTTTCCATTTCGGAGGACCGCGCAGCTGCATTCCGGGAAATCAGCAAGCACTACACGGATTTGTTTATGGGCCATCCGGGCAAAAAACCGCTGCGCGAAGCTTACGCAATGATGGAGAACACCATAAAGGATCCCGTTCGGATGAAAAAAATGAACGCCTTTTTCTTCTGGACCGCATGGTCTTGTGTTACTGAAAAAAGCCCCGGAGATGTCAGCTACTCCAACAACTGGCCTCATGAACCTCTGACAGGCAACAAACCGAGCAGCTCTATTCTAATGTGGTCGATGTTCTCAGTCGTTCTGATGATCGGCGGCATTTTGTTTCTTTCATGGTTTCACGCCAGAAGCGAAGACGGTGAAGAACACGCCGGGGATCTGCCGTCCAAAGACCCAATGATGAATCAGCGCATCACGCCGTCTATGCGAGCAACACTGAAATACTACTGGGTTGTAGCCGCCTTGTTCATTCTGCAAGTCTCGCTTGGAGCCATCACGGCGCATTACGGCGTAGAAGGCCAAGCCTTTTTCGGAT
>JAKSBZ010000201.1 GCA_022360875.1 Cytophagales bacterium | reverse complement strand
CATGGAATGTTGCTGCGGCGCGTTTAGCGGACGGCGACTATCAGATAAGAGCGAAGACTTACTGTGCGAACGGAACTGAATTCACTTCAGACTTGTCTTCAGGAGTTATTGACCTTCATGCGCCAGTGCAGTTTGGTACTCCGATGCCGAGTGACGGAATTTTATCTGCCGGAGAGGACATAAGAGTCCGGTTCAATGAAGACGTATTTTATAATTCGGCAATTAGCTCAATTGAAATACGAGGCGAGACCAACCAGCAGGAGATAAATCACTCTACTTCAGTTTATTTTGAAGGAGCAGAAAACAACATTGTCATTCCGAATGCAAAAATTCTAAACGGCGATTTCTCTTTAGAATTCTGGCTGAAAAATGCCACTCCTGCAAATGCGGCTTCAACAATGTTTCTGCAGCAGCAGACCAACGGCATGCGTGTGACAGTATCCAATGACCAAATGCGCTGGCTGATCGGTGGGCAAACAGTGACGACTGGCATTGCCGATGACGGTTTGTTCCATCACTACACGCTGACGTATTTAGAAGAAAGCAATCAATTGAGAATATATCAGGATGACCGTGAGCTGACCCGACAAGCCGTACAAGGAACCTTGAATTTCGCGGGGGTTTCGGATTTGATCATCGGAGGAAATACATTCAGAGGAAATTTACATGATCTCAGAATTTGGAGCAAGTCTCTGGAACTGGCCGATGCTTATGCAAAAATCTATAGTAAGCTGTTGGGAACAGAGAGAAATTTGGTCGGTTATTGGTTGATGCACGAAGGCCATGGCACAATTGTTCGTGACAAAGCGCATTATCGACATGGACAGATGAATGCTGCTTGGGATATTAAGCCGAAGGGCACTGCATATGATTTCAGCAACCAGCATTATTTGAAGCTGACGAATGTTGGATTTGTGCAAATGACCGATGAGATGAATGCGACATTGGAATTCTGGATGAAAACCTCTGCAAGCCAGGAAGCGGCGATCTTTTCAAATGGACGCGGCGACAGCACCGACCTTGTGCAGTCGAATGGCAGAAGAAACAAGTGGTCGGTGGAGCTTAAGACTGACGGCAACTTGTATTTTATGAATGAGGGGCTTGAGTACCGTTTGAGCAACGCGGCTGTTAACGATGATCAGTGGCACCACGTAGCGATAGTGCTTGGGCGAAGGGCGTCCTTACGAACTTATATCGACGCGGAATTGCAGACCTCTCATGTCTCCAATATGATTTCCGGATTTTCGGGCAACAGAATCTGGATAGGGGCGCGAGGGCATCAAACCCTTGGGCAGGAGACTGTGGACAGGATTTACAGCGGAAAACTGGACGAAGTCCGGCTTTGGAATATGGAGCGGAAAATCGAGCAGATTGACAGGGATCGATATTTTGAAGTGGATTTCAACTCAACAGGTTTGCTCTTGTATGCAAAAATGAACGAACCCGATCCGGTTACAGCCAACGGACCTCGCTATTACCATATGTACAGAAATAACCTTACAAGCGCTACAAATGCGGAGCTGGTTGACGGAGCTGTAAGTTATTCCGAGGATGCGCCGAAAATTAAACCGGCAAGAGAGATCCTCTCGTTCAACGTCAACCATGTTATCAATGGCGACGAGATGATTCTGACTCCTGAAATCAGCAATTGGGCCATACTTGAGGGACAGGTGCTTGATATCACTGTTCACAGGCTGTTTGATGAATCAGGAAACAGGCAAGGTTCTCCGGTTACCTGGACGGCGTTTGTTAGAAGGAATCCGATGAGCTGGTATGTGAATGAAAACGAAGAAGTTCTTCAGGTTGAAAAGCGAATTGGGGAATCGCATTCTTTCGAAATCACTATTCAAAATATGGGCGGTAACGACCAGCCTTACACGATAAGCAACATTCCTGCATGGCTTGAAGTAGAGCAAGTCAGCGGAACGCTTACACCGAACAGTTCGACGCGAGTTCGCTGTACTATCAATGAGAACATGTCTATAGGAGAGTATGAGACAGACTTGTTCTTGGATACGGATTATGATTACGACGAAAAAATCAGCTTGGAAATCAGGGTGCTGCCGCTGGAGCCTTCGTGGGACTTTGATCCGAATGATTTCGAGCATACGATGAATGTGGTCGGAAAGGTAAGGATAAACAACGCGTTTTTGGATGATCCAATGTCGATGGTTGCGGCATTTGTGAACGACTCCATAAGAGGCAAGGCTTATCTGCTCTATGACGATGTGTATCAGGAATACTTTGTATACTTGACAATTTACAGTAATCGGACAACAGGAGAGAATGTGCATTTCAAAATTTGGAATGCAAGGAACGGACAGCAGATTATCGCTTCCTTAAACCAGCAGGAGCAGGTGCCGTTTGTTTCTAATACCGTAACGGGTTCGAATTCAGCTCCTGGAATTTTCGAGTCTACAAACCGGATAGAGCAAGTGGTTCATTTGAATGCGGGATGGAACTGGGTGACTGTTTTGGTGGGCGACGCGGTTAACGGAACGCTGGATCGCATCAGCGAAGGAGTGGACTTCCAGGCAGGAGACTTTGTCAAAGGAAATCCGATGACGGGCGACTATTCAGCGATTTACGATGCCAGCCTGGGGTGGGTAGGAACGTTTACTGCCGGGATCAGACCGTCTGAAATGTACCGATTTATGGTGCAGCAGCCTGTCTCGGTGACCTTTACCGGACCTGTTCAGGAAGACCTGCAGCCAATTGACCTGGTATCTGGCTGGAACTGGCTGCCTTTCTTAAGGCATGAAAACATACCGATAAATGAGGCGCTTGCCTATTTGAATGCGTCTGACAATGATGTGTTGAAAAGCAGAAGGGGCTTTGCCATATACGACAGCCGTTTGGGCTGGGTCGGAAGCATCACGCACTTGTTGAAGGACCAAGCGTATATGCTGAGAACGGCAAACGCGCAGCGTTTTAACTATACCAATTTCAGCAACAGTCAATTGCGTTTTGCCCGGGAAGCCTCCGTTATCAAAGAATTGAATTTGAGAAGCTTTAATGAGCTCAATTACTCGATGTCTTTGATAGGCTCACTGCATCATTCGGAATCATTCGATCTGAAGCAATACAATCTGCAGGCGATTAGCAATGGCAACGTATGCGGCGAAGTGGAAATGATGCGCATTGGAGCTAACGAAGAAAGATATTTCCTGAGTTTATACAGTAATCAGGCAATTGGAGATACCATTGACTTTAGATTGTATAATGAGCAAACAGGAGAAGTTCTAGTATTGGATAAAGCGATTCCGTTCAGGCCTGACGAGGTAGTCGGCGAGTTGAACAGTCCATTCATTTTCGGATTAATTGATGCTTCGGAAGAGGCTGAGATAATGATAGAAAATCCAGTTGGAGATGATTTGGTCATGCATTTCAATATGCCGCTTGAGAGTAAGATAACCATGGAATTGCACAACCTTTCGGGACAGAAAGTGTGGGAAGATTTAATAGAGCTGCCTAAAGGAAGGCATGACATTAATGAAGAGCTGTTTATTCCTAATGGCGTATATATAATTCATATAAAAATAGAGAATGAAAAAGGAAGAAAATTATTCTATAGAAAACTATTGAAAAGATAGCCAGTTTGAATTTAAAACATTGATTCAAATGTCTATAAAACAATATTTATTTGTGCTGATATTATTTGCAGGGACAAAGCTCTATAGCCAGGCTCCGGATTGGCAGGTTGTCCCTGCAAATTATCAGTATTCGATGTCCATGGTGATTTTTTCAAAAATTAATCATCAAGAGGTTGAAGAAGAGCAGAGTCTTGTCGCCGCTTTTGTTGGGGATGAATGCCGGGGAGTGGCTAACTTTACTTACAGCGAAAGAGCTGACCGTTATTTGGCTTTTCTTACGGTGTACAGCAATACAATCGGCGATTCGCTTAATTTTAGAGTGTACCGTGCCAGCGGAGAAGGGCAGGGTATCAGTGAGATCGAAAGAAGCTTTAGTTTTAACGACGGGCTTATTATAGGCCAGGCTCGCCAGCCGATCAGCATTTCGGAGCCTCCATTAAATACAGAGGCTGAGCTGCTGAGCTTTTCGGTTCCCGAGCAGGTAAAAACTCCTTTAATTGAGAACGATACAGTGTTTATTGAGCTAGACAGCGTGCTTGACCGCACTAGCCTGGTTCCCGGCTTTGTGCTTTCTGAAGGCGCTTCGGCTTATTTGCAGGACACTCTTCTCATTAGTAATGAGTCGGAGATCAATCTTGAAGAAGGACAAAATCTTGAAGTATGGTCGGAGAGCGGAGAGCAAATACGCACCTACTATCTTAACCCTGTTATGGTAGATGTTAATTTGAATAATTTTGAAGCCTCAAATCTTATCAGCCCGAATAACGATGGCTACAATGACACTTGGATAATAAAGAATGTTGAAAAATACCAAGATTGTCAGTTAAAGATATTTGATCTTTCGGGCAAGGAGTATTTTAAGACCGATAATTATCAGAATGACTGGGATGGGACAGCTAACGGTGAAAAAGTTCCTGTAGGGACTTATTATTTTCTCATAGAACATGATTCTTTATCCTTTAGGGCTTCGGGATATATTCAGGTAATTTATTGATTATAAAAGCTAGTGTATGCGCAAGTTGGCAAGTTCATTTTTACTAATAGCTGCTTTTTTAATAACATCGGAGAGTTATTCGCAGCAACTAACCCCTTACGGTACGCTGTTTTTGCAGTATGACTTTTTGAGAAATCCTGCTGGAACTGTTGGTGAAAGCAGTATTTTTTATGCCTCCTATCAAAACTATCTCACAAAGATAACAGGATCGCCCGAGAATGTTTTTATCGGCGGAATCTACCAGGTTGTAGATAATGTGGGTGTCGGTTTGGAGATAGATTATTTTACTGAAGGGGCGTTCACGCGAACAGCTATACATTTGAAAGGAGCCTACAAGTATCAGATCGGGCGAGATCATTTTGTCCGTTTTGGATTAGAAGGCAGGGTGATGAATCACCGTTTGGATGAAGGAAATCTTACAATTTATCAGCACGAACCATTGCTTCGGGATATTGACAAGGTTTATCCTCATGTATACTTTAAAGCGGGCGTTTTGTATAACAGGGAGGACTTTCAGATGGAGCTTTTTATTCCTGAAGGAGTAAGAAATTCTTTTGATATTACTGAGGGCTTTTATAGTATGGTTCAGTATACCTTTTATACGGTTGACGATTTTAGCATAACCCCGGGAATAGGGGGAGGGATTTTGAGCGGTGAAGGTGTTTGGGAAGCAAACGGGAAATTTGGCTATGCCGAGCAGTTTTTTTTAACTACGAGATATCATTCATTTGGGATAATTTCTGCTGGACTGGCCTTTCACCTGAAGCAGCTCCGCATTGCGACTTCGTTTGGTCAAAACTTTAAGCACAAGTCAATAGGCGGTAATTACGAGCTGTTTATTGCTTACGATTTTAATATGCCAAAAAAGAAGAGAAGAAGAATCAGAAAAAGACGTTGAGAGCTGACATCTTGGGCAAACAGTTGTTAATAGCCGGGGTTTCGTTTTTTATCTGATCAGACAACGGAAAACAAAAAAAGCCGCTGAAAACAGCGGCTTTAAAATGGGTCAATTCTTATTCTTAGTCGTTCGAGAACAAAGCCGCAGCGTAGTACTCGCGGTTCATGCGAGCGATATTCGCCAGGCTGATTCCTTTCGGACATTCAGCTTCACATGCTCCGGTGTTAGTACAAGCACCGAATCCTTCTTCTTCCATTTGAGCAACCATTGCTTTTACGCGGCGCTCAGCCTCCACTTTTCCTTGTGGCAATAAAGCCATCTGAGAAACTTTTGCAGAAACGAAAAGCATTGCCGAAGCGTTTTTACAAGCCGCTACACAAGCTCCGCAGCCGATACAAGCCGCAGCGTCCATTGCCAGGTCGGCAGCTTCTTTCGGAATTGGAATTGCGTTGGCATCAGGAACTCCGCCGGTGTTAACGCTGGTGTAACCACCTGCCTGGATGATGCGGTCGAAAGCCGAACGGTCCACTACCAAGTCTTTGATTACAGGAAACGCACTTGCTCTCCAAGGCTCGATTGTAATGGTGTCGCCGTCGTTGAAGCTTCTCATGTGAAGCTGGCAAACGGTGATTTCTTCTTCCGGTCCGTGCGGACGTCCGTTGATGAACAATGAACATGTTCCGCAGATTCCTTCGCGACAGTCAGAGTCGAAGTGTACAGGGTCTTCTCCTTTTTTTGAAAGATCATCGTTCAGGATGTCCAGCATTTCAAGGAAAGAAGAACCTTCAGAAATATTGGTTACTTTATATTCTTCGAAACCGCCTTGGCTGTTTCTGTCTTTTTGTCTCCAGATTTATAATGTAAGATCCATTTCTCTGTTTGTTAAACGTTTGGATGATTACTTGTAACTACGTTGAGTTAACTTAACATTTTCGAAAACAAGCTCTTCTTTGTGAAGTTCGTCTTCCTGTCCTTCGCCTTTGTATTCCCAAGCCGATACAAAAGTAAAGCCTTCGTCGTCACGTTTTGCTTCGTTTTCTTCAGTTTGGTGCTCTTCACGGAAGTGACCGCCGCATGATTCTTCTCTAATCAAAGCGTCTTTTACCATTAACTCAGCAAGTTCCATGAAGTCTGCTACGCGGAGGGCATTTTCCAGTGTCATGTTCAATTCTTCGTTTGCACCAAGAACTTTCACATCTTTCCAGAATTCTGCTCTCAATTGCTTGATTTCTTCAACTGCTTCTGTCAAGCCTTTCGCGTTACGAGCCATACCGCATTTTTCCCACATGATTCTACCCAAACGCTTGTGGAATTCTAGCACTGTAGTCTGGCCGTTTACATCCAATAGTTTTTGAATTCTGTCATTTACATTTTTCAATGACTGAACGAATTCAGGATGATCCGTAGGGATCTTGTCGTACGGAGTTTGCGCCAAGTAATCGCCGATTGTGTAAGGGATTACGAAGTATCCGTCAGCCAGTCCTTGCATCAAAGCAGAAGCTCCTAAGCGGTTTGCTCCGTGATCTGAGAAGTTGCATTCACCAATTGCGTACAATCCCGGAACAGTGGTCTGCAAGTTGTAATCTACCCAAAGTCCACCCATTGTGTAGTGTACCGCTGGGTAAATCATCATTGGCGTTTTGTACGGGTTGTCCGCTGTAATTTTTTCGTACATCTGGAACAGGTTGCCGTATTTTGCGCGGATCACATCTTCTCCGTCACGCTTGATTGCGTCTTCGAAATCCAGATAAACCGCCAGGCCAGTGTTACCAACGCCGCGTCCTTCGTCACAAACTTTTTTCGCGTTACGAGAAGCTACGTCACGAGGCACCAAGTTACCGAAAGAAGGATAGATACGCTCCAGGTAGTAATCTCTGTCGGCTTCTTTGATGTCTTGAGGAGTGATTTCTCCGCTTTGGATTTTCTTCGCGTCTTCAACTTTTTTAGGAACCCATACACGTCCGTCGTTACGCAAAGACTCTGACATCAAAGTCAGTTTAGACTGCTGATCGCCGTGTACCGGAATACAAGTCGGGTGGATCTGCGTGAAACAAGGGTTTCCGAAGAATGCGCCTTTTTTGTATGCTCTCCAAACAGCAGAACCGTTACAGCCCATTGCGTTTGTAGACAAGAAGAATACGTTTCCGTAACCTCCGGTAGCCAAAACAACCGCGTGAGCGCTGTGTGCTTCAACTGCACCGGTAACCATGTTGCGAGAGATGATACCGCGGGCTTTTCCGTCTACTTTTACAAGTTCCACCATTTCTGTACGAGGATAAAGCTTTACTTTACCTTTTTGTACTTGGCGAGAAAGCGCAGAATAAGCTCCCAAAAGCAGCTGCTGTCCCGTTTGACCGCGGGCGTAGAACGTACGCGATACTTGCGCGCCACCGAAAGAACGGTTGTCCAACAGTCCGCCGTAGTCGCGAGCGAAAGGAACGCCTTGTGCTACACACTGGTCGATGATGTCGTTCGACACTTCGGCCAGGCGGTAAACGTTCGCTTCACGTGCGCGGTAGTCACCGCCTTTGATTGTATCGTAGAACAGACGGAAGATTGAGTCACCGTCGTTCGGATAGTTCTTTGCTGCGTTGATACCTCCCTGTGCTGCAATAGAGTGCGCACGTCGAGAAGAATCTTGGTAGAAGAATGCTTTTACATTATATCCCAGCTCGCCGAAAGAAGCGGCGGCTGAAGCTCCTGCTAGTCCTGTACCAACAACGATAATGTCATATTTACGCTTGTTGGCAGGGTTTACTAACTTAAGATTGAATTTATGTTTGCTCCACTTTTCGGCCAATGGGCCGGCAGGGATTTTTGAGTCTAAAATCATGAGTGTTTGATTTTGAATACTTTCAAAAAGAGATTACATGAAGAAATATACAATGATTGGCAACAATGCGAATCCTAGAGAGACAACGATTGAATAAACCGTTCCGGCTTTCTTAATTGCCGGCGTATATTTTTTATGATTGATTCCCAGCGTTTGGAAAGCGCTTTGGAATCCGTGGTTCAAGTGATAGCCCATTGCTAGCATCGAAACAACATAAATTGCCACGTAAACCGGGCTTTTGAAAGCAGCGTACACTAAGTCGTACAGGCTGTCAGGCTTTACAGCACCGAACAAAGCCGGAGCAATTTTGAATTTGTACCAGAACTGCTGCATGTGAACTACGATGAAAACCAAAAGAACGGTTCCCAAAGCTCCCATGTTGCGTGAAGACCATGCGCTGTTGGCGCTTGCGTTTTCCACTTTGTAACCCACTGGGCGAGCCTTCTTGTTTTGCGAGGTTAATACAGCCGCAAAAATTGCGTGAACCAAAATGCTGATGTACAGAACCGGTGCAACGATCTTAATCAGTGGATTTCCGGCAAGCAAGGCCGCGTAGTCATTGAACGCCTGTTCTCCTACAAGCAATTGCAAATTACCCAACAGGTGAATCACCAGGAAAACAATTAGGAATGCTCCGGTCAGAGCCATCCAGATCTTACGTCCCAGCGTAACAGAAAATTTGTGTTTACCCATTTTATTAAGTTGTAAGTGATTTAATGAATATAATCCAAAATTCGTTTCAAAGGTATCATTCCTGAAGGCTTTAAACAATGAAGCGCGTCATATAGAATTCGATTTAAAATCATTCTAAATAAACCGCCTTAGGGAGGGGATGACAGTGATTTTTGAGTGAAATAGATGGAGACTCGCTTATTGACTTGCCATTACTAATTGCTTTTTTCTTTTGCGATAGCAGTAATGAATATTGGGGTGGAAGGGCAGTGTGAAATTTTTCTCTTAAAAAACGGTTGTTTTTTTCTTTTTTAGTAAAGGAGAAAAAAAATTTTTGGTCAGAAGTTTAATAACAATTGCGAAATGTTGGTCATAAAGCAATGACTTGCGTCAATACATCTGAAGACATAAAAGTGTTTCGGATTGTTCGGAGGGATCTGATTATTTTCTGCTTGGGGGATATTAGAAAAGTTCAATTGAGGGTTTGTGTGCGGGAGGGGGTGTGAATTGTGATTTTTAAAAAAATAACAATACAATATTAATGATGTTTAGCTCATAAAAAAGCTAATGGAAAAGCGGTTTTTTTGCTCCGCACCGGCATTTTTCTGCAGGTGCTTTCTAGTGTTGTTGCTGCTGTTTGTTGGATTTGCTTCTTCCGCACAGATTAATGCCGACTGGGCCAAAGGGTTTGTGCGGGCTGCTGCGTCGTCATCTGAAGTTGTTGAAGTTGAGAGAGTAGTAGAGGATACTGCAGGGAATTTTTATGTGATTTGTAATTTTAGCGGAGAGGTGATAATTGACGATACCAATGTGCGTTTGCAAAATGCCACGGGCCGGGACATGCTAATAATAAAATATGACAGTCAAAGGAATTATCAGTGGCATCTGAGGATTGGTTCCGGATCAGACCAAACGGTATCGGATCTGGTTGTGCATGGCGGGAACGTTTATATATTGGGGCATTTTCAGGGAACAGTGAATTTTGATCCGGTGACATCGGCTAACGGTTCCAGTTTGACTTCTCAGGGCAATAAGCGAAACGTTTTTTTACTTCAGTATACTGAGCGGGGATTTTTCCGCTGGGTGCGTTCTTATCCAAGCACTGATCATGCCGAGGCTGTAGGCTTAGTTCTTGGGGAAAATGGAAATTTGTATTTCGGAGGTGTTTACCGGGGAGTGATTACATTTGATCCTCCGTCGAACAGAGTGAGAAGAATGTCTGCCGGTGGCGATGATATTTTTTTCGCGAAGTTGAACCAGCAGGGACAGGTGATTTGGGCGAATAGCATCGGAGGCACTAGTGACGAGGAGCTAACTAAGTTTTTGATGACAAACAACGGGTATTTTTTGCTGGGGGGCACTTTTAGGGGACGGGTGGACTTCGATCCTTCCTCTCGATCGGCTGACGTCATTACCAACCAAGGAGTTAGGGATTTTTATGTTGCCAAATATTCGCTTTCAGGTGCTTACGAGTGGGTGAGAAGGTCTGAGGGATTTACAAGTTCTTTTGGCAATGCAAGAAATACTGTTGCTGATCTGGCCTTGGATATGGAAGGCAACTTTTATTTTACCGGAAGGGTCGCTTTTTCCGGACGTGTAGGCGAGAATGTCTATAACAACAACTTTTTTTATCACTCGGCTTACCTTGCAAAAGGGAGTTTGTTGGACGGTGAAGTTGAATGGTTCAATAATACCGGTTCAACGGGTTTGAGTTTGTCAAGAGGGGTCGGCATTTACGTTGACACGCTTAACAATCCTATCCTGACCACAAGCTATTATGGACACACAGTAATTGGAGGGACGTCTTATTCCAGTTCTGCTGGCGTTCCGTCTTATTCGCTGATTATGTCAAAATACAGCAGGGCTGGGAATTTACTGTGGGTGAATAACTTAACGCATGGTGATGACCAAATCCCTCTGGGTGTAGAGTCATTGCGCAACAATCGGTTTTTGCTTTATGGCTACTATACAAACAGTTCGGTCAATTTTGATTTTAACGGGCCCAATGCGGGGGCGACGCTGCCGGCTTATCCTAAAAATTCTTTTGGCGCGGCATACAGGGATTGCGTAGTGTTTCGTGAATTTGATCACTCTGTATGCTTTGGAGGAAGTATCGAAATTGGCGGCGAAACTTATAGGGAGAATGTGGTGTTGTATGATACTGTCCTTGCTACGGTCCCCAATGGCTGTGATACGGTGCATGTTAATCGAGTGACATTCAGCCCGATTCAGGAGTTTAGCTATACTTTGGATGGTTTGTGCGATGGAGATAGTGTGCTTATACCTGGAGCTGGAACTTACGTTCAGGAGTCGGGAGTGTATAATGATACTGTTCCCCAAGGCGGTTGCCGGATTTTGAATATTTACAATCTTGATTTTGGGCAGCTCTTTGAGTTTTATCATACTCAGGATATTTGTGAGGGAGACAGTTTTTTTGTTGCCAATTCATATAAAAAAAACCAGGGTCTTTACAGGGATACTCTGCAGTCTGCCACTGGCTGTGATAGCATTATGGTTACACAGCTTAATATTCTTGAAAATCATTTGGATACGGTATATAATTCGATTTTTCAGGGGCAGTCGCTTTTTGTTGGAGGAGCAGCACAGACAGAGTCCGGGGTGTATACGGATTCACTGCTGACTGCAGGAAGTTGTGACAGTGTTATAGTAACACAGTTGGTTGTTGTGCCTCCATTGGTTTCCAGAGTAGATACATCAATATGCGAGGGGGATAGCATTCTTTTGCACGAGAGATATGTGTCGGTTCCCGGCAATTATGCGGATACGCTGCGGGCCTCTACTGGAAACGACAGTATAGTGATGACGACTTTGAATGAATTTCCTTCCTATATTATTAATAACACTATAGAAGGAGTTGAGGGGCAGAGTTTTTTGATTGGCGGGGTGCTTAGAGACTCCACTGGGGTTTATACGCAGTATCTGACAACTGGGAGGGGCTGCGACAGTACGGTTATCGATCATTTGACAATTTATCCAGCGCACTATAATCTGGATACATTTTTCGTCTGTCAGGGGAAAACAGTCAATGTATATGGCGATCTTGTTTCTGATCCCGGGATTTATTACGACACTATTTTAGTGACTCCTACAGAAGAGATAATCAATATTGGAACGGTTATCAGAAAACCGAGCTACTTGGTGCAGAACAATCTGGACTTGGGGATCGGGCAGACGCTCCGAATAGGAGATGTAATTGCAACCAGGACAGGAGTGTATTTTGATTCTTTGAGGACCAGTGTTTTTAATTGTGACAGCATTGTTCGTTACAATCTGAACTTTACAAATTTTCCGTTAAGACAACGTGAGTTTACTATTTGCCAGGGGGATAGTGTGTTTGTAAGCGGAAGGCACATCAGTGAAGAAGAAACTATTAATGACACGCTTCATTATCCGTATGTCATCGACACGATCTTGACGACTGTAGTAAATGTGTTAGAGCCTATTCGCGTATTGAAGGATACGACGATTTGCGATCAGGATTCAGTATTGTTTGGGGGCGTGCATAGATTTAGAAGCGGAACGTATACAAACTCTCTGACTTCCGTGCAGGGATGCGACAGTATACGGACGCTGAATCTTACGGTTACTCCATGGACCGTTTCTCAAGCGGCTCGCACGATTTGTTCCAATGACAGCGTCCGGATCGGGAGCGTTTATGTTAGGGAATTTGGAACGTATCCGGATACGATCTATACACAAGGGGCATGTCCGGAAATACGAATGACTTCGGTCTTTATTCTTAATCAGAGTTCCTATGCTGTAAACCGTGTGATTTGTGAAGGAGACAGCATATATTTGGCGGGTGCTTATCGCAAGACCAGCGGGATTTATATTGACACGCTTCAAGGTTCTACTGTGTGTGACAGTATAGTTGTCTCCAATTTGCACGTTTCTACCGATCCGCCAGTTCCGGATGAGTTGGTAAGAATCAATAACCGTTATTTCTGCAGCAATATCGACAGCGTGCAGCTTCCTCAGGGTGTGCTGAGCAATATTTTGTACAGCGGCGACGGAGTGAGCGGAGATTACTTTAAGCCTTCCGGATTGAGGCAGGGCACATACAACATTACGTACACATATACTGATTCCACAGGCCGCTGCAACTTTTCTCGAAGGATAAGATTAAGGGTGGCAACTTGTTTGGATGTGGGAAGTTCCGGAGCAGAAAAGCTGGAAGTGTTCCCGAATCCGCTGGGCCATGAGCTGAATATACGTTTTCTTGAAATTGTTAAAGGAGCTTCTGCGTCTATACGGGTGGTTGGGGTAGACGGCAAGGTGTACCGTGAAGCCAAACGGAAGCCTGATCAGCTTGACCAGCCGGTTCGGATAGATATGAGTCAATTGCCGCTGGCGCCATACATATTAGTGATTAAATACGGAGATAAAGAATATCGTTACCGTGTGCTGAAGGATGAATAATCTATCAGTATGGAATACGGAAGAGTGAATCTTTTTTAACGGGAGGAGAGTTTATCCTCCCTTTTTTATTTTATCTTTGTCAGTTGATTTTCTCAATATGAGTATAATTGGGGGAATCTGCGTTTGTAAAAGCGCAGCAGGTGGAATTTTGACTTTTGTTTATAAAAATAATTCATAAATGGCATTTGATCAGGAGATCTCGAAACGCAGGACATTCGGTATTATCAGTCACCCGGATGCAGGTAAGACGACGCTGACGGAGAAATTGCTTCTTTTTGGCGGTGCGATTCAGACAGCGGGAGCGGTGAAGTCCAACAAAATTAAGATGCATGCTCGGTCGGACTGGATGGAGATTGAGAAGCAAAGAGGAATTTCGGTGGCGACATCAGTGATGGGATTTAACTACCGCGATGTGAAGATTAACCTTTTGGATACTCCTGGTCACAAGGATTTTGCAGAAGATACGTACCGCACGCTGACAGCAGTGGACAGTGTGGTTATGGTGATCGATTGTGTGAAAGGCGTCGAGGAACAGACCGAACGTTTGATGGAGGTGTGCCGAATGCGCAATACGCCGGTGATATGTTTTATCAACAAGTTGGACCGCGAAGGGCAGGATCCTTACGACTTGCTGGATGAAGTGGAGGAAAAGCTGAACATTAAAGTGCGTCCGCTGAGCTGGCCGATTAATATGGGGAAAACCTTCAAGGGTGTATACAGCTTGTATGAAAAAAATCTGCACCTTTTTCAGGGCAGCAAGCAGACACTGGGAGACGGAGTTCAAAAAATCGAAGATATTCAGGATTCTCGTTTGAACGAGCTGATAGGCGAAGACGACGCCGAACAGCTGCGAGAGGACGTGGACTTGATCGAGTCGGTTTATCCGGATTTTGATGTGAATGAATACTTGGCCGGAAACATTGCTCCTGTGTTCTTTGGCTCGGCGGTGAACAATTTCGGGGTAAAAGAGCTCCTGGATTGCTTTATAGACATTGCGCCGAATCCGAAAGACAGAGAAACGGATGTGCGCGAGGTGGCTCCTGACGAAAGCAAGTTCTCAGGATTTATCTTTAAGATTCACGCTAACATGGATCCGAAGCACCGCAACCGTATTGCATTCCTGCGGGTGTGCTCGGGCAAGTTCGAAAGAGGAAAGAACTATCTTCACGTTCGCAACGATAAAAATTTCAGGTTCTCAAATGCTACGGCCTTCATGGCGCAGGAAAAGGAAACAATAGACGAAGCTTATCCTGGTGATATCATCGGTTTGTACGATACCGGAAACTTGAAAATCGGCGATACGCTGACTTCGGGCGAAAAGATGATGTACAAAGGCATCCCGGCTTTTTCTCCTGAAATGTTTAAGGAAGTGGTCAATAAAGACGCCATGAAAACGAAACAGCTGGAGAAGGGGCTCAAGCAGCTGATGGAAGAAGGCGTTGCGCAGCTGTTCTCGTTCGAGTTGGGATCGAGAAAAGTAGTGGGAACTGTGGGGGCGCTTCAGTTTGAAGTGATTCAGCACCGCTTGAAACACGAATACGGGGCATCAGCGGATTTTGTGCCTATGAGTTTGTTTAAGGCCTGCTGGATTTCAAGCAAAGACCAAAAGAAACTGGACGAGTTCGTTAAATCGAAATATCGTCATATTGCACGAGACAAAGACGGCAAACTGGTGTTTATGGCCGAAACCCGTTCGTGGCTGCAAATGGTTCAGGATAACTTTCCTGACATCAATTTCCACTTCACTTCAGAATTTGAAGACTAAGAAAAATGAAGGATCCGATCAGTGTGTTATACGAAGACAATCATTTGCTGATTGTCGATAAGCCGGCCAAATACTTGGTGCAGGGAGATGAGACGGGCGATAAGCCGTTGCTTGAATACGGAAAAGACTACATCAAGAAAAAATATGACAAGCCTGGGGCAGTGTTTTTGGGCTGTGTGCACCGGCTTGACCGTCCGGTATCGGGTGTGCTGATGTTTGCGCGCACCTCGAAAGCTCTAGAGCGCCTGAATAAAATGTTTCAGGCGAAAAAAGTGCATAAAGTGTACTGGGCAGTCGTGAAGAAGAGGCCGAAGCAGAAAGAAGGAAAACTAGTGCATTGGCTGAAAAAAGATCCTTCGAAGAACAAGACTACTGCTTTCGACCAGAAAGTGGAAGGCGCGAAGAAAGCTGAATTGCTTTACAAAGTGATGGGCAAGATGAACGATCATTACTTGCTGGAGGTCCGTCCGCGGACAGGGCGTCCGCATCAGATTCGCGTACAGCTGGCTTCGATGGGCTGCCCGATCCGCGGGGACAAGAAGT
>JAKSBZ010000034.1 GCA_022360875.1 Cytophagales bacterium | reverse complement strand
CAGTGATCACCAAATACTGCACCAGCCAGAACAGCCCCCATCATGGGCAGCAGTAGAGCAAGCTCAGAGGCTGCTGCCATATCACCAGCGATAGGCAGCATGATTCCGAAAGTACCCCAGCTGGTACCGGTGGCAAAAGCCATGGCGCCCGAGATCAGGAATACCAGTGCTGGCAGCCAGGAGACACTGATGGAGCCACTTACCAGACCAGCCAGATACTTACCGGTTTCCAGAGAACTAATCACATCCACCAGCACCCATGCCAGAACCAGGATATAGATAGCTCCCATCATGGATTTCACCCCTTCAGCAAAGGCATCCATAACACGGCCACCGGATACTTTCTGACGGGACAGCATGGCAAAACTGACGGCCAGGCCAATAGCACCACCGATCAGCAGCGAGGTAGCCACATCAGTGTTCTCAAACGCACCCAGCACAGAAAACGCCTGTCCGGCTTCTGCCAGCGCATTGGCACCGGTGTAGATCAAAGCGGTTACAGTGGAAAACACCAGAATCAGAACCGGAGCAACCAGATCTGCAACACTGCCCTGACCAGTATCTTCAATCTCCGTTGCACCCATCGGCTTGCCACGACTCTGGTCATAGAGTTCACCCATATCAGCTCTCATCGCATGCCGGTGCATGGGACCTACATTTAAGTCCATAGCAGCTGCAGCAATCACCATAGCCAAGGCAAAGAATGCATACAGGTTCATCGGAATGATGGAGATAAATGCAGAGAAGGAAGTGTAACTGGTGATCTCGTGGGAGGCCAGAATGGTGCCGATCAGAGCGATAATATAGGCCCCCCAACTTGATACCGGCATCAGAACACAAACCGGTGCTGCGGTGGAGTCAATCAGGTAAGCCAGCTTGGCACGGGATACCCGGGTGCGGTCTGTCAGAGGACGGCAGATATTACCCACAGCAAGAGCATTGAAGTAATCATCAATAAAAATGATACCACCCAGCAGAACTGTCAGAAGCTGAGAACCACGGGCTGTTTTTACCCTTTTGCGAGCCCACTCACCAAAGGCTCTGGTGCCTCCGGAAAGGGCAATAAAGCTGGTCATAATACCCAGGCTGATCAGGAACACGAGGATGTATACACTCCAAGAGTTAATACCATCATCCCAGAACACCTTGGTGAATGAACCGAGCAGATACTGAGCCAGATGAGCCAGGTTGAAGTCTGTCAGCAACAGTGCGCCAACCAGGATGCCAGCCCCCAGGGAAAGAAGTGTCTTACGGGTGACTACTGCCAGTCCAATAGCAATAGCCGGCGCAAGAAGCGATAGCGGTGAATACGAATAACTAATTAATTCCATACTGCTGATCTCTATTGTTTCAAAGCAGCGTCATCACGACTTATCAAAGTATCGTTATGACCTGGATTTAGACGATCAGGAGCGCGAACATGAAAAAAGACTGCTTTTCATCATCAGCATGTAAATATGTCTGGCAACTACAAGCAAGGTATCTTCCCTCTAT
>JAKSBZ010000007.1 GCA_022360875.1 Cytophagales bacterium | reverse complement strand
TATACACTGCACTTATAATTGAATAAACCATATTTCCAGAATATTACCCAAAACATTTTGTTTCCAAAAAATTCGCTCTCAGCCACGCAGGGCACATAACTACCGGGCTGCATGCGCCCATCCAGAAGGCCGAGCGCCAGAAAGCCCATGAGGATGGGGAAGGAAGATTTCTGAATGGAGCTTTTGTTCATTTATAATTTTTATTGCAAAAAAAATCTGTAGAAATAAAATACTTTTCCAACTCTCTAATTTCAAGTAAGATTTTCCCCCCACCACAATGGATATTTCGGTTCGGTTTAGGCCAGCCATTTCGGTCTAATTAGGCCACCGGTTTCAGTTTGGTTTGTGCCGCTTTTGTAGGATTAAGTTTAAACTGCTATATCGCTTGTTCACTTAACAGAACGAGCTATGGCGAACCCACTGGATCCTATGGATTTGAAGCAGATTATCACCCTAAAAATACAGGGGTACAGCAACCGAAAAATTGCGGGAATGCTCCGGATTAACCGAAATACCCTGAACACTTACACACAAAAGTTTGAGGCTTGCGAGCATGACTATCAAACGCTTTTGAGTTTCAGCTCGGGCAAACTCAGGGAACTTTTTCCCGTCAAAACGACGATAAACAATGACCGGCATGAGGCTTTGATGAGCTTTTTTTCAAACAACAACTTGAAGCCCGCGCACCCGGGATTCACCATTCAGCACCACTATTTTGAGTATATCCGGCAAGCCGTCAGCCCGTATGGGTACACGCAGTTTGTCGAGCATTTTAACCGGCGCTACAGGCAGAGCAAAGGCTCGATGAAACTAGACCACGAAGCGGGCAAAGAGCTGTTTATTGACTTTGCGGGGAAGAAGTTCCCGGTTGCTGATCCTCAGACGGGAGAGCTCGTTTTTATGGAAGTATTTGTAGCCATTCTGCCCTGCAGCCAGTACGCTTATGTGGAAGCCTGCAAAAGCCAAAAGCGCGAGGACTTGGTCAAGTGCCTTGCTAATGCGATGCGGTTTTTCGGCGGAGTCCCCACGGCTGTCGTGCCCGACAACTTAAAATCCGCAGTAGCCAAATCCTGCAAGTATGAGCCGGAAATCAACCGTTCGCTGAAGGATTTTGCCCGGCACTATGGCTGCGTGGTCTGTCCGACGCGGAGCTATTCGCCCCAGGACAAGGCGCTTGTTGAAAATGCCGTCAACCTGGCGTACCAGCGCATTTACTACCCTATGCGGGAAATGACATTTTTCAGTCTGAAGGATCTCAACGAAGAAATCAGAAACCGGCTGAAAGACTACAATGACCATATATTGCAGCGTAAAGGAGCGAGCCGCAGAGAGCTTTTTCTTTCTCTGGAAAAGGAATATCTCAAGCCGCTTCCGTCTTCCGGTTTTGAGCTTATCGAATACCGGCGGGCCAAAGTGCAGAAGATCGGCTATGTCTATTTTTCTCCTGGCAAAAACTACTACAGCGTTCCGCACCGGTACATCGGAAAAGACGTGCAGCTTCAGTACACCCAAAGCGCGGTGTCCGTTTTTTACAACCATGAGCGAATTGCCACTCACCCGCGCAACAACCAAAGGGGCGTCTACACCACCGTCAAAGAGCATCTGCGGAGCACGCACCAAGAGTATCTGGACTGGTCTCCGGCCTATTTCGAGGCTCTGGCCAGCCAGCACGGCGCTCATGTGAAGAGCTACGTCAGCAGGCTTGTGGCTCACTTCGACTACCCCGAGATTGGCTACAAAAGAGCAATGGGGATCATTCAGCTTCATAAGTTTTACGGGTCGGAACGGCTCGACAAGGCATGCGGCCGGGCGCTGCTGGGCGGCAGCCATTCCTACCAGCATATCAAAAATATTTTGGAAAACGGCCTGGACTGCTCGCCCGAAGATGCGCCGGAACCTGACACAAAAGCTTCGCACATCCCGCAGCACAACAACATAAGAGGCGCGCAGGCCTATCAATAAACCAGACAGTTATGAATAACCAAACCATTGAAAAACTTACGCAAATGCGTTTGCACGGCATGGCGCAGCTCCATGCCCAGCGGCTCAAAGAACGTCCGTACGAGGAGCTTACGGCCGACGAATACTTGGCATTGCTGACGGATCATGAATGGGAGCACCGGCAGAATGCAAAAACCGACAGATTGCTTAAGCAGGCCGGTTTCAGGCAGCGGGCCAGTATTTCGGACGTAAAGCACGACTCTTCCCGAAACTTGGACAGAAACATGTTCAACAGGCTTTCGGCCATGGACTTTCTGGACCGAAAAGAAAACATACTGCTGACCGGCGCTTCCGGAGTGGGGAAAAGCTACCTGGCGCAAGCCCTGGGGCATCAAGCGTGCCTGCTCGGGCACAAGGTGCACTACGCCATCACCTCCCGCCTCTTTGGCAGGCTCAAGCTGGCCAAGCTGGACGGAACCTACTTGAGGGAAATGAAAAAATTAAACTCGTTCTCCTTGCTCATTCTTGACGACTTCGGGCTGCAGCAGTTCAACCAAAGCGCCAGGGAGTCCTTGCTGGACATTATTGACGACCGCCACTGCCGGGTCTCTACCATCGTTGCCTCCCAGATTCCGGTTTCAGAGTGGTATCACTTGATCGGTGAAAACACGATTGCAGATGCCATCCTTGACCGAATTGTCAACTCTTCGCACCGGATTGATTTGAAAGGCGAGTCGCGTAGAAAAAATTTCATGAACAGCCACGAATAATTCAACAAATTTAACGTTATTGAAGACTCCTCAAAAGTGGCATAGACAGTCCGAATTAGGTGGCATAGTCAGACCGAAATAGCCATTAGCCCGTCTAAAGACGTTAGGCTCTTTAAATCATCAATTTGTACATTGGAAACTTTACTCAGGTTTTCAAGTCCGGAAAAATCTTTCAGGCTGTCACAAAAAAAAAAAAAAAAATAGGAATGAATAATCTGCAAACTATCCAG
>JAKSBZ010000013.1 GCA_022360875.1 Cytophagales bacterium | reverse complement strand
TTTGTATGCGGTGAAGCTGGCTTGTGACGAGCTGTACACCGGAAAAGCCGATATGATGCTGGCGGGTGCTGTCAGCGGTTCCGATCCCTTGTTTATCCACATGGGATTTTCTTATTTTCATGCATACGCGCGCATGAGCGAAAAGTCCGCACCGATGGACAGCCAGTCCGGTGGACTGACGTCTGCCGAAGGCGCGGGAATGGTCGTGTTGAAGCGACTTTCGGATGCGGAGCGCGACGGTGACAATATTCTGGCGGTTATTGATTCTGTTGGTTTGTCCAACGACGGAAAAGGGAAGTTTTTGCTGAGTCCGAATCCGAAAGGGCAGAAGCTGGCCTTTGAAAGAGCCTACGAGCAAACTGATCTGACGCCCGAGAAAATTGATTATCTGGAATGCCACGCTACGGGAACTCCTTTGGGAGACAAAACGGAAATCAACAGCATTGCTGATTTCTTTGCCAGCGACGGTCATCAGGCGCCGTACATGGGCTCGATCAAATCCAACATGGGACACCTGCTCACTGCCGCAGGCATGACGGGCATGCTGAAGCTGATCATGGCAATGAAAGAGCAAGTCATTCCGGCGACGATTAAAATCGATTCCCCATTGAGTTCGGATCAGGGGAAAGTCGGTTCGGCGCAGATGGTTCTTGAAAACAAAGTCTGGGAAAAGAAAAGCGATCGGCCGCATGCCGGAATCAACGCATTTGGCTTTGGCGGAACTAACGCTCATATGGTGCTGTCGGCTTACGAAAAGGAAAAGCCTGCAGTAAACGAGCGCATCAAGGTGGAAGACCAGGATCTGGCTATTGTCGGAATGGACGTGCACTTTGGTGACTGTGAAAACCTGGAGGATTTTTATCTTTCCCTTTTCACGGGAAAACAGCATTTCCGCCCGCTTCCGGAAGGACGATGGAAGGGTATGGAAAAGCTGCAAAGCGTTCGCAAGCTTCTGGGGCTGAAAGAAGGAGAGGAAGTGCAGGGTGCGTGGCTGGAAAATTTCGATTTGGATTTGCTGCGCTTCAAGATTCAGCCAAAAGAAGCCGAGCGCTTGACATTGCAGCAGACGCTGATGCTGAAAGTGGCCAACAATGCGCTGCACGATGCAAAACTGAATGAGTGGGAAGGAAAAGGCGCTAACGTAGCGGTGATTACGGCGATGGAGTCTGAGCTGGAAATCCACCACCGCATGGGGCGCTGGGACTTGAGCTGGCAGGTGAACAAAGCCTTAAAAGACGCCGGGCTGAATCTTTCCGATGCGAAGGAAGCCTCTTTGACGGGCGTTTTGCGTGATGCTATTTTTCCGGCTTTCGAAGACCACTCGCCAAGCGAGCATACAGGATTTATAGGAAACATTATTTCCAGCCGAATCTCCGCTTTGTGCGATTTTACAGGCCCGAGTTTTACCATTTCTTCCAATGAAAATGCGGTTTTCAAGGCACTGGAAATCGCCCGCAACCTGCTGGCGATGAAAGAAGTCGACGCAGTAATTTTGGGAGCTGTGGATCTGACTGGCAGCATGGAGAGCGTGTTGAGCCGCCAGGCTTTACATCCGATGAACAAAGGGAAAGCTTCGCTGAGCTGGAATACCGAAACCAACGGTTGGATAACCGGAGAAGGTGCCGGAGCGATTGTTTTGAAGCGTTCGGAAGATGCGAAAGAAGACCGTGTGTATGCCGAAATCAACGGTCTGGCAATTGCGCAGTCCAGCGAAACTGATTTAAGAGGAAAAACCTCAGCGCAGACAGTCAAGGCGGTTTCTGAAGAAGTTTTCAGTCAAAAAAATATTTATCCGACGAGCATCGGGCTCTTGGAAGTTTCGGGAAGCGGCATAGCTTCGGAAGATCAAGCGGAAATCGAAGGCTTGACGCAGGTTTATCAGAAAAGCGTTCCGTTTGTGGAAGGCATGCCTGTGTATCCGACGTGCGCGTTGGGAAGCGTGAAGGCTCACATCGGACATACATTCTCGGCTTCGGGAATCGCTTCGATCATCAAAACGGCTCTGTCGCTGTATCACCGTTTTATTCCTGGCGTTCCGCAGTGGGAGGCGCCGAAACAGGCTGAGCAGCTGGAAGCTTCGGGGTTTTACGTGCCTGATGAATCAACGCCTTGGCTTCCGGAGCTGATGCAGGATACTTTGCGCGCGGGAATCAACAGCATAGCCAGCGACGGAACCTGCGTGCACGTGTTGTTGTCGGAAGGTACGCACCCGGCCAACGAAAAAGGCGCATACCTCAGAAAGGGCGGCGAAAGGCTGTTCCCGGTTGCGGCTTCTTCACATGAGGAATTGTCTGTTCTTTTAGAAAAAATTGAAAAAGAAATTCCTAAAGCGGATTTTAGAAATCTTTCTGATGTATACTGCGAGTCTTTTGTTTTAAATAAAAACAAGCAAGCAGTGCTCACGCTGATTGCCGGAAGCAAGAAAGAGCTGCTGAGAGAAATTGCTTTTTATAAAAAAGGATTGCCTTTCGCTTTAAATTCCCAAAAGCCGCTTCAGACTCCGGGCGGAAGCTATTTCACGCCAGCGCCTTTAGGAAAGTCAGGAAAAATCACCTGGATGTATCCGGGAGCGGGAAGTGCCTATCCGGGAATTGGATCGGCGCTGTTCCAGGCGTTCCCGCACCTGTATGACTTTTTGAAAAACAGAGTCAACCATCTTTCCACGGCGATTTTCGGAGCAGAACTCTATCCGAGAACGCTCCGCAAACTGAACGAAGACGAGAAAAAGGCACAGGCGAGGCGCTTGCGTTCGCTTGCGCTGCCGATGATGTCGGCCGGATGTTCCTATGCCGCTATGCTTACCAATGTGTTCCAGGAGCAGCTGAAGGTGCAGGGCGACAGCGCGTTCGGCTACAGCATGGGAGAAACCAGTGCGATGCTGTACGGCCAGAATATTTGGGACGCGCATTATATCGATGAAAAATTCATCCATTCGCCGGTGTTTCAGGAAAAGGTGGGCGGTCGTCTGACTCTGCTTGCCGAGCACTGGGGCGTGAAGCCGAAAGAAGCGCGCCGGCTTTGGACGAGCCGTTTGATCAACTTGCCGAAAGGAATCCCCGGTTATGCTACTTTGGAAGATTGGTTCCGGAAGGAAATCGAGCCGAAAGAGAAAAACGTTTATCTGTCGTTCGTGAATCTGGACACGGAAATCGTTCTTTCTGGAAATAGAAACGATCTGGACCGCATTGAAAAAGAGCATAGCTTGCAGGCGATCGAGATTCGCAACAACAATGTGGTGCATCATGACTTCTGCAGAAATATTTCGGACGAGCTTATCGAGATGCACGACTTGCCGATTGAAAGCAAGCCTCCTCTGAAATTCTATTCCGGAGTGACTGCGAAGCCTTTGGAGCTGGAGAGAAGAATTCTGGCCGAAAATGCCAAGGAAGTGTGTTGCCGGGAAGTGAACCTTCCGAAACTGGTGCGCCAGATTTATTCGGACGGCAATCAGATTTTTCTTGAAGCTGGAGCAAATGCTACGCTTTGCCGCTGGGTGGGAGATATTCTAAAAAATGAAGAACATGTTTGTATTCCGACCGACAGGAAAGGCGCAAGCACATTGAGAAATCTGTGCGCAACTACGGCGATGCTGCTGGGACACGGCGTGGATGCGGACATCAGTGCGTTTTACGAATCAACTTCCGAAAAAGAAAAGCGCAAGAAGCGCCAGCTGAACATCACGCTCCGCACAGGCGGAAAAGCATTTCAGCATTTGTTTACAGAAGAAAACAAAAAGCAATTTGCCCTGACAGAAGAAGAAAAACCTGCCCTGACGCTTGAGGAAACCTATGCGGGCGGAAGTTCTTTGGTTCAGCCAGTTGCGCAACATACTATACAAACCGAACCGGAAACCTCTTGGAATTCAACCCCTATGAACGAGTATAAAACAGCTGAAGAAATTGGTGAAAACGGATTGAAGATTCACGATTTCGACGATCTGAACTATATCAAAGCAAAGGAAGAACAGGCGATTTGGGACGAGCAGGACTTGCTGACTTTTGCTTCTGGAAAAATCAGCGATGTATTCGGCGAGGACTTCGCCGTGATTGACACCTATTCGCGGCGAGTGATGCTGCCGATGCCTCCGTACTTGCTGGTAAGCCGCGTGACGGAGCTGCAAGCAAAAACGGGAGAGTTCAAGCCTTCGACGATTACAACGGAGTACGATATTCCGAAAGGCTCGTGGTTTGCAACTGACGGACAGATTCCTTGGGCCGTGGCTGTGGAGTCTGGACAGTGCGATTTGCTGCTGATTTCTTACCTGGGAATTGACTTTGAAAACAAGGGCGAGTATGTGTACCGCTTGTTGGACTGTACACTGACTTTCCTGGATGACCTTCCGTTTGAAGGGCAGACGCTGCGCTATGACATTAAGATCAATAACTACGTGCGCAACGGGAAGAACTTGTTGTTTTTCTTTAGTTACGAGTGCTTCGTGGAGGACCGAATGGTCTTGAAAATGGATAACGGCTGTGCCGGTTTCTTCAGCGATGCCGAATTGGCCGAAGGACAGGGAGTTGTTTATAAAAAAGAAGAGCTGGAGGCAAGAAACAATCGTCCGACGAAATATTTCACGCCTTTGCTGCATTGCGATAAAACATCATTTACAAAAGAAGAACTGCTTGCCCTGACGCAGGGAGATTTTGTCACTTGTTTCAATGAGGATTACGATCCGATGGGCAAAAACGACTCGCTGCGTCTGCCTCCGAAAGACATTCTGATGCTGGACCGGATCACGAAAGTGGATATGAAAGGTGGTTCGTCGAAAATCGGTTACATCGAGGCGGAAAAAGATCTGATGCCGAAAGATTGGTATTTCCCTTGTCACTTCCGCGATGACGAAGTTTTGGCCGGCTCGCTTCAGGCAGAAGGCGGAGGACAGCTGCTGCGCTTCTTCATGCTGATGCTCGGCATGCAGCGAATTACCAAGGATGCGCGCTATCAGCCGATCCTGGATTTGCCGCAGAAAGTGCGCTGCCGCAAGGAAGTACCGGCAAAAGAAGGCAAGCTGATCTACCGCATGGACGTGAAGGATATCGGATTGACGCCGGAGCCGTATGTAGTTGCCGATCTTGAGATTGTTTATGACGGCATGATTGCGGTGCATTTCGAAAATCTAGGCTTGAAGCTTCAGGAAAAAGGGAATGAAACTTACATCAAGAAGCAGAAGAATATGGTGAACGGAATTTACGTGAAGCCGGTGGATTATCCGGTGCTGCTGAACGAAAGCCAGATCACCGAATTTGCTCTTGGCCCGGTTTCCGGCTGCTTTGGTGACGAATACAAAGTCTATGACGGAAGAACCCTTTCGCGCCAGCCGAACACCGATCTGCAGCTGATTTCACGCGTGCTTTCGATAACTGGCGAAAGACATCAGTTCAGCAACAAGCCGGTGATAACTTCGGAATACGATGTGCCGGCAGATGCCTGGTATTATGCGCAGAATGCCTATCCGGAAATGCCGTATTCGATTCTGATGGAAATTGCCCTGCAGCCGTGCGGATTCCTGGGCGCTTATTTGGGAAGTACTCTGGCCTTCCCGGACAAGGACTTGTATTTCCGCAATTTGGACGGAGACGGCGAGATGATCAAGCGCGTTGACCTGAGAGGGAAGACGATTACGAACAAAGCGTGTCTGGAAGCTCACACCAATTTGGGAGGAACCGTGGTGCAGCGCTATACTTACGAACTCTTCGTGGACGGCGAATTGTTCTACAAAGGCAAGTCGTCTTTCGGCTTCTTCTCGAAAGAGGATTTGTCGAGTCAGGCAGGGCTGGATCAGGGACATGCCAAACCGAACTGGCTGTCGGAGAATCCGGAAGCCAAAGGCATGAGCTTCAAACTGGATTCGCTTTTCGGAAAAATGAAACTGTACCGTTCGACCAACCCGAATGCTCCGCAATTGCATTTGGCCGGCGACCAGCTGAACTTGCTGGATTCCGCTACTGTGGTAAAAGAAGGCGGTAAATACGGAAAAGGCTATATTCACGCCTCACGTGCTATTCAGCGCAAGGACTGGTTCTTCACATGCCATTTCTATCAGGATTCGGTTATGCCGGGCTCGCTGGGCGTGGAGGCCATTCATCAGGCGATACAGGTATTTGCTCTGCAGCAAGGTCTGGGAGAAGGTCTTTCGAATGCAGGTTTTCAGCAGGCAGGCGAAAATCAGACGGTTTGGAAATACCGCGGACAGATTCTGCAGGAAGATCCTATGATGAATCTCGAAGCGCACATCAAGTCCATCGAGAAAAAAGACGGAAAAGTGCGCATTGTCGCCGACGCAAATTTGTGGAAAGGCGACTTGCGCATATATGAAGTGACAGATTTAGCGTTGGTAATAGGTTAACGGATGTTTTGCTTTCCAAGGGTTTTTGCTTTTGGAAAGCATAAAAATATAAAAATGACACAGGTAATCGACAATATAAAACATAACGGTGTGCGTTCGCAGCAAGCGGCCACTTCGGCCAAATGGTTTGGCTCTTCGGCTTCGGTTAAGCAAGAGCAAACCGATATCATTAATCTGCTGCGCGAAACCGGCAAACAGGCGTTTGTGGTTCGCAGGGACTGCGGGACTATCGCTTTGGCAGACCGTTTGGGAACGGATAATCCAGCGGATTTGCAAAAAGCGGAATTGCTGACGACGCTTCCGGCGTATTTGCCGGAGCAGCTGGGCGATGCGAATTTCCGAAAAACCTACGGACTGAAATACAACTACATGGGAGGCGCCATGGCCAACGGCATTTCTTCGGCAGAGCTGGTGATTGCCATGGGAAAAGCAGGCATGCTGTGCTCTTTCGGTGCCGGCGGATTGATTCCTCAGAAGATCGAGGTGGCCCTGGACAAAATACAAGCAGCTTTGCCGAATGGTCCATATGCCGTAAACTTGATCCACAGCCCCAACGAAGTGGCTTTGGAAAGAGAGGCGGCGGAATTGTTTCTGCGCAGAGGCGTGAAGGTGATCGAAGCTTCTGCTTTTATGGATCTGACGCCTTTCGTGGTGCAGTACCGCGCGGCGGGCCTGGGTAAAAATGCTGACGGTTCAGTGAATATCGGCAACCGCATCATCGCAAAAGTTTCCAGACTTGAAGTGGCGGAGAAGTTCATGCGTCCGGCTCCGGAAAAAATGCTGGCGGAATTGGTCGCTTCGGGCAAGGTGACAGCCGAGCAGGCCGAGCTTGCCAAGTGCGTGCCGATGGCTGACGACATTACTGTGGAAGCCGACTCTGGCGGACACACCGACAACCGGCCGCTGGTTTGTCTGCTGCCTTCGGTGATTAATTTGCGCAACAGCATTCAGACGGAAATGAACTATTCGGAAGCCGTTCGCGTGGGAGCGGGCGGTGGAATATCCACTCCAGAATCCGCGCTGGGCGCCTACATGATGGGTGCGGCCTATTTAGTGACGGGTTCGGTCAATCAGGCGTGCCGCGAGTCGGGCAGTTCCGACCATGTAAGAAAAGTGCTTGCTCAGGCGGGAATGACCGACATTATGATGGCACCGGCTTCGGACATGTTTGAAATGGGAGTGAAGCTTCAGGTCCTGAAAAAGGGTTCGCTGTTTCCTTTGCGCGCTCAGAAGATGTACGATTTGTACACCGCATACGAATGCTGGGAAGATATTCCTGAAAAGGAGCGAAGCGTAATGGAGAAAACAGTGTTAAAGGATAGCTTTAACGGCATTTGGAAAAAATGCGTGCAGTTTTTTCAGGAGCGCGATCCGGAGCAGATTACCCGCGCCAACAACAACCCGAAGCGCAAGATGGCCTTGGTGTTCCGCTGGTATCTGGGGCTTTCCTCTTCCTGGGCTAACGGCGGCGTGAAAGGCCGGGAGCTGGATTATCAGATTTGGTGCGGTCCGGCCATGGGCGCTTTCAACCAATGGGTGAGAGGCACGCGCCTGGAAAACTGGGAAAATCGTTATGCCGGAGAAGTCGGTTTGGAACTGCTGAAAGGCGCTGCTTATCTGTATCGTCTGCAGTATTTGGAAATGCAGGGCGTGGAGCTGGATTCGGTATATAAGGATTACATAGTAAGGTAAAAAAATATGATGTGATTTTTTCAAACAGCCTTGGGGGATATGCTTTCTCAGGGCTGTTTTTTAATAAAACATTTTTTTGAAAAAATATTGAAAGAAACCTTCCTGCATGGCTGCCCGGAACTTTGTTCAGTCAATATACCTATGCATTAGCGGATTTTCCTGCATATGCATTAGCTGTGTAAGCAGCAGCGTTTTTGTCTGTGATCCAGGCTGTGCCGAGGCGCGTTTTAAATGTTTCTTTATCGCAGTAATTTCCGCCGGCCACTGAATGATGCAGTTCCATTCTTCGCTTAAGATTTTGCAAATAGCCTGGCCGAGTTCTTCGCGTAAATCTTTCAGCGACCGGCTCCAGGATGCTTTTTTTCGAATGAGTTCGGTTCGGTTGCTCAGCTCGTGCGGACGGGGTTTAACATGCATGATGTCTGCAGCCAGTTCTCTGATTTTTTCAGTCAGACTTTTGCAGTTTTCCCGGTCGTTCAAGCCGGATTCCAGCATAATAATCTCCAGGTTTTCGATTAATGCTTCGTAAGCGCTTACATCGTGGTTCCAGAATAAATCTTGCCTTCGTCTCGTAACATAGGTGAAATTTGGAGAAAAG
>JAKSBZ010000091.1 GCA_022360875.1 Cytophagales bacterium | reverse complement strand
TTATCCCAAGTACAGTTAAAGATATTCGCCGCGTCCTCATTATCCTGCAACCATCCAATCATCGCTACGGGATCGTGGATGTGATCCCATTGGTATTTGAGTAGATTCGTTTTTTGTTGGACAGTATAGTCCATCAAATTATCAGTACTTCCTTGTGTAAGGCTGGGAAATTCCTTGAACGTATGTTCCAATCGAAAAGTACCATGTCCCAATTCGTGGGCAATGGTGTGCATAAGCTGATTTTGATTGCTGTGATTGCCCGAAAAGATAAAGCCTACCTGCCGCTTTCTTGGCATGTAGCCTTGTTTGCCCATTTGAGACTCAGGCTTGTCTACCACAAACAGATAATATTTATTCTTTTTGTCCAGTTCTCTACTTTTGGAATAAATGCCCACCAAATCATTCATTTCATCAGTATAGTTGGATAACCTCATTCCTTCATCCGCTAGCTTCCCGTTGCCGTTTCTGTCCCAACTTCTATCTCCAAGAGGAGATTCAATTTCCACCTTCCATTTCACAATGGCCTGCCCGTAGACTTCGTCTAAATATTTTTTGAGCCGACTTTGAGTAATGTTTTTCAAATCTCCACCCGCGGGTACAATTACCACTGTGAAGCTTTTTTCGTTGTAAGAAGCTAAATTCAGTTGCCCAACGGTATAAGGGGCATTATCTACTGAGCTTCCATATTGAGCTTTCAATTCAGTGGTCGTCATATCTCCACTTGCCGAAACAGAAAACTTAAACTGTTTCTCTTGTGAAGTCACCTTCGCATGTGAGACTGCTTGTCCGTTCAAATTCAGAAAAATATTTTTCTCGAAAGAGGGTTTAGCCTTATCTGGTAATTCGAAAATTGCTTCAGAGAGAACACCTGATTCTACCGCAAGCCATGGAATTTTGACAGTCTTATCTTTAGCTGTCAGGTTTTCATACTCAGAGGATAAAGCTTGCTGTTTCGGGTTATACCGATCCAAACGGCCTTGGGCTTGAAGCTCGTGGAAGTCGATAAAGAAATCTGGTTCTTGTTGAGTTCCTCCTATTCGTTGGCTGAACTGTTGGGCAAGAAAAGGTAGAAACTCTTTATCCTTATCTGTTACTTGAGCTTCTTTGGCTGCTTCCAACATTTCAGTGCTCCACACCTTCGAGTTGACCGAATAGTTTGTCTCATCCAGTCGTTTTCCAATAAGTCTCTCAGCTTTTTTGCTTGCTACAATCTCTAAGGAATAGCGCACTTTGTCGGAGAGATAGTCATATACTCCCCAAAGGCTCATGGCTACGATTGCTTGACTGTTTGTCACGGAAGCATCAATGGCTAATGCTTTTCGTTTTATTTCTACTCCAGGCGCTTGAATGTAAGGTGGATATACAACAAAATAAGTTTGGATGGGCTCACCATCAACCATGATTCCATTAAGGATATCATCAATCCCTTTTATCTTTTTGTCGCTAAGCCGATCCTCTCTTAAGTCAAAAAAAGGCCCCGAAGACTGTTGCCCCTGAGCATTGTTTTGAAAAGGAAAAAATGCCAATAGGCAGATTGTCAGTATAAAAAATAAATGCTTTCGATTCATCTGTTGAATGATAAAAAATAGGCTTGGACTAGCCTGTTTGTATTGGATGAAAAAAAATCGGCTCAAGTTACAAAAAATCTAATTAAGGAAATGTCTATCACTAATATGTCCATAAATTAATTTGAACACACCGATCCTTAACTTTGGTTCGGTTTTCTGTCCAGCCTTGCTGGACTTCCCCTTGTGAGCCTGCGAACGGGGGCAAGCGGAGTAGCGAAGCGGTTTTGTGGCCACAAAAACACAGCTTGCTCTTAGGCTCTGCTGGTCGGGATTGGTTGAAAAAACGCCGTAAACCATTCGTTTTTGTGATTATTTTTACATTTTCAATCACACTTACCGTTTCTAAATAATCTTTTTTACCGTTAAAAAACGCTTTTATAATGCTTCTAGACACGATTAACCGTTTTTGCTCCGAATGTGGCGCTTCCATCAACAATCTAAGAAAATCTGCCAAGTTTTGCTCCGCAAATTGTCGCCAAAAAGCCTTCAAAAAACGGCGGGGTCTCGAGAGGCTGGAAAACCTTTCGGCCGAAATCGAAAGCGCCCAACGGGAACTCGCAAGGCTCCGGAAGGCAGAAGGGATCTACCGAAAGATGGGGGTGCGCTTTCTGTACCGTTTCGCAGCGTTCATGGCCATGCTTCTGGTCGGAAGCGCTCTGTTCTTCGATACCTACGGCGACTACCGGAACGGGAGGATCAGGGAGGTCAATCGGGAAATCACCCGAGAAATGGAGCAAAGAGCGCTTCGCTCCGCCGTTCGGCACCTGCACGCCAAAATGCCTGAAAAATCTGCAAAATGGCTTGAAAAGAAATATCCAAGCTTGACGAAAAAACAGAACACCCCTTAAAAAGCGCAGAAATAGGGTAATTTCAGACGATCACCCCTAAACCCTTACCTATACTCGTTTTGTGTTTTAAGTCGCTTAGAATCGATTTAAAACACATCTCTTTGTTTTTCCGTCTCTGCTTTCACGATCCAAAAATCCATTCAAAAAACGGGGGGATCGGGGGCGGAGCCCCTGATGAAGGAAGAGCCGAGGAGCGAAGCGACGAGAAACGACCGCTGCCCTCACCGAAAAGCTTTTCCGAAAGTGGCTGAAATGGCGCGAAGCGCTATAGCCACTTTCCCTTGGATGAAAGCGGGGGTTTGGGGGTAAGACCCCCAATGCGTTCCAGAATTGTATTTTTTTAAGTTGGCCGTTTTTTAGAAATGAGATTTTTTTGAGTTATCCACACTAATTTTTCACCCTTCTCTTGGTTTCTATGGTTTGGTTTATGGTTTGTGGTTTTATAACTCACTGAAAACCATAATACTTACAGGCTAATACCCGTACTTTACTAGTCCATATATCCGTACATCACTAGTCCAGTAAAACGTACTTTACTAGTCCAAATACCCGTACTTTACTAGTCCATATATCCGTACATTTATTTTTTTTTATGGACTGGTATTGTTAAATTGGATTCATGGAGCAAAATACAGACCGAACACTAGCCATGAGCAACGATGTAATCCTAAGCAATTTGACAGGAACACCCGCTCAGAATTCGCTATTGATTCAGCTTTTTGCGGAGATTAGAATGAATGATGAGGGGTTTGAGTATTTGGAATTTGATCTCACGAAAGAGTTGAAGACAAATAGCTTGCAAGAAGTGAATACCTTTGTCGCAAGGTTGCGCAGCATGGAATTTAAACTCAAGATGTCTGACACCAAGGACATGCACATCCCCGTCTTCGGGCAAATCATCCATGACAAGGGAAAACGTACGATGGAGGCGGTTTTAAGCGAATCCTTCAAGCCATTGCTGCTTGGCCTGGAAAGGAACTTCACCCAAATCAAGGAATCCCATGCCATTGCCATGAATACGGGAACTTACGAGTACAAGCTTTTCACTATCCTGAAGGCCAAGTCTCTCAATGGCCGAAACAAGTCTTGGAGGGTTAAGATAGGGGACTTCCGTTGGCAAATGGGAATTGAAGAAGGTAAGTACAAGGCAATGGATAACCTAACAAAAAGAGTCATTAATCCCGCAGTCAAGGGCGCCAAAAAATACTTCACTGCCTTGGCTGTTGAAAAAATCAAAAAGGGACGCTCTGTCAAGGAATTGCTGTTCACATGGAAATCCGAGAAACGCGGCAAATTCACCCCTAAGCAACCGAATTCAAAAAATAACACGGAACATCAAGTAATTATTTTAAACCCCTCAGAGGACTCTAAAACACCTTACACAGGACTCAATCATATAAATTCTATTCGCGAAAAGCTAAATAGAGAAAAAATTGGTCGGAATGTTTACGAAAGCGGAGTCAAGGCTTTGCGGAAATCCGGCTTTGCTGAAAATGAAATTACGGTCATTATGTGCCTTCCGAATAATGCGCCCGTAAAGGCTAGGCAATTCTCCGAAAAACCAAACTTGAAGAACCCAATAGGCTATGTAAAAAAGATGCTGAAAGAGGAATGTCAGATTAGTGAGACGCTCTATAATCGGACTAAGGAGGCAATTTCTAATATTGAGTAAAAGAGCATAAAAAAGCACGGTTTTCCGTGCTTTTTTATGTGAAAAATATTTATTTCTCTAATGCTTTTCCAACTCATTTATCCTCTCTTTGTAAATATCAATTAGCTTGTCTACTAAGTTTGGTTCATGTAGTTGGTTTCTTCTTTTTATCCATTTTACCTGATTGTCACGAACGGTATTTCCCTTCAACTTTTTCACCCTTTTATATACCTGATTCAATTTCAAATCAAGACTAGAAAGCTCAGGACTACTACATATCGCTTTTTCTATTGTTGTTCTTGCCTTGGAACAATCGAAACTAGCTATAGGAGCTTTCTTATTGATCTCTGAATACTTAATAAAACCTTGTTGGCTACTTTTAGCATTCTTAAAGTGAACATAATCATCTCTTATCAATAAAACTTCTATTAAATCCCCTTTTTCCAAATGAAATTCTGTCTTATTATACCCTTGATCATAAACTAAAGCTTTCTCGGAGATTACTTCTCGTATGTCTTTATTCAAAAATTCTCTGATATAGTCGTGACTGTCTTTTTTAGATTGGGACACCATCCTTTCCAAAACAGCATAAGGTACATCATGTAACTTTTCATAATATACATTGAACGCTTCCATCCCTACAGAATCCAATTCAAAACTATGCGGAGTGGATACATATTTATTTTCAGTATTGTACTCCACATAAAATTTCCCTTCATCTAGTAAAACATCTTCATTTTGAATTGAATGCCACTGTTTCTCTTTTGTAAACCCATACTTTCTTTTGTAAAATACATCATTATTCAGATAGAATCTAATAAGGGCATTCTTTGTAAATATATAATACTTACTAGACACATTTGCAAATGGCTCTTCAGTCATCCTGACTCCATGCCATATTCCTATTAATTGCCTTTTGCTATATGTACAACATCCATTTTCTTGCCCTATAGCAGGCAAAAAATATAGTGCAAAAATTAAAGTTGTTAAAAATCTCATAACTCATTGTATATTAATTGGCTTTTTTCTAATCTCCCCGAAAATGATCCTATTTCAGCTTCTGTTGCGTCTACGTCACCTGTATTAACTTTCCCCCCAATCTTTCTTACATTATTCCTAAATACTGTTCCTTCTGAGTCATCCGTTGTTGTAATCAAATTATTCAAATTATTATTGTCCCAATAGATCATAGCAGCCTCCATTGCAACATCAATATCAGTTTTCATGCTTTCAATAAAACTTTCAATAGTGATATCTTTTCTCTCTGCTAAGTTGTCACTCTTCCACTTATTGTACACAATGGAATAATTATCTTTCCCCGTTAAATGAATGTACCCCACTCCTTTGTACCTAGAGCCATCTTGAGAAGCAATACTTCCATTCCCATTTTTACAAGCATATGCCACATCAAACATTGTTTCTGAATTTATATACTCAGATTTAATTCTTATTTTCCCTTCATTATAAGAAGAGGAAGGTGTTTTTTCTCTTAAATTGTGATCCCCTTTATCCCAATAGACATCATCTCTATTTGCAAAAACTTTATAATCTTCATTAGGTACTTCCGCTAATGTATCAGCATAAGCATTAACTATTTGCGTTGCATTAGAATAATCAAAATCAGCATTTCCTTTATTAGCATGCGTACCCTCGCAGTTATTTATATCAAAGTTTACTGCCTCATAACTGTAAGTTTTTGTAGTTTCGTTAAATACAGCTTGTTCATAAAAATGTCCTCTATTGGCATAAGGGAAAATTTCAACAATCCTTCTAGGACTATAAGTATGCTTTTCTTTTAACGCTGTTAAACCTCCGCTTTCAACCCCTATCTGCCCAATAAAATGTGCCATTTTTTCAGGAGTATCTATTTCATACTTGTCTGAGTATTTATTAATCGCATCCGATATTTCCTTAGCTTTTTCAGTACTCAGACCACTAAATACATCAGTTAGTACCTTTTCAGAAACAGGAACTGTTGCACTTGCTACAGCTTCACTTTCACTCTCCTCTAATTCAAAAGGCTCTTCATCTTTCAGCACGCCAAAAAGCTTTAGAATTTTTTCCATTTTCTCGTCATCATTGCTCATCAATTGGACAACCATTCGTATGTCGTCTCCTTCCAAAAAGGTTAGTAACAGATAATCTCCGAAGTCAGATACCTTGATGATTTTATTGAGGGTTTCGTCTCGGATCAAGTCGCAGTAATCGGTATGCTCTAACTTTTTGATGTAGAATTTCTCTTGCATGGAATATATCGCCATAGGGTAGTTGATCCCCTCCTTTTCCAATTCTCCCAAAAGAACCCCCTTTTCCCATACATTGTAGTAAATAGAATCTTCCTTTGACTGAATAATTTTTTCCAAAACCACATTATGCAAAGACATAGTCTTCTTATATTTCTTTTTAGTTTTTGCTGATTCTCCTCTTATTATCCAATCATTTATCTTCTCTATTTCCTTCTCTTTGAATCCGCCTTCTGCATTCTCTTTTATCTTTTGTTTATACTCTTCGTAATTCTCATAAACTTTATCGAACATTCCTTTCTTAGCTTCCAATTCTTTTTCAATAGGAGTTTGGGTGAAGCTCATGTACTCCAATAGTTTATCCCAAGTACAGTTAAAGATATTCGCCGCGTCCTCATTATCCTGCAACCATCCAATCATCGCTACGGGATCGTGGATGTGATCCCATTGGTATTTGAGTAGATTCGTTTTTTGTTGGACAGTATAGTCCATCAAATTA
>JAKSBZ010000023.1 GCA_022360875.1 Cytophagales bacterium | reverse complement strand
ATTTTTTTATCATTAAAAATTTTCTAAATCAAATGAGAAAACTTAAGAGAAATCGAAATTCGAAAGTGATAGCCGGTATATGTGCTGGAATAGCTGAATTTTTGGGCTGGGACATTACGTTGGTTCGCATACTGTATCTTCTGCTTACGATTTTTAGTTTCGGTATCGGAGGAATAATCGCATATGTTATTCTCTGGATGATCATGCCGGAGTCCAATTAAAAGCGCTGGTTGTTTATGAGGTTTGGTACTGCGTCTGTAGTTCGATTTTTTTTCGACCTCTCTTTTTTTATGATAAAAATTATGAGCTATCCCATGATTTCGGATTAATGTTGAATTTTTTATGATCCAGCTTATCTTTCGTTTGACATTTATTAAGGCAGTATTTTAATTCACGCCCATCGGACAATTCAGAGATTACTGGGTTGTGCAAATGACGCTTAATAAATAACAAGGATGTTGGAATTATTAAATTTAGAGTACTTTACTGTGTTCCTGATCATTGCGCTCGGGATCCTGATTGGTAAAATCGAAATCAAAGGAATATCCCTTGACGCTTCGGCAGTTATCTTTGTGGCTTTGCTTTTCGGCCATTATGGTTTTACAATTTCTCCGATATTTAAGACGATCGGACTTCTGCTTTTTATTTTCACGATTGGGATACAAGCTGGTCCCGGGTTCTTTGAATCTTTTCGTTCGCAGGGAAGCAAGCTGATTATGGTATCGGGAGTGATTGTAGTGTCCGGAGCGATTACAGCTTTTATAGCTTCTTGGCTGCTGGATGTGGATTTGAAATATGCTGCAGGAATTTTGACCGGTGCATTAACTTCTACACCTGGACTTGCGGCGGCGATTGAGGCAACCAAGGGAGCTCCTGAAGCTTCTATCGGGTACGGTATTGCCTATCCGTTTGGGGTTATCGGGGTTATTTTGTTTGTCCGTTTGGCTCCGAAACTGTTTAAAATCAGTATCGAAAAAGAAGAGAATGATTATAAAAAAGAAGCTCAGTCAAGCTTTCCTCAGCTTAAAGCCCGTAATTTTGTTGTAACTAACGATAATATTGTAGGAAAGTCAATTCGAAAACTCGGAGTGGCAACTATGACTGGAGCCAATATTTCCAGAGTCATGAAAGAAGGAAAAAATGCTTTTATGGCAGAAGGAAAAACCGTGCTTGAAAGCGGCGATTTGGTCAGAGCTGTGGGAACGGAAGAGGCTCTGGAGAAAATGCGTCATCTGATCGGCGACGTGACAGAAAAGAAACTGCCGCTGAGCAAAGAATTCATCGTTGATTGGGTGTTGGTCTCAAACCGCAAGGTGGTGAACAAGAGTTTGCGTGAGCTGGCGCTGAGCAACAACTACAACGCAACAGTTACAAGAATCCGCCGTGCGGGAATTGATATTACACCAGACATGGATTCGCGTCTTCGTTTCGGCGATAAAATCATGGTGGTAAGCGGTGTGCACAACCGTCAGGGAGTAACGGATTTGCTGGGCAATTCTACTCGCAAGTTGGCTGAGGCTGACTTTTTGCCGATTGCCGCGACTCTGGTTTTGGGAGTTCTTATTGGAAAAATCGCTATTCCGGTGTTTGGCTCTTCGTTCAAGCTTGGTTTGACGGGTGGTGTTTTGTTGGTTTCTTTGATGCTCTCGCGTATTGGCAAGACAGGCCCGATTATTTGGAACGTGTCCGGTCCGGCAAACAGCATGCTGCGTCAGCTGGGATTGTTGCTGTTTTTGGCTGCAGTGGGAACATCAGCCGGTACCAGTTTGGTTGAAACTATACAGTCGCAGGGACTGAACCTGTTTTTGGTTGGGTTCTTTACTACCTGTATTCCTATGATTGCTTCAGTTGTTTTTGGGAGGTATGTGTTAAAGGTGAACTTTCTGTCGCTTCTTGGTGCCTTGACTGGAGGTATGACAAGTACGCCGGGACTTAGTGCTATTGATCCGATGACTGAAAGCAACGCGCCTTCTATTGCCTACGCTACGGTGTATCCATTTGCAATGGTGATTTTGATCATTTGCGCTCAGGTGCTGGGATATTTTGCTCTTTCTTAATAATTGTATATAAAACAAACAAAAAAGTCTTGAGCTTAAAGCCCGAGACTTTTTTGTTTAACGGCTTTTCAGATTGGGAAGCCGTTTTTTTATTGTGAATCAGGCCGCTGAGACGGGACCTGTTTCGCTTTCTTTTTTCAAGAATATTGGCAGTGTTTCCGGTGGTGCAGACCGAAAGGCGATGCGTTATTTTTTTTCAGTTTTCTTGAGCAAAGTGCTGACTTTGAAAGCAACTTCCGGCCATAATTTGGAGATTCCGTCTTTTCCCGTGTGCAGCACATAGCAGTTTTTATTCAGCGACTTGACTGCCTGGCTTCCGTTCCATTTCCCTAGATTGATTGTCCCGGAAAAACGGACGGTGTCGCCAGATATTCTAAAGTCTATCGGCAGGTCCTTTGTTACGTTGTTCATGGTCAGCGACAGCATGCCTTTGCCTTTTTTCCCTAACGATTTTACACTTCCGGAAATGAATTCCGTGTTAACCATTTTTTTGAAAAAATAGCTTACAATTTTGACGTCGCGTTCTTTCATTTTGGTATTGACAGAGGCTGTATTTATGCGGAAAGAAAGGTTTTCGATTACCTTTTTAGGGTCTATGGAGCGCTTGGTGCCGGTTACAGTAAAAGTGTTGAATTTTCCGCCTACAGCGGTTTTGGCGGTGGTTTTGAAAGCCGTCCACTCTACGGATGTCTGGCTGTTGTCGTAGGTGTAGAAAAAGGATGAATTGGCCGAAGGAGTTGTCAGGCTTTTTTCCGAATTGGATTGCTGTTGTTCCTTGCGGCTTTTTTTGTTTTGGCATGCGCCGGCAAAGAGTCCGGCAATTGCCAGGCTAAAAATTAATTTTTTCATGGTCATAGTTTGATTGAAAATAAAGCTGAATCTAGCATTTAAACAGGAAATCTCAAACACTCCTACTTAATAGAGCGGTTGCAAGTTGAATGAAAGGCAAAAAGTTTGCGAAATTGCTTGGGTTTTATCTTTTCAAGGAAGATGAGTGTGAATTTTTGTAAAAGAGTGAGACTGTTTGAGTTCGTTGAAAAGGACGACGAATATCCGAAAAGCCAATTTGCTTGATGTTTCGGCAAGACATAGGTGTTTTCGATAAGCTTGAATTCAAGGTGCTCATAGCTAGCCTTAGGCAACAGGCGCCTATTGGTACATTCTTGCTGTGGTCAAACAGGAATAATGCTACCGAATTACGAATACGGTTCCGCGCTGGCGGATTTCCTCGGAGGAATTCACCTGTTTGATTCGGTAAGTGATGACGTACGGATAAGCTCCTTTCGGAACGACGTTGCCGTTTTTGTCGGTTCCGTCCCAGCCCCCCTGGGTGAATTCCGTGTCGCCGACATTGGGGCGGAAGCTTTCGTAGTCTGAACTGTGGAAAATGAGTTCTCCCCAGCGGTTGTATATGTAGATTGCAAAGGTGTTTTCGTCAATGTTTTTGTCGAATCCGATCCGGAATTTCTTGTTGATTTCCCTGTCCGGGTGGAATGCATTGGGCATGACGATAATTGGCTCGCACAGGTCGGCGACGGAGAAATCTTTCTGGCCTCTGCAGCCGAGCGAATCGGTAACGGTTACCGTATAACTTCCCACCTGTGAGCTGTCCGATATGCTGAGCTCCTCGGTGTTGTATATGCTGCTTCCGTGGTGAAGCCACTCATAAGCCGAAAAACTGCCGACATTGAGGATTTCCGGGCTTTGCAGCTCGTTGAAGCAGGTGGTGAATTCGCTGTTGTCGGTGATTACAGGCTCGGGGTTTTCCGTGACGGCTACCAGAACAGTGTCGCCGGAAACACAGAAATCTTCTTCGATATACGAGGCCAGAATTGAGAAATTCGCTGAGTCGGCCTCCGATGTGTTTATAGGCAGCAGCGTGCTGTTTTCTCCAGCCATAAGTTCGTCTTCTCTGTACCACTGTATATTGTAGATGGAAGTGTCCACATCCACTTTAATAAACCCTTCTTCATCCTGGCAGAAATGGAGATCGTCGGGAATTCCGATTTCGACTTTAAGGTCGTTGACGCCAAGTATCGTGTCGGCTCTGCAGGCCTCCAGCTGGGCTTCAACCCGGAACATCATTCTCTCAATAGGCAATTCGAAACGGTAGTCGTTGTCGTCATTGAATGCCGTGCCGGTTTGTTCGTTTATCCACTGTATCTGGTCTACCTGTGCCAGATCGGATTCTTCAAAGGCTTGAACAGTAAACGGATGGCCGCAGCTGAAGAATGTGCCGCCGGAGGCGTTCACAAAGTCGCTTCCTTCGGTGATCTGGAAATTGAACGGAGCAATTTCGTAAATTCCTATTGGGTTGGGTTGCACGTCTACAACGTCAAAGAGTAGCGAATCGGGAAATGCGGCCGGCAGCTCGTCTATTCTTTGGGGAACAATAGGATTTTGGGCGGTGTCCAGGTCAGTTTTTACGCACCGGTACATATAAATTTTCGCCGGGTAAAGGCCTGCCGACTGGTATTGTCCTTTCGACAGGACGAATGAGTTGTTTGGATCTTCCCTGTTGACGCTGTCCATGGCGAAGGGCTTGTTTTCATTGTAGGGAAGCTGAGTGAAATTAGTGTTGCTGGTTCCAAAATCCCAGATATAATCGTCGATTTTTGTTCGGAGGTTTCCTCTGAAATAGGTCGTGTCTCCCAGACAGAACCTCTCGGCGGTTGCGCTAACCGAGGCATCGGATCCGTCGCCCTGCGGAGTCGTGGTAAAGGACGGCAAACCGAGTGTGCTGGGGTTGCCGGCTAAGTCTATTGGCGTGGAATTATACACGACTTCGTTTTGCGGATTAAGAAGCAGGTTTTGCAGAACAGCTTGACCAGCTTCGGCGGCATAAATCTGGTTGTCAGGGGCTGTGGAGATGTCGCCTAGCTCGAAGGAAGAGGACAATGGAGAGGCAAAGAGCGAGTCGAGCATGTCGTAGGCGTGTATTTCGTGTCTGCCGGGTCCGTTGAGGCTGACAAACAGCGCGCTTTGTCCGCCTTCGGCGCCGTAGGGAGTCATTCCCTCTGAATTCGGAATAAGCAAGTTTTCCACTTCTCTGAAGCTTGTTGAGTCTTCGGATAATACTAAAATTCTATTTTCTTGCGGGTCGTCAGGAGTTCTTGCGTCATTGTAAGGCATAAAGAGCCGATTGCCTTGTGCGCCGCCCGAAATTTCGGCGAGTTCGCCTTTCAGCGCGTTTTGCTGAGAAGCCAAAAAGTAAGGCCCGGCAAGGCTGAAAACTGGGAAATGCAGGCCGTCGTCATCGGCAGTGAAAAAGGCAAACTGATTGTTGAAAGCCATTTTATTGAATATGCCGCGAGACGTGAGTCCTGATGAATTGGTAAGGATTCTTTCGGAGCTGCAGCTGTAAATCGGCACGTTGCTTATTAAGGTGTCGATGCGGAAGCTCAGGTCTGCCAAATTGGGGCTGAAAACATTGACGATAGAATACCGCAGGTCCATGGCTTCGCGGTCGGAGGCTTTTTGTGTTGTGAAAACATAGTAAAAGTTCGAATTTCTTTGCAGCGGCACTGCCTTAACTGCCACGGAAGATTCCGGATCGCCTCCGATCTGTGCGGCAACCCGCATGATTGAGTCTGGGTAGGAGTCAGCTACCGTTCTGTGGCGGGCCCATATTTCATCGCCGTTGGTGTGAAACAGCAGGTTGCCTTCGTCGTTGAAGACAGTTTCCACGCCCGCGGGGGTGTTGAGTTGGTTGTTGTTTAGCGGGCCGGGTGTTTCCGGAGGCAAGTTGTTAAAATTGTAGGCGGCTCTGTCGCCGAAGTACCATTTTCCGACGATCATTTGGTCCGCTGCCGGGGCGGCGGTCTGCAGCGCGCTCTGGGCGTAGATTGTCACATTCAGGTTTTCTGATTTGCGGTAACATCCCGAACCGGTGTCATCATATACGACCACAAAATACTCGCCCGAGTGATTTTCCGAAGGATCGCCAGTATTCCAGCCTATCAGTATGTTGTCCGATGTTTCGGAAGTAGACCAGATGACAGGCTTCCCGTTAGGGGGCTGCGCAGAAGAGTTGCCGCCTTGCCCGCCTCCCTGTCCGCCGGAATTGCCGTCTTCCTGCGGTTTGATTTTCACGGGAAGATCCAAAACAATGCCCGGGCAGATTGTCGTGTCGCTGAGGTGCTCGTTGGGCAGCAGCGGGTTTTCGATGATAATTTCTCCCAGCGGGTTTTGGCTGGGACGCTGCAATAGCCGCGAGGGAATAGCCAGGTTGTCAAAGAAGGCAACTGCTTCGGCTTCAAGTTCTTCTTCTACCTCTACCAAGGGATGCAGCCCGCTGCGGGGTTCGCTGTTGATGAACCAGCGTATGGAATCGGGAAGAACAGTTCTCTCGTTGTACTGAATAATCGTGTACAGAGGAATGGTGTTGTATGTGCAGGAATTTTCCGGAATTTTGATTTCGAATGTGAAGCCTTCCGGGTTCAGTGCCGGAGACGGTAAAAAATTGGGAAAGAGACTGGTTTCGGTTTCGGCTTGAAACACGGCGTAGTCGATGTTCGGTGTGCCTCCGGACTCCATATATTCATCGAGATCAATACGGGCTATATGTCTTGTGCCCGATGCTTCCTGATAAAGATGGTACAGTTTCTTGTCGGGGCCAAGTTGTATGTCCAGTGAGCGCTCGATGGGATGGTTGCTCAGGTGCAGAGGCTCAGGCTGGCTGGAATTGTCGATACTGATGACAAAAAGGTTGTTCCTGCCTTCGGCTATCAGCGAGTCGTTGGCTATCCAGCGAAGCTGTTTGACGCCCCGGAGACTGGCGCTTTCTGGTATTTCGGGAATGACATGCCTGCTGAGTTCTGTTCCGTCGAAGGAAAACAGCCCGAAATTGGCAGTGCGGTTGGGAACAGCGGCAAGCAGCCCGTTGTCGGGGTTGAATGCGAGATCGCTGATGAGGTAATCAATGTTGAGGCTGTCCACAAAATCAGTGCTTCCCTGCGCGTTGATTCTTCGGACTTCCAGCGCCTGGGTAACAGCATGCTGGCTGAGCAGGAAATGGTTTTCGCCGAAAGAAATTGTTTTTACGAAAAGCGCGGAAGAGGGAGCAACAGACTGCGCCTCTTCGGAAACGCGGCCGTATGGAACGAGCTCAGTGCCATCGCCAGCATGTTGCATGTCGATAGTATACGAAACGATTTCCTGATCCCGGTTTACAAAAAGCAGGAATTGCTGGTAAAGCGATGACGGAATCGGGGACAGTGCTAGTGCTTTGGCTTTTGACTGGGCAGGTTGCGGCAGCGAGCCGTTTTCCATGAGCTCAAGCGCGCGGTTGTAAACGCTTATTCCGTCGGTGATAAACAGCAGCTCGCCGGTGAAGGGGTGTAAGGCAACAGCCGGGCTGTAAGCGGGAGAGAGGCCGACAGGCGAGTGGTAAAGCGTGTCTCTCCAATCGTTGCCTTGCAGTCCGAAGCTTAGGTGCTCTGATCCGAAAAACCACTGGGATTTTCTTTTTTGGGCATCAGCTGGCGGCGTCATGCAGAAAAAAATGACGAAGCTTAAAAAAATGTCCCTAAGAAGTGAAGTTTTCATACGTTTCGTTTTTGCCAAAGACACTTTCCGTTAATATAGTTATTTTTTTATGTTATATTCAAGCAAGAGTATTTACATAAATTATTATTTAAAATATTTTTTAAATAAATATATTTCAAAATTTAGAGACTTTTTTGGGATTTGCTGCAGTGATCTGTTTAATTGTAACGATAAGAATATTCACATTTAGTATAAGCAATTTTTAAGATAAAAATCATAGAATATGAATATTTATTCTTTTAAAATTTGAGTAAAGCGTTTAGGCAATTTTTTTGAAACCTGTTTAGTTAAACTTTGAAGGAGCTGGTGGATTAGGTCGGGCAGCAGCGGGTTGAATGAAGAACAAGTGTTGAAATCAGTTATGTTTTTATTATGCGAAAGTCATGTTACCGCTTTGTAATAGTTCTGCTGTGTTTGGCTCCGCTTCTGGCGGAAGCGCAGGATCCTCAGTTTTCGCAGTTTTTTGCCGCGCCGTTGTATACGAATCCGGGTTTTACGGGGGCTTCGGGCCAGACTCGCGTGGGAGTGAATTACAGAAACCAGTGGCCTTCGATAGAGGCAAATTTTACGACAGCCTCTTTTTTCATGGACCATTATTCGGAGCGTTTTAAAAGCGGGGTGGGGCTGATGGGATATTCTGACAAAGTGGAACTCGGCGAATTCCGGCAAACGGCTGTTTACGGGTCGTATTCGTACAAGGTGTTTTTTTCCGAATTTTTGGCCGTAACTCCCGGTATCCAGCTAGGTTACGTCAGGCAGAATCTGGATTTCTCTCAGTTGGTTTTCGGAAGTATGATCGACCCAAACAGCGGGACGATCAGCAATCCTCCGAGCGGGCTCTCTGCTGAAAACAGGGACTATCTGGATCTTGGTTTCGGAATGGTTTCTTATTACAAAAATTTTTGGCTGGGATACAGCGCGTCTCACCTTACAAGGCCCAATACGTCGTCTTCGCTGGGAGGAAACCATGCGCTGTCTGTAAAGCATGTGCTTACTTTCGGATATAAATATTCTTTCAAAAAACGGAAAAAGCATTTGCAGCGAGAATATGCGGTGATTCCGGTAATGCTCTATAAGCAGCAGGGCGGCTTTTCCCAGCTGGAGGTTGGTTCTTACTTTACAATAAGTCCGCTGCAGGTCGGGCTTTGGTACCGGGGGCTTCCTCTGGGTAATGTGGAAGGCAAGAGCAATCACGAGTCCATTGTTTTGCTGACGGGTTTTACACTGAACGGTCTGAATATCGGGTACAGTTTTGACTATACGGTTTCTAAGCTGAGCGTTAAGGCCGGCGGGGCACACGAGATTTCTCTTGTGTATGTTTTTTCTTTGGAGAATAAGCGGAAAGCGCCTTATCACATGCGGCGGGTACCTTGCCCGCAGTTCTGACAGATGCACTGTTTTGCTTGCTATTAGCTTCTTTTGGTTGGAAGGGAGTCATTTATTTAACTATATTTGAATTCTAAGACCTAAAGTTTATTATTGAATGGATGCACAGTTGATTTTTTTTGGCTTGTTGGGTGTGTTGTTTTTTGGCTTTGTCTTCAATGCAATACTGGATTTTCTGAATCAAAAATATGCGCCGGGCAGCTTGCCTGGGGAAATTTCGGATGTTTTCCCGGATGAAGAGTATCAGAAAAGCAAAGCGTACCAAAAAGCGAATTTTCGTTTCTCTTTGGTTCAGTCCGTTTTCAGTTTTATGCTGGTGGTTTTTGTGATAGCAGCCGGCTGGCTGGGAGCATTGTATGATTTCTTGTCGCTTTATTTTCAGTCGAAGATCGTGCTGGCCCTGGTTTTTTTTGGTGTGCTGTTCCTTGTTAACGATTTTCTTCAATTGCCTTTTTCTTATTATCATCAATTTGTGCTTGAAGAGAAATTCGGCTTCAACAAGACTACGAAGCGGATTTTCTGGACTGACAAGCTTAAGGGCTATTTACTCACGTGTATTCTCGGCGGTGGAATTCTTGCCTTGCTTTTGTGGCTGGTTTTTGCGCTGGGCTCCAGTTTCTGGTGGGTTTTTTGGGTCTGCATCTCGCTTGTGATGTTTGTAATGCAGGTTTTATACGTACAGGTGATTGCTCCGATGTTCAATAAGTTCTCGCCTTTGGAGGAAGGCGACTTGAAGAGCAGGATTGTGGCTTATTCCGAAAAGGTCAGCTTTCCGCTGAAGGGTATTTTTGTAATGGACGGTTCCAAAAGATCTTCCAAAGCCAATGCGTATTTTACCGGATTCGGCAGAATGAAACGTATTGTGCTTTTTGATACGCTTCTGGAAAAACTGGAAAATGAAGAGCTCGTGGCGGTTTTGGCTCATGAAGTGGGGCATTATAAAAAGAAACATATCGTGTTTTCGCTTATTCTTTCCGTGCTTCAGACGGGCGCGGTGCTTTACGTGCTTTCGCTGTTTGTGTTTAATGCGGAGCTGACTCTTGCAATGGGCAGTCTTGCTGGAAATTGGGCGGTCCCGCTGAATCTTATTGCTTTTGGCATTTTGCTCGAACCTTTGCAGATGCTTTTGTCAGTGGGCTTCAATATGCTGAGCCGAAAGAATGAATATGAAGCGGACGCCTGGGCGTCGGAAACGTTTGACGGAAAGGCTTTGGTGCGTGCTCTGAAAAAGCTGACCGTGCATAATCTGGGCAATCTGACGCCGCATCCTCTGTATGTGTTTTTGCATTATTCTCACCCGACGCTTTTGCAAAGGATTCGGGCGTTGAATAAACTGTACTGAAGTATTTTTTGTGTTTTATTTTTTTTGAGCAGTTTGTCCTTTTGCAATTTGGATGCGGACAGATTTGCTGGGAAGTATATTTTACCGAAATAATTTGCTGAAGATGAGACATTTTTTTGTTGCAATTTTTCTCGTTGTCTTTTTTTTCTCTTCGAATTTGTTTGCCCAGAACCGGAAAGCCGCCGAGCTGACCAACAAGGCAGACCGCTTTTTTAAGGTGGGAAAATACAGCCAGGCGCTGGGTTTTTATTTGGAGGCAGAGTCGCTGGAGGCGCCTGATTATCTGACGGCCTATGCGATGGGCGTGTGTTATTTTTACAAGGAGTCTGTAGATCAGCAGGTGAAAGGAATAAAATATTTAAAAAGTTCGCTGAGCAGTTTTTCGAAAGGCGACGTGCCGAGCGATGTGCATCTGTATTTGGGCGAGCTTTTTATGGCCAACGAGGATGTGCCTTTGGCTATTATGCATTTTGGCAAGTATCTCGGACTAATTGACAAAGAAAAAGATCCGCTGGAGTATTTGGAGATTAAGAAGCGGCTGGCTCAGGCCAGAGTGTCTGAAGAGATTATTTTGAATCCGAAGAAAATAAAAATTGAAAGGCTGGACCATATTGTGAACTCCATTTATACGGAATACAATCCGGTGCTGTCTGCTGACGAGTCGGTATTGGCTTACACATTCAATAAACCGGAGCACGCCAAAACTGAAAGAAGAGCGGAGGGAATAATGATTACTGAAAAAACTTCCGAAGGGTTGTGGAAGGAGCCTAAACCGATAAAGATACGGGCGCAAGGAGCTTACGGCACAGCAGGGATGAGTCCTGACGGTCAAAAAATGTTGGTTTATATTGAAAATGCCAAAGGCAGGGGCGGCAATTTGTATATTATTGAAAAAGAAAAGGACGGTTGGTCGGATCCGCAGATTATTGATGGGCTGAAAACGAATAACTACCACACGACAACGGGGTCTTTCACGGCTGACGGCAACACGATATTTTTTGCGTCGGATCGGCCGGGAGGTTTTGGAGGCAAAGATATTTACAAAGTTACCAGAGAGCACAACGGGAAATGGAGTACGCCTGTGAATTTGGGGTCGAGTGTGAATTCAGAGGCCAACGAGGATTCGCCGTTCATTCATCCGGACAGTAAAACGTTGTTTTTTACTTCCAACCGGACAGAATCTATTGGAGGCTATGATGTGTTCAAAGCGCTTAAAATCAGGGGGAGATGGCGCCCGGCTTTCAATTTGGGCTATCCGATAAATACTACAGCCGACGAAAGTTATTTTTCCATGACTGCCGACGGCAGCCGCTCCTATTTTTCTTCCAACCGCAAAGGCGGTTACGGCGAGCAGGATATCTATTATTTCAAAATGCCGGAAAGCGAGGCGAACATCCCGCTGACAATGGTGAAGGGGAAGATTCTTGCAGGCACAGACAGTTTGCCGGTTCCTACGCAGATTAAGGTAATCGACAATGAAACGGACAAGGTTGTGCAGTTTGTTTATAGTCCGAGCAAAGCTACCGGGGACTATCTGATTATTCTTCCTCCTGGCAAGAACTACGACATGCTGATCGAGTCCGAGGGATATATGCCATATACGGTAAATATCAATGTGCCTCATCAAACGTATTTTTTTCAGCTTTATCAGCGCATCCATCTGAATCCAATTTTCCAGTTCGATACACAGGTGGGGCAGGAAGTTTCTGTGCGAAACAAGTTTTACGACTCGCATGAGGAGTACGTTAAAACCAATATGATGAAAGCTTACGAAGCCAGTTTGATTAAGAGTGATTCTCTGGATTTGTATGATATGATGGATTTGATCGTAAAGTCATCGGATACCGTGGCTTATAATTACCTGCTGGAATTGATGTATTCGACCAGTCCGATTGAGAATGTCCAGTTCGATGATTCGGATCAGAAACTCCAGATTGCCTCCCGAAGCTACTACTATGATGAAAGCGATACGACTAAGCTTATACGCAGAGAGGTCGAAGGGGAAGAAGTGTTTTCTCTTCCGAAATTGTATGTGGATGAAGAATCCCGCACATCACTGCTGGCGTCAAAATTACCGCGCGTGCCGAAGGAGGCATTGGGACAGATGGTCAGTATTTTCTTTGCTCAGGGCTCTTCGGAAATTGCTTCGGAGGATGTCAGTAAGCTCAGGGCCCTTCTTAACAAAATGAAACAGAATGAAGGGATGGGAGTGGAAATATCCGGTTATGCCTCTTCGGAGGGAGATGCTGCCCTGAACAGGCAGCTGTCAAACAAAAGGGCGATTAAAGTACTGGAAATTTTTAATCACAGCGGCATCGTCAGAAGAAGGATTAAGGCCAGAGCGTACGGAGAAGAGAGTGATTCGTCGGCCGAGCGGGCCCGCCGCGTGGATGTTCGTCTGATAGATTTGGAAACATATGGTCAGAAAAGTCGAAGTCTTTAAAGTTTTATTGTGAAAAGTTCCATAGATTTGCGGCGTAGTAAATAAGAGCCTGTTTTCGGGCTTTTTTTAATGCCAGGGCTATGAAGAAGAGAATCTATTTGTTGCGTCACGGAGAAACGGATTACAATAAGCAAAGAAAAGTGCAGGGCAGAAGAATTGATGCCCCGCTGAATGAAAAAGGGCGAAGGCAGGCTCAGGCATTTTACGAGCATTATAAGCATCTTGAAGTAGAATTGTGCGCGCATTCGGGGCTTGTGCGCACCCGGCAGACAATTTCAGGTTTTATAGACCAGGGCTATCCCGTGTTCCAGTCAAAGGGCTTTGACGAGCTGGATTACGGACTGTGGGAAGGTCAGTCGATGGCCGGCAGCTTCCAGGAAGAGTTCGTGCAGCTTATGGGAGACTGGGATGAAGGACAGTTGGCGAAAAGCGCGCCAGAGGGGGAAACACCTCTGAATGTAATGAAAAGGCAGAAAGAAGCTTTTGCGGATCTGATGAAGCGGCCTGAGTCAACGGTTTTGTTATGCATGCACAGTCGAGCCATCAGAATTCTTCTTTGTTGGCTGCAGTGTGTGGATCTGTCGGAGATGAGTCAGTGGGGCTCGGAGAATACCGGACTTACTATACTGGAAATCGAGCAAGGCGAGGAGCTGAAAGCGAACGTGCTGACGTTCAATTCTACTGAACATATATCGGCTCAAATGGGTAACTGAGAGTTTTTTTCGTAGTTAAATGACGGTTTCTGACACATTTCATCATTTTGTTTAGTCCCCGTCATTTTAACACAGGACATCCAACATTTTTAAATCTTATTCTTGCTTGGTTCTTCATTAATGCCTAACATTATAGCTCTTTTGGGCTGGGGAAAGACTTTACTTTACAACATATAATAATGAATTTAAAACTAAACTAATATTTTTTGTATGAACAATATGATTTACATAGTGCCTGCGCTAGGAGGTGTTGGCTTTTTGTACATGTTGCTTAAAGCATCATGGGTAGACAAACAGCCAACGGGCAACGAGACGATGAAGGAATTGTCCGGGCACATTGCTAATGGAGCGATGGCTTTCTTGAAAGCCGAGTGGAAGGTAATGGCTTACTTTGCCGTTATTTGTGCGATCCTTTTGGGATATTCAGGTACACTGGTAGAAAATTCAAGCCCTGTTATTGCCCTGTCGTTTGTGCTGGGAGCTACCCTTTCGGCTGTAGCCGGATGGATCGGGATGAGAATTGCCACTAAGGCAAATGTTAGAACGACTGAGGCCGCTCGTACGTCGCTTCGCCATGCGCTTAATGTGTCTTTCACAGGCGGTACAGTGATGGGACTTGGCGTAGCCGGTTTGGCGGTTATGGGACTTGGTTCGCTTTTCATTCTTACCTACAACTGGTATGTGGTAAGCGTAGGAGCTGGAGTGAATGGAATCGAAATGGAAACTGCTATCGAAATCCTTGCCGGATTCTCGCTGGGAGCTGAGTCTATTGCCCTGTTTGCGCGTGTTGGCGGCGGTATTTATACTAAAGCGGCTGACGTGGGAGCTGACCTTGTAGGTAAGGTGGAAGCTGGAATTCCTGAAGATGACGTGCGTAACCCTGCAACAATTGCAGATAACGTGGGAGACAACGTAGGTGACGTTGCTGGTATGGGAGCTGACTTGTTCGGTTCTTACGTGGCTACTATTCTTGCTACTATGGTTCTTGGACAGGAGATCAAGTCTGTAGATCAGGTGGGCGGTATCGCTCCGGTTTTGTTGCCAATGCTGATTGCTGGTATGGGATTGATCTTCTCGATTGTCGGAACTTTGTTTGTTCGAATCAAAAATGATAAAGGAAACGTACAGGGTGCACTGAACAGAGGTAACTGGCTTTCTATCATTCTTACTGCTGTGGCTTCTTATTTCCTTGTAACTGGTCTTTTGCCGGAAAAACTGGCTATTCGCGGTTTTGAGTTTACTTCTTTGGATGTGTTCCTTGCCATTGTTGTTGGTTTGGTTGTGGGAGCATTGATGTCTATAATTACCGAGTACTACACTGCAATGGGCAAACGTCCAGTGAACAGCATTATCCAGCAGTCTTCTACAGGACATGCCACCAACATCATTGGCGGACTTTCTGTGGGTATGGAATCTACAGTATTGCCGATTTTGGTTTTGGCTTCGGGAATCTTCTTCTCATTTGAGTTTGCCGGCCTTTACGGTGTGGCAATTGCCGCTGCGGGTATGATGGCTACCACTGCCATGCAGCTTGCTATCGATGCTTTCGGACCTATCGCCGACAATGCGGGCGGTATTGCCGAAATGTCTGGTTTGCCGAAAGAAGTGAGAGAAAGAACAGATATTCTTGACGCTGTTGGTAACACAACTGCTGCTACAGGCAAAGGATTTGCGATTGCTTCGGCTGCGTTGACTTCACTGGCTTTGTTTGCTGCATTTGTAGGCGTGTCGGGTATTTCTACTATCGATATTTACAAAGCGCCTGTTTTGGCCGGATTGTTCGTCGGAGGTATGATTCCGTTTATCTTCTCGTCGCTGACTATTGCGGCTGTAGGCCGCGCGGCGATGGCAATGGTACAGGAAGTGCGCCGTCAGTTCAGAGAGATTCCGGGTATCATGGAGTTCAAAGCTAAGCCGGAGTATGGCAAGTGTGTGGAGATTTCTACGCAGGCTTCTATCAAAGAAATGATGTTGCCGGGTGCTATTACTATCACTGCGCCGGTTATTATCGGTTTTGCTTTCGGTCCAGAGGTTCTTGGCGGATTTTTGGCCGGTGTAACCGTTTCGGGTGTGCTTATGGGTATGTTCCAGTCGAATGCCGGCGGAGCATGGGACAATGCGAAGAAGTCTTTCGAAAAAGGTGTTGAAATCGAAGGAGAGACTCATTACAAAGGATCTGAGCCTCACAAAGCGTCAGTTACAGGCGATACAGTAGGTGATCCGTTCAAGGATACTTCAGGACCTTCAATGAACATTCTGATCAAGCTGACGTCTATCGTGTCGTTGGTGATTGCTCCGCATTTGAGAGAAGGCAAAAGCCATACTTCAGAAGTGAAGCTTGAAGAAGGCAAGAAGATTGAAGTACAGGCTCCTCAGGCAGAAAAAACAACTGCCGAGCTTGTGAACATCAAATAAAATATTTCTGATACAGAAAAGAAAAGTCTGGCTTTATGGTCAGGCTTTTTTTTGGCCCCGAATTTCTGGGCTTTGAAGGGCATAAACAAAAAAAGACTGTTCAGAATGTTGGTTCCAGAACAGTCTTTTTTGTAGGAGTTCGTGCAAAATAATCAAGTATCTGTTTGAGCTGAATTGCTGGCAAACAAATACTAAGAAAGTAATAATAAGCACGAAGTACTTAAATTTTAGCTTGCAAAATGGGCTTGAACCTTGTCTGTTGCAGCTTTCCTTTTCTGCTGGCTTCGATTGTGAACCGGTAGCCTGCAAAATTTCCGAGATATTCCTCCAGACTGGTTCCGAAATCGTCCTCAAGCTCAATGGCCCCGCTGTGGCGGAACCACTCTTTGACGGCTTCGGCTCCCAGCAAATGGGCTGCGGCCAGTATTCCGCTTTCAGTGATGTAAATGTCTTTTATCGTTTTACCTTGATAATAGCTGATGAAATTTCGCAAACGATACTTGTTAATCATGCAGTATCGGGTAAACGCTTCATCCTGCACTTGGGGATTGGTTAAGAATACCATCTTATTTGTACGAACCTGATTGTACAAACCCAAGTCTATCAAGGCATGATTACCGAATTGGTAGGCACCAAGAAAACCAAATTTGTTTTCAATGCCGTATCGGTCACCGGATTCTCTCAGCCTCACGGCTTCGCTGAATTTCCTGAATCCCGCATCTTCTTCCCATTTGGGGTAAAGAGGGCGTTCGGAAATTAAATTGGTTTCTGGGAGATCTGATGCCGCAGGCCAGCTAAGCGATTCAGGAGTCGACTGCTCGGCGATGCTTGTAGCATTTAACAGAAAAATCCCAATAAAACTAAATACTTGTTTCATATATGACAGTTGCCGTTCTCCTGCAGAGCTTCGGCAAATTGTACGCCGCAATATTAATGTAATATTTTTTAAGAACAAAAACATTAAATTAAAAAATAATATTAAATAATGAAATAGTTATATACGACAAGCTTTTTGTTTTCAATTAGTGCTCAATAAGCTGCTGTAAGTTCTGGTTTGTTGTAAAAAAATGACGAAATCTTTCGCAGCGAAAGGCGAAGGCCGTTGTTTTTTTTTCTTATTGGGAAATCTGGATAGTTGGAAAATTAAGCAAGGAGTACTCATGTCCGTAAAAATTGGCAATGTTCGAATACCCGGTTTTTTTGAATAATACAAAATCAATGAAAACGAGAAAGGAAGGAGCAAGCAAGGCGCCTCCTGAGTTTTCAATTGCCGATGCTAAGGAGGAAAAAGTGATAATTCAGCCGATGTGGAGCTGGCGTAAGGGGAGAAAAGAAAAAGAAGGAGAGCGGGAAGAAAGTGAGCAGTCGGTTTCTCAATCCGATGAACCGAATTGGTCGATGGCGGTATCCCGCGCTTTTCCGCCCTTGGGGGCAAAGAGGCTTCCGGCAGGTAATGAGACATTTGTTGAGTCTTCGGGGGCCGGCGCGTTTCCTTTGGTTTCGCCGCTGTTTTGTGCAATGGGAGAAACTCTTCCTTCGTTTTCTGTCTTCAATTCGATAAAGGAGTTCCGGCATCAAGTAGACGAAAACCCGGCTTTTGTTTATAGGTTTGGTTCTGCTCAGGGGTCGTATGACAGCTGTGTGTTGAAATTAATGTCCTCCAGGCGGAACTTTGTTGGTTTTGGGAGTGAAGTGATTGGGAATCACATTGTTCGGAAGGCCGGCAAGCACGTTACGGCTCCGGCCTGCCGTTTTTTGGAAGAGGAAGAAGTAAGGCATTTGTACAGAATAGGAAAAAACGACAGTATAATTGGAAGAATGAGAGAAAACCGTCCGCCGGACGAAGTGGCCGAAGAGTGCAAACTGATGGATTTGGAGCACCGGGAGGGGAAGTCTCTCGGGGTTTATTTGCCGGAGCAATGGCCGGAAGTCAAGGCAGCTATTAGCCGGCCAGAAGTGCTGCTTGGGTTGGGAGAGGCGGTTTTGTTTAATGTTTTGTTGGGAAATGTAAATGGTTTTTCCTGGGAGCGGGGCAGATCAATAACGGGGGATGATGTTAGAAAAATGCGTTTCAACTTCAAGAATTTGTATAGTGACAGAGGATCTGTAAGGCTGTCAATGGAGAACATCGGACCGAGCTTAGCGGGCATGGAACTTATCAATCAATATTTGAAAGGAGAAACCTATGAAGGCATTGATTATGATGAAGTTGTTGGAAGGTATTATAGAGCTTTTGATTTGGGCGATGAGCCCGAAAGAAAAGATTTTCTGAGCAGAGCGATTTCGGAATCCGAGGAAAGACAGAAGGATTTTTACAGCAGTGTTTTGGACGCTTTTCTGTCAAATACCCGCCTGAAGCTATTTGATGATGTACCGTTGGAAACGTGTGACTCCAGAGCCCGAAGCGAGTATTTTAATGTGCGGGCTGTTCAGCTTATGCAATTGTCAATGGTTGAAACCATGATTCGATTGTCCAAATATTTTGCTCAGGCTGGCAGGCTTAAGGAAGATGTGAAATCCAGAATGCACGCAGAGGAAGAGTGCGCATTGCTGGCTAACTGGAGCGCACTGAATAGGGCTGTTTTGATAACGGGAAGGGAAAGGCTGGAGCATATGGTTGTGCTAAAAGCCAGGGAGTTGGGAGTTGAGCTTTAGAATCCGCAAACCGGCCTTTATAATAGCCGGTCTGCGGTTTTGTTTTTTTAAATGTGTGAATTAAAATTTTCAATGCGCTTTACTTTGCCAAGCGCTCCAGTGCCTGGTTGAAGGCGGAGCTTGGGCGCATGGCTTTGCTTGCCAGCTTTTCGTCGGGAAGGTAATATCCGCCTATGGCTGTCGCTTTTCCTTGCACGCCATTTAGTTCGGAAAGGATCTCAGCCTCTTTGGAGGCGAGCTCACCGGCTAGCGGCTTAAATGATTCAGCAAGCTGGAGATCGTCTTTTTGTGCGGCCAGGGCTTCTGCCCAGTAAAGAGTCAGGTAGAAGTGGCTGCCGCGATTGTCGATGGTTCCAAGCTTCCGGGCCGGAGATTTGTCGTTGTCCAGAAATTTTTCGGTGGCTTCGTCCAGTGTTTTGGAAAGCACCAAGGCCCGGGCATTGCCTGTTGCGCTGCCCAAATGATCAAGCGAGGCGCTCAAGGCAAGAAATTCGCCCAGCGAGTCCCAGCGAAGGTAGTTTTCTTCCAGGAATTGCTGCACATGCTTGGGGGCCGATCCGCCGGCTCCGGTTTCGAAAAGGCCTCCGCCGTTCATCAGCGGCACAATCGAAAGCATCTTGGCGCTGGTTCCCAGTTCAAGGATAGGGAACAGGTCAGTCAGATAGTCACGCAGCACATTTCCTGTTACCGAAATTGTGTCCGTTCCTTTTTTCATTCTTTCAAGGGAGAAAATCGTCGCTTCAACCGGTGAAAGTATTTTAATTTCCAGTCCGCCGGTGTCGTGGTTTGGCAGGTACTTTTGCACTTTGTCAATCAGCTGGACGTCGTGCGGCCGGTTGCTGTCAAGCCAGAACACCGCAGGTGTCTGTGTGGCTTTGGCGCGGTTTACGGCAAGCTTCACCCAGTCCTGGACAGGAGCGTCTTTGGTTTGGCACATTCTGAAAATGTCTCCTTTTTCTACGGACAGCCTTATAAGTGCTTCTCCGTTCGGATCAATTACCTGCACTTCTCCTTCCTCCGGGATCTGGAATGTTTTGTCGTGCGATCCGTATTCTTCGGCTTTCTGGGCCATAAGACCGACGTTGGGTACGCTGCCCATTGTGCGCGGATCGAAGGCGCCGTTTTCTTTGCAGAAATCGATGGCTGCCTGGTATATCCCGGCGTAGCATCTGTCCGGGATTACGGCTTTAGTGTCCTGGGGTTTTCCTTCCGCGTTCCACATCTGTCCCGAGTTTCGTATCATGGCCGGCATCGATGCGTCAATGATCACGTCGCTCGGCACGTGCAGGTTGGTAATGCCCTTGTCGGAATTCACCATGGCAAGGGCCGGTTTCTTTTCGTGCAGCTTCTTAAGCGCCTCTTCGATTTGGTTTCTCTCTGCTTCAGGGAGCTCGCCGATTTTGTTGTAAAGGTCTCCTATTCCGTTGTTGACGTCAACGCCCAGTTTGTCGAAGGCCTGCGCATATTTTTCGAGCACTTCCCGGTAGTAAGTGCTGACTGCCGCTCCGAAAATTATCGGATCGGACACCTTCATCATGGTGGCTTTCATGTGAAGGGAGAAAAGAACGTCTTGTTTTTTGGCGTCGTCAATTTGTTCGGCGAAGAAGGATTTCAGCTCGCGCATGTTCATTACCGAAGCGTCAATGATTTCTCCGGCGAGCAATGGGAGCTTTTCTTTCAGCACCTTTTTTTCTCCGTTTTTTTGTGCGAGCTCTATGCGAACGCTGGTTTCCTGTTTAAGAGTCAGGGATTTCTCGCTTCCGTAAAAGTCTCCGCGGCTCATGCTGGCTACATGCGTCTTGGAATTTCTGCTCCAGGCTCCCATTTTGTGCGGATGGGTTTTAGCGTAGTTTTTCACAGCTTTCGGGGCTCTCCGGTCGGAGTTTCCTTCGCGGAGCACGGGATTTACCGCGCTGCCTTTTACTTTGTCGTAGCGTGATTTGATATCTGTTTCCTTCTCGTTTTCCGGATCGTCAGGATAGTCGGGAATGGCGTATCCTTTGGCTCGAAGCTCTGATATGGCGGCCTTCAGCTGTGGTATTGAAGCGCTGATATTGGGCAGTTTGATGATATTGGCTTCGGGCGTTTTGGCCAGTTTGCCAAGTGTTTCCAGTGCATCTGCTGTCTGCTGGCCGGGCGAGAGATATTCAGGGAAATGACAAAGAATACGGGCTGCCAGCGATATGTCTGCGGTTTCCACGCTGATGTTGGCTTGTTGGGCAAAAGTTTTCACGATCGGAAGGAATGAGTAGGTGGCAAGGGCCGGTGCTTCGTCGGTTTTGGTATAAATGATTGTTGATTGCTTTTCAGTCATAAATATATTTTTTGATTTTATAAAAAAGTGGCTGAATGTTTGGCGAAAGCCGTCTGGCAAATATATAAAATTGGGCAGGTATTTCTTGAGAATTAGCCGACATATCCGATTTTTTTTCTAATGGATTATCGCAGGGCAACACTTTTCTTTTGTTTCGGTTTCCGATTGGTGAAAAGTGAAAAGCATAAGTTGTTGTTTTTTGATAAAATACAGAGTGAACGTGATTATTAATAGAGAATTATGAAAATCTAGCCATGTTTGTTTGACCCTGTAGGACTTTTTGATAAGTTGTTCTTCTTTGCAGTGGCAGGTTTAAGGACTAATTTTTTTATATATGAGTTACGCTTTTCTGAGTAAAAAAAAATCAATTAAGAACCTTTTAATTAGATTTTACTCCGCATCTATGTTAATAGGGGTTCTGGTAATTGTTGTTTCGTTGCTTAATGTTAGTGGTTTTGTAGAGGTGTACAATCGCTATTCAACTATTTTGGAGCCTATTAAGTATCATGTCAGTGCTCTTACAAACGATGCGCATGAAGGGGTTATCCTGCTGAGAAGTGAATACAACTCGGCAAATAAAAAAGCGCTGAGAGAAATTTCGGAGGAGTATGTGCCTGAAAACCTGAAGCGTTTGCAGGAACTTGGTTACGAACTGGGCAACGATGAGAACTATTCTTCGGAGGTGGCGCTGCTTTCTGTGGATTTTTCGGCTTACAGAGAGCTGGTGAGGTTAAAGCTGAAAGGAAAAGAAATGGGTGCGCAGGTTGACTTTGAAAATGAGTCGGCTGCGGCTTCAAAAAAAGTGATTAACCGGCTGAATGATCTTTCGAATTGGCACTACAGTATGGTGCAGCAGTGCGTGCAGCAGTTGCTGGAAATAGCTAAGAGAATGGGATATCAGCTTGCTGGCCTGAGTTTGATTGCGGCTGCGGTTCTTTTTTCGCTTATGAAGCTGGTAAACCGCTCGATTGTCGGGAAGGTGGGCTTGTTCGAAAAAGAGCTCGAAAAGCTGTCTACCGGCAATATTCCCGATAAGGTTGAAGAGAACAATGATGAGTTGAAAAAACTGGCCCAGGCCATCAACTTTTTAAGTTCTAACCTGAAAAACGTAAAGCGATTTGCCCAGGATGTTGGCGACGGTAATTATAACACGGAAGTGAGCGTTTTTGAAAACAAGGGTGAACTTGGAGAGGTGCTCAGCCAGATGAAAGAGCGCTTGAGGCAGATTTCCGAAATAGAGAAGCAGCGGATATGGGCCAACGAGGGAATTGCCCAGTTTGAGAAGCTGATCAGGGAAAACAGCGAGTCGATAGATGAGCTGGCTGTTGTTTTTACAAGGCGCTTGGTGAAGTATGTGGGGGCGAATCAAGCAACCTTATATTTGGTCGAGGAAAACAGGCAGGAGGAAGTTCTGCGGCTGAAGGCGACCTATGCCTATAACCGCCGAAAGTATGTGGAAAAAACCATTAAACCCGGCGAAGGAATGCTTGGGCAGGTTTATCTTGAAAAAGAGCCGGCTTATATGACGGAAGTACCCGAGGCTTATTTGGAGATTACCTCCGGGCTGGGGGAGTCATTGCCTAAAAATATTTTGATTGTGCCCATGCTTTTTAATGAGAAGGTGCAGGCGGTTATAGAACTGGCTTCATTCGAAATTTTTGATGAAAACATGCAGCAGTTCATCGGCAAGGTGGGCGATTCATTTGCTGCTTCGGTCAACATGGTGCACACCAACGAGCAGACCAAGCAGATTTTGGAAGAATCGCAGGTGATGACCGAACAGCTTAGGGCGCAGGAGGAAGAGCTGCGTCAAAATACAGAAGAGCTTATTGCTACGCAGGAGCAGCTAAACCGCGAGATTAGAGAGCTGAGAGAGGAGAACAGAAAAATAAGGGAGCTGGCCTGAGATAATGTGGGTTCGGTTTCCCGATGAAGTTTATTGGAATTTTGAATAAATGCGAAAGAGGCGTCCATATTTTGGGACGCCTCCTTTTCTTTGATTTGTATTTTTTGGAAAAAGCAGCTGCTAGATTGCAAGTTGCTTGGTCAGTGAGTTTTTGTCGTAGCCGAAAAGATCTTTTACGCTGAGCTCTTTTACTTTTCCCAGTTTTCTCAGAGCATCGAAGTTGACTTTGCTGCGTTTCCCGATAACCAGATAGTTGTATGTTTTGCCTTTAATGTGCGAATCAAAGAATGCGCGCACATCACTGAGCTTCATGGTTTCGAGCTGGCTGTAAATGTCTTTGTTGACGTCATAGTCAAAGCCTAGTTTCTTTAAAGCTTCGTAAGTCCAGAAAATACCCTGTCCGACTACCCGGCGGGATTCGATGCTCTTCAGTGATGAGAATTTCGCAGCGTCGAACTGCTGTTCTGACTCGGGCATTGTCGTCAGCAGAGCCGTCACCGCTTCCACAGCTTCAGGCAGTTTATCCACCTGCGTGCCTATATATGCGTTTATGTAGTTCTTTTTGCCCTTTTCTCGTCCTTGTCTGTACCAGGTTCCGACTGAGTAGGCAAGCGCTTTGGATTCACGAATGTCCTGGAAGACAATGCTTCCGTAGTAGTCGTTGAAAAGCTGATTGGCGGCCATTAGTGCTTTGTCGAAAGTTTTGTCGTCCGACAGCATGAGCAACTCCACCTGCGCCATGTCGAAATCGACATAATACACGGCGCTTTGGTTGATGTCTTTTTCTTTGAATTGCTTTTTCGGCGGATAGTCCTTCAGGTCTGCGGCGCTTTTCACCGGATGTTTCGCCTCCAGAAGTTTTGCAATTTCAGCCATCGGTTTTTTCCCGTAGTAGAACAGTCTGTGTTTGAACGATTCCAGCTTTTTGATTTTCTCAGTCAGTTTCTCCGGCTGAATGGCCGTAAGTTCGCTGTAGGTCATTTCATTGCGCATCGGCGAGTTTTTACCGTATTGTGCGTAGTTGCGCAAACCTGAGAACAGCAGGGCTCTCTTGTTGGTTGTGCGGTCCATCATGCTTTTTGCTATTCTGGAAACTAATCCCTGATAGGCTTCTTTGTCGGCGCTTACTTCGGCCAGGATGTGCTCGAACAGCCCAATGCCGTCTTCCAGCGATTCCTCCAGCCCTGACAGTGTCACGTGAATTCTCTCCGACCCGGCGCTCACATTGAATTCAAGTCCTTTTTTAAAGAATTCTATTTTCAGTTCTTCCGGGCTGTAGCGGCTTGTCCCCAGGTACTCAAGGTATTCAACAGCCAGGGCAAGCTCTCGGTCGTTGTAGGAGCCCATGTCGAATATGTAGTCCAGGTTAAAAAGCTGGTTGTGCTCGTTTTTGATGTAGCTGAGCGATAGACCGTTGTTTAGCGAATTTTCCTTGATTAGCTTATTGAAGTCCAGAAACTGCGGCTTCAGGCGCGCTACCTTTATCGAGTCGATCATGGCGAAATAGGCCGACTGGCTGCTGTTGTTTACCTGGACAGGTGTTATTTCGGGCTTTTCGAACTTTTGTTTGCTGGTAGGACCTTGCTCCTTGTAGACTACCGCGTAATTTTTTTTGAAATTCTCGTTGGCAAATGCCACCATGTCTTTTTTGGTAAGTCCGGAAATGAGCTTCAGCGTAGCCGCAGACTCATGAATGCTGTGGCCGCGCAGGAAAGTTTCAAGGGCGGCGCCGCCAAGCGTTTTGTTGTTGGTTGCTCCCTGAATGATGCCCAGCTTGATGTTTTTTACCGATGCGGTTACCAGCCAGTCTTCAAAGTCCCCTTTTTTTATTTTTTCCACTTGCTCAAGCAGCAGGTTTTCGGCTTCTTTCAGGCTCTGTCCCTGAAGAGGTGATGCACCCAGAATCAGGTTTGAGTAATCGGTATTCAGATCGGTGTATGAGTAAGCATAAAGAACTTTCTGCTTTTGATTAAGATTAAGGTCGATAAGTCCTGCCTGGTTGTTGTTGAGCATGAATGCCAGCACATTCAATTTCGCAGTAAATGCGGCGTCCTTGGCGCCTGGCACTCGGTAGCCAATAGCTACGTTGGCGGCGTTTGGTCCGGTAACGGTTCGGTATTCCGGAGCGGTCATTTCCTCTTCTACGGCGGTAAACTGTGTGACCTCTTTGGCAGGCAGTTCCCCGAAGTGCTTTTTCACCAGGTCCACGGTTTTGTCAGGATCAAGATCTCCGGACAGAATAACGGCCATGTTGTTGGCAACATAATAATGGTCGAAGTATTCCTTTATTTTGGTGATGGAAGGAGACTTCAAATGCTCGGCTGTTCCTATGGTGGTTTGGGTGCCGTAGGTGTGTTTTTTGTAAAGCGCCTGGATCATCGCCTTGTAAGCCTGCCAGTTGTCGTTGTCCAGTCCGCGGTTGTACTCTTCGTAAACAGCTTCCAGTTCGGTGTGGAAAAGCCGAAGAACAACTTCGCGGAATCGCTCGCCTTCGATGGTCATCCATTTTTCCAGCTCGTTGCTGGGGATGGTGTTGATGTACACGGTTTGGTCGGTGCTTGTATAGGCGTTGGTGCCCTGTCCTCCGAGGGCTTTGATCATCTTGTCGTATTCGTTGGTCGCCACATACTGCGAGGCAATGTAGGAAATGCTGTCGATGCGGCTGTAAATTACTTTGCGCTGTTTTTCATCGCTGGTTGCCCGCAGTTTTTCGTAAAGCGCTTCTATTTCATCCAGCAAAGGCGCTTCTTTTTTCCAGTTCAGCGCTCCGATTTTTCCTGTGCCTTTAAAGAGCATGTGCTCCAGATAGTGGGCCAGGCCCGTAGCGCTCTTCGGATCATTTTTGGAACCGGTTTTTACAGCGATTTGCGTGAAAATTTTCGGTTCCTTTTTGTTGACGGTCATATAGATTTTCAGACCGTTGTCAAGCGTGTAGGCGAGCGTGCCGTACGGATCGCTCGCATCGCGTTCGTAGGTGTATTTGTACTTTTTTTGGGGAGGTGTACAGCTGAAGGCCAGCATTATTGCCGCCAAAATTGTCAGCAGCTGGTAAGTTTTGTTTGACATAATCAAATTGAAAAAGTGATAGTATAACTTATCTTACTAAATAATTGAATTTTTTCATAACGAACAAAGATTTTTGTTTCAAGAAGCTTTTTTTCTTTTTGCAGGCAAACAAAGTTGTAGTTTTGTGTTTTGAATGTTTTTTTATGATCTAATCGAATTTATGGGTGTTCTTGAACTTGCGGCGGTGGTTTTGAGCGTAGCGTATGTGGTGCTGGCTTCCAGAGAAATTATTTACTGCTGGATCGCCGCTTTAATTAGCGTGTCGATATATTTTTACATGTGTTGGACGGCGAACCTTCAGGCGGAAGCGGGATTGCAGATCTATTATTTTGTCATGGCTGTTTACGGCTGGCAGCAGTGGGAAAAGCGCAAAGAGAAAGAAGCGCTGGCGGTCAGCGAATGGGGCTGGCCGGTGCATGCCGGAGTCATTGTATTTGGAATTGCTTGTATTGCGGTGCTTTCGGGTACGCTCTTGCGTTTCACAAATGCTTCCATGCCTGTTATAGATTCTTTCACAACTGTATTCAGCGTGATAGGGACATATATGACGGCCAAGAAGATTAAGAGCACTTGGATTTACTTCATTGTAGTGGATTTGGTTTCGGTGTATATGTATTACCAGAAGGGTTTTTCCCTTACGGCAGGTTTGTTTGTTGCCTATACTGCTGTGGCGGCCTATGCGTACTGGGAGTGGAACAAGTCGTATGAGAATAACAGGTTCGGGAAGGAAGGAGAGCGCTTATGAGCCAGGCGATAAAAGTGTTGTTTACCGGTCCGGAGTCCACAGGGAAAAGCACGATCAGCCGCATGATGGCCGAGTACTATCGAACCGTTTGGGTGAAGGAATATGCCCGGGAGTATGTGGAGTTGCTGGACCGGCCTTACCGTGAGGATGATTTGCTTAAAATCGCCCGCGAGCAAAAACGGCTCGAAGATGAGGGGATTCGCAGTGCCAGCCGTGTGCTGTTTTGTGATACGGGGCTGGAGGTGATTAAAGTCTGGGGAGATTATAAGTACGGTCGAACCGATCCGTGGATTTTGGATAAGCTTCGGGGTAGCACTTACGATTTGGTTTTTTTAAACGGTATAGACATGCCGTGGGAGTATGATCCGCAGCGGGAGTATCCAGAGCCCAGTCAGAGAGAATTTTTTCTGGATTATTACAAAAAAGAACTTACGGAAGTTTACGGCGGTTTTTGTTTGCTGGAAGGTTCCTTGGAGGAGCGGATGCGGAAAGTGTCGGAAATGCTGGAGCCGCTTTTGGAAATGCGCTGATAAGCGCTTAGGGACTAAGCAGAGATTTTCCTTTAACAGGCGGGTAAATGCCTCTTCCCGGGCGGGAAGAGGCAAAAAGTTACTTTTTTAGTGTTTTTATCGAAATACAGTTTCTGAGTGTGTCAAGGGGAAGTTTAATTGTTATGCTTCCCATTGCGAACGGAGCGATTTCATAGGGGTTGTACAGGAAACGGATGCTGTCATTGACAATAGCGAAGTTGTTTGGAAGAGAAAATTTGTCGTTTTCAAACCAGAATCCTTGTGAATTGACAGACTGCGTGTCGTTAAGCCTGTATTTTTTTCGGAAATATGACGAAGCGATGGCTTCGGCGGACGCCAGCTTGGGACCGAAAAGCGTTTGCAACGTGAGAGTGTCGCCGGTTGCCGGAACGAAGCTCTGAAGATGCTGGCTTACTTGATCATGCGCGCCGCCCATGTAGGAAATTTCCTTGACGGCAACGGAAAAAACTTTGGGGCTGTTTTCCAGCACCGCAGCCTTTATGGTATAGCTCCAAGGTGTTTGGTAGTCCGGAATTTCGTCTTTCAGCTTTTGGTACTCACTGAAAAACGCAGCCGGAACTTTTGGGATTGAGTCTGAGGAGATCAGTTTCGGGCACCGCAGGATGCAGCGGTTGATGCGTCCGATAACTTTCGACGATCGGGCAGGACCGTCAAGTACTGGATACTGGTAGCGAACTGAAGCAAGAGGTCTGGATTTTTGGTTGTAAGCAGCGGTCGTTTTGCCCCAGCTTGCCGAGTCAGTTGCCCAGTGATAGCTAAACGTATCAACTTGTGCGGTTTTTTCCGAGTGATGGTCCTTTTTCTTTTCTTTTTTGCAGGAAAACACCGAAAAAAGAGAGAACAGGCACAGGCTGTAAAAAATCGGTTTCATGCGCTTTGTGGTTTTCAGTGGCTGGAAACAGCCGTTGGTTGACAATTATCTGGGTGTACACTCCATGCCGCACTAACGGCATGGTAGTGCCGGGTGATTAATTTATGAAAAGTCGTTGAGGGTTTCTTTAATGGCTTTCGCCTTTAACAGGCATTCATTATACTCATTTTCCGGCTGAGAGTCAATAGTGATCGCGCTGCCGACCTGATAGGAGAGTGTTCTATTCTCTTCGTTGTACAATAGACTGCGGATAACCACGCTGAAGTCGAAATCCGATTCCGGCGTAAAATAGCCGATGGCTCCGCTGTAGAGACCGCGTTTGCTTTCTTCGTATTTTTCGCTCAGTTCCATCGCGCGGATTTTCGGCGCGCCGGTCATGCTGCCCATCGGGAATGCGTTCCGGATGGCGTCCACAGGGTGTACGTCTTGTCGGAGCTTCGCTGTTACGGTGGAGGTCATTTGGTGGACCTGCGGAAAGCTGTAAATGCCGAAAAGCTCGCTGACCTGCACGCTTCCCGCTTCTGCGCTTTTTGCCAGATCATTTCTCACCAGATCCACGATCATCAGATTTTCGGCTCTTTCTTTCGGGTCATAGAAAAGCACTTCCTTTAGCGCGTTGTCTTCTTCCCTGTTTTTGCCCCTTCGGATTGTTCCCTTGATAGGCTGGGAATAAAGGCGTTCACCGTCTTTTTTCAGGAATCTTTCCGGCGAGGCTGAACAAAGGAAGTGGTGTTTGAATTTGGCGTAAACCGAAAACGGCGTCGGCGATTTGGTATTCAGTTTCTGGTAGAGCTTAAGCGGATCCAGCGATAGGTTTTCCCCGTAAAACTCCTGACAGAAATTGATTTCATAGATGTCGCCTTCAACAATATGCTCCTGCAATTTTTTTATTTTGCTTAAATAGTCTGTCTTGGTAATCATGTTTTTGATCAGCAGACTAGACGGAGCACTTCCGGGCTTTCTTGGGAACTCTGTGCGGCTGATTTCCTCGAAAATTTCCTGTGGAGGACGAACGCTTTCAATGACGGCTTCTTCCTCATCCGAAAAGTGGATAAGGGTTTTTGGCTTGAAGAAGACAGCTTCGGGAAAGCGAACCTTGTCCGGCAGGCGGCTTTCAAGCTTTTCAATTTCGTTTTTCAGATCATATGAAAAATAACCAATCCACCAGTCGGGATCTTTTTTCAGCTTTTCTTTGAGCTTGTTAAAAACGCCTTCGGCGGGTGAAAAGGTTTCCAAAGCACCAGCCGCAAGAATATGGCGGAAGGAATCTTCCGGATAAACATATTGGTTGGGGTTGAAGTAGGTGCAGTAGTCTTGTGATTGGGCCCAAAGCAGGGACTTTTCTTTCCACTCCGCATTTATTAGAAATACTTTTTTCTCTCTCATTTACACAGTGCCTGCAGATTTCCGCAAATATAGAGAATCTATCCGGGACTCTAAAGCGAAAGCTTTTGGTGATGGGGTTTGATTTATTATCATAAATAGTAATCTTAGGGGGATGTTTGTAAGGGGCGGAGGCAAAAGAAATAAGTAGCTTGATTTGTTTTATTTATTATGGTTTTAGTGAAAGAAATAAAAGGAAAGACTCCTGTAATGGGCGAAAACTGTTGGCTGGCTGAAAATTCGACGGTTGTGGGCGATGTGCGGATGGGCAGCGACTGCACGGTTTGGTACTCGGCGGTGGTCCGCGGCGATGTAAACAGCATAACGATCGGAAACCGGACCAACATACAGGACGGCGTGGTGGTGCACGGTACTTACGAAAAGGCGGCTACAGTTATCGGAAATGATGTGAATATCGGTCATAACGCATGCGTGCATGGCTGTGAAATCAGAGACCGAGTGCTTATTGGGATGAATGCGGTTGTAATGGACAATGCAGTGGTGGAGTCGCATGTTATTGTTGCGGCGGGATCTGTGGTATTGGCAAATGCTCATTTAGAGTCGGGCTATGTATATGCGGGGGCTCCTGCAAAAAAAGTCAAGAAGCTGACCGAAGAACAGATGGCTGTTTTTGAAAGAACCGCCAAGAATTATGTGATGTATGCCAGCTGGCAATAAAAAAGCGCCTCGAAAATGAGGCGCCTGCGTTTGTTAAGGAGTGGAAACCGGTGTCCTGTCTCCGAAAGAAAACGCCATGATATATCCATTGTCGTCGGTGACAGTATAGATGCTTTCACATGCTCCGTTACCGTAGTTTACAGTAAACGAACGTGCTTGTCCTGCGTTGGTGATTGTCAGCCGCTCAATACCTGAAACAGGCCCAACATTCATCGGCTGGTCAGGACTTATGCTCCTCTCGCAGGCCATTGTATAGATAATGGGCTCTTGTGTGGAGGTGGTGAATACTGTCTCTCCGTTTACCGTTCCGCTATAGTTTCGGGCAAGCGAAATGCTGTCTCTGCTCAGGACAAACAGCTCTGTTCCGTCAATTGTAAACTGGCGGTCAGGTCCTGTGATGCGGATATCTTTGGTGGTCTGCTGTCGGGTGATGGAGTCCTGCAGATTGCTTGACACCGAGTAGGCGAACTGGTACGTGACTGTTCCGTTGACTGTTGCGCCGTCAATTCCTAAATTGTTGAATGTTATACTCGCTCGGTCCGGAATGAGGAGTTCGTTTTGGTGGAACTCGAATGTGTAGCTGCCCGAAAATACCGTTTGTTCTATTGTACAGCTGTCTCCAAAGCTGAAGGTTGCTCGTAAAATTTGCTGGGCAATCTGGCTGGAGTCAATGGTTAAGTTCATACAGCCGGCGGTGGAAAGCCTTTGCGCAACAGCTCCTCCGTGCGGCGGGGTGCCGTTAAATTCTTCACCCGGTGCTGTCCCTTCCGGTGGCCCCATAAGCGCATCCCAAGAATTGAATCGGATGTCGTCCATTATTCCTATGGATTCATTGATGGCTTGCATGACGTCATGAAAATCCTCCTGTGCATCCAGCGGTGTCGGCGGAGCAATTGGCTCATCGTCATCGTCGGATGAGCAGGCGATAGCGAAGAGGAAAACAAAGGGAAGAAGAAGCAGCCAGTAATTGGTCTGCCGAGAATTCTTAAAAGTTTTCATCATCCTGTAGTGATTGGTTAACACATAAATATGAACGCAGTCAGCTATGTTTGGATTTGAATTTTTATTTTTTTCATTAAAAAATATTGAAAAAGAGAGCTTGCAACTGATTTTCAGAAAAATGGTTTTGGTTGTTTAGGCTGAAGATTTTGAAAGATTTTGCGGAGATTTTCTGATGTTGTATTTTTTGCAGAAGACAAAAATCTCTTTGGCCAGACGAGCCTAAGGGCTGAAAATTCAAGTTTTCTGCTCGGGTTTTATTCTGGATGCTGATTGGCAGGGACGTTCGGATGTCGTACTGGGTAGAGTTTCCGTCCGAATATATGATAGCGTAAATGTAGTTGCAGATTCCGTCGCCGAAGTCGACAGTGACCGTATAGGAGTTTCCGCCGTTTGTATAAATCATACGCTCTTTGCCCAGCGCGAGAACGAGATGCGCGGACTCATCGTCTCCGTTTCCGGTGTCGCTGGAGCAGTCGGTTTTTAGGATCAGCGCTTCGGTGGTTTCGGAGCTGATCGTCGCGCCGCCCGGCAGAGCTTGCCGCTGAACGACCGCTCGGAGGTGAACATGCCGTTTTGGAGCTGCGTGAAGTCAGCAAGCTGCAGTTCAGTTCTGTCTTCTCCTTTCTGAATAACGCAGCTGGCTGCGGTTTCATAGGTTACAGGTAGATCGTTAAGACCGTCGCCGATGCTTGAAAGGTCAACTTTCACTTTCTGCGTGCCTGTTGCATTGAAGATGGAGCCGTCCAGTCCGACATTTGTCAGTTCAAATTCCTTGGTTGTTTCCTCAGGTTTAAAAAAATCGATCAGGTTTGTTTTGATCGGATGATTCCGGATAGCTGCGTTTCAGCGGCTTCTCATCCATTGCAGAAGTCATAGGTGATGTAGATGTCGTTTGGAGCGTCCTCGAGGCAGTCCGCGTTGGCTTTCGGGCAGTCGTCAGGAGTGGAGCCGGGTTCTACCAGGCCTTTGTAAAACTGACAGTCAAAAAACTGCATGCGGTTTTGATCCGACGGTTTTTCATCCGGGGTGCTGCGGATGAAATAATCGTTGCTGACCGAATGAAATTTCCGCACCAAATGAGACACGCTTTTTATTTCATTCCTGATTTCGGCGGTTATTTTCGCTTCACTCGGCTTATCGCTGTCGGAAGATGAGCAGCGGGGAAAACAATTGCTGCCAGGCAGACAAGCCATCATAAATAAGATTTGTCTTTCATCATTTTGCGTTTGATTGTGGAATAGAATAAAGTGAAATATAATCGAGCAAAATGAGATTATGTGTTTGCTTTATCTTATTATAAATCAAATTTTCATTATTTGAAAAATAAATAAAAAAATGGGATAATGTAACCACTATCCCATTTTGAGTTTTATATTATGATCAATTTTTAGATCACAAGGTTCACAATTTTTTTCGGCACGACAATAACGCGCTTCGGCGTTTTGCCTTCCGTCCACTTCACAACATTCTCATGCGCCAGAGCAGCCTTTTCGATTTCCTCTTTAGAGGCATCTGCGGGCAGCTCAATCTTTGCTCGCATTTTGCCGTTTATCATCACCGGATACAGGAACGCGTCCTCTTTCAGGTAGGCCTCATTGCATACCGGAAAGCCGGCTTTGGTGATGGACTCTTTGTTGCCCAGCAGCGTCCAGAGCTCTTCGGCAATGTGCGGCGCGTACGGAGCCACAATTTTCACCAAATCCGTCAGCACTTCGCGCTTGTTGCATTTTTTGGTCTGCAGCTCGTTGACGCAGATCATAAAGTTCGACACCGAAGTGTTGAACGAGAATCTTTCCAGATCGTCGGTTACCTTTTTGATTGCCGTGTGGACAATTTTCAGTTCGTCTTTTGTTGCTTTTTCGTCAGAAACCTGGAATGCTCCGTTTGCTCCGCCGTGGAAAAGTCTCCACAGTTTTTTCAGGAATTTGTAAACGCCGTCGATTCCGTTGGTGTTCCATGGTTTGAACTGCTCCAGCGGGCCGAGGAACATTTCGTACAGACGGAAAGTGTCCGCGCCGAACCGGTTGACGATGTCGTCCGGGTTCACCACGTTGAACTTCGATTTCGACATTTTTTCAACTTCCGCGCCGCAGATATATTTGCCGTCCTCCAGAATAAATTCCGCGTCCTTGAAGTCCGGACGCCATGTTTTGAATGCTTCAATGTCCAGCTGGTCGTTTTCAACGATGTTCACGTCCACGTGCAGACGGGTGGTTTCGTGCTCGTTGCGCAGGCTGTGGGATACGAACTTGTTGGTGCCGTTTACGCGGTACACGAAGTTAGAACGTCCCTGAATCATTCCCTGGTTGATTAGCTTTTTGAACGGCTCCTCGAACTGGATGTAGCCTATGTCGTACAGGAATTTCGTCCAGAAACGCGAGTAGAGCAGGTGTCCGGTGGCGTGTTCGGCGCCGCCGATGTACAAGTCTACCTGGTTCCAGTAGGCCATAGCCTTAGGATCGGCAAAAGCTTCGCCGTTTTTCGGATCCATATAACGCAGGAAATACCAGCTTGATCCGGCCCAGCCCGGCATTGTGCTCAGCTCGTAGCTGTATTTGCCGTCTTTTTTCCAGCCGGCGGCTCTACCCAAAGGAGGCTCTCCCGTAGCGGTAGGCAGGTACTCGTCAACTTCCGGCAGGTTCAGCGGCAACTGGCTTTCGTCCAGCGGACAGGCCACGCCTTCTTCGTCGAAGTATACCGGAATCGGTTCTCCCCAGTAGCGCTGGCGCGTAAATACGGCGTCGCGCATTTTGTACTGTACTTTTGCTTCGCCGATGCCCATTTCTTCCACTTTGCTGATCATGGCCGGCATAGCCTCTTTTACCGACATGCCGTTCAGGAAATCGGAGTTGATCATTTTTCCGGCTTTCGCATCGAAGTCGTCCTGCGAAATATCGGTTTTTTCGCCTTCCTGGATTCGCACAACCGGCAAATCGAAGTGGGAGGCGAAAGCGTAGTCTCTGGTGTCAGAACACGGAACAGCCATAACGACTCCTGTTCCGTAGCCTGAAAGCACGTAGTCGGCTATCCAGATCGGCACTTTCTTTCCGGTGAATGGATGAATGGCATACGAGCCGGTGAATACGCCTGAAACGGTCTTTACGTCGGTCATTCGCTCGCGCTCGGAGCGGTTTTTCGCCTGCTCCACATAGGCTTCCACTTCTGCGCGCTGCTCGTCGGTTGTCAGCTCAGCCACCCATTCGTGTTCCGGAGCCATGGTCATAAATGACACGCCGAACACGGTGTCCGCGCGGGTGGTGAAGACCTCAAGCACTCTTTCCGAGTTTTCGACGTTGAAGTGCAGCGAGCATCCGTGCGATTTGCCGATCCAGTTGCGCTGCATGTCCTTCAGCGGTTCTGAAAAGTCAATTTCTTCCAGTCCTTTCAGCAGCCGGTCAGCGTATGCCGTTATGCGCATGCTCCACTGCCACATTTTTTTGCGTTCCACCGGGTGGCCGCCGCGCTCCGAAACGCCGCCGATTACTTCGTCGTTTGCCAGCACGGTTCCCAGCTCCGGACACCAGTTCACGAAGGTTTCCGAAAGAAATGTCAGCCGGTATTTCATCAGGATGTCCTGCTGTTCCTTGCGCGCCATGTTTTTCCAGGCTTCTGCAGTGAACAGCGGGGTGTCTTCGTCGCATGAGGCTTTGATATTCTGGTTTCCTTCCGTTTCGAAAAGGGCAACCAGTTCGTCGATTTTTTTTGCTTTGTCTGCTTTGGTGTCGTACCAGCTGTTGAAAATCTGCAGGAAGATCCACTGCGTCCATTTGTAGTACTCCGGCGAGCTGGTTCTTACTTCTTTGTCCCAGTCGAACGAGAATCCGATGATTCCCAGCTGTTCTTTGTAGCGGCTGATGTTTGTCTCGGTGGTAAGGGCAGGATGCTGTCCTGTCTGTATGGCGTATTGCTCGGCCGGCAGTCCGAACGAATCAAAACCCATTGGGTGCAGCACGTTGAAGCCTTGCTGCTTTTTGAACCGGGAAACAATGTCCGAGGCTATGTAGCCGAGCGGGTGCCCGACGTGCAGCCCTGCTCCCGACGGATAAGGGAACATGTCCAGCACATAATATTTTTTTTTCGATTCGTCGACTTGGGCATTGAACGTACTGTTTTCTTCCCAGTAGGCCTGCCACTTTTTTTCTATATCCCTGAAGTTGTATTCAGCCATTTCAAAAAAGTATTTATATATGGAGTTTTGTTTTTTGCTTTAATCTGAATCGTAAAAATACGCTTTTGATTTCAAAATGTAAGAATGGACGGGGATTAAAATATTGCGGGCTGGGTAAGCGGGCCAAAGGGATGCCGCGGAAAAAGAAAAGAGCCGGGGATTTCTCACTGAGCCCAGTCCCCGGCGCAATGTAATGCCGTTAGTGCTGACCGCACATTTTTTCAAGACACGAAATTTCAATTCAAGAGAATGAAATGCCTGGAAATATCAGGTGGTTCTGTTATTTTTTATATTCTTTGGTTGAAAAAGAAAAGGCTTTTTTCAGGTCGATGCTGGTGGCCGTTCCTTTGGTTTTTTGTTTTCCGTCGTACGTTTCAAATTCAAGGATCATTCCCTTGAAAGGCTGGTAATCGGTCGGGGAGAAGATGTTGGGCAGATCAATCTGTTCTGTTATCCAGTAAAGCGATGTGCCTTCTTCTTCTTGGAGAGTATAAAGCGTGCAGGAGTAGCCCATAACCTTTTTTTTGCGGCTGGTTTTGACAAATTTTTCGGCATCTTCTTCGGTGAAGCTCAGGGTGCTTTCATCCTTTTCTCTGGATAAGGCGATGCAGTTTTTGCTTCCGTTCATGTCTACGAAATTCAGCAGTTTGTCCTTGTCTAAGATCATCATGCTGTTTAGCTGGTGTTCTGGGTTTTCCACCTCAAGCCCGAAGTAGTTGCTTTTGTTTTTATGAAAAAACAGCCGGTAACCGAATGCGGGCGTGGCAGATTCGGTGTAGGTTATGCTGTAGAATATGGAGCCTGTAAATTCGTAGCGGTTGGCAAAAGAAATGCTGCTATTGTCCATCATGGCGTTGAGGACAGGCAGATCTGCTTCATCGGATCCGTAATCATTGGCTGGCTTATCGGCTTTCGGCGGCAAGTCGGACGGATCGAAATCGAAAGAGACCTTCTCCAGATTAATGCCCGAGAAGCTGAAAGTGCCCTTTACGCCAGTGAGGTGTTTGTGGGCGGAAGCATACATAAGCTTATCCATTGGAAGCGCTTCTCCCTCGAACCTGATTTCCATCTTTTCCGGTGACACCTGCCGAAGGCGAACAGATCCTTTGTAAAGTGTAAGGGCGGTGATGGTGTTGTCATTTTTCTTGCACGGAAAAATCAAATTGACTTCTTCGGAAGCCGCAAAAGGCCTGTCCAGAATTCCTATGGAAGATTCGTTGTTCTTTGGCAAAGGAGTGAGGTTGAACTGGCTGGAGGCGCTTTGTTCTGTCCACTGACCGATAAGCGTGTAGCTGTCCTTCATTGCCCGGGCAAATGTGTTTCCTTTCAGCCTGAACGTCTGGTCGCTGTACCTGCTGCTGAACTTCAGCGTCAGCATAGCTTTGGCTTTTTCGTTGGTTTGAGGCTCTTGTTTCGGATCGGTTTTTTCCGGGCTGCCGCGCGGCGACTCATCCATTCTTCTGCTGATTTTCTCTTCGGCTTTTTTTTCAATTTTTTCCTGGGCTTTCTTTTTCAGTTTTTTGAGCAGCTGCGCATGGGAAGGCGCGCAAAGCACTGCCAGGGCGAATAAAAGGCTAAGTAGTCTGGTCATCGTTGAGAGGTTGTAGTTTGTTTAATCAGTAATATACATAAATTAGCGCAGTTGTACTTTAAGTTGATGTTAATTTGAGAAATACTTGATTGTTATCCATTTGAATTGATGAAGAAAGGTAGGAATAAAGATGTAAATGACTATCTTTATGACTGTTGGAGCAGTCCGAGAACAGGATGTACGACCCGGCCATAGGCCGGTGGCATGTGGTGGATCCGTTGGCGGAGAAATACTATACGATGTCTCCATACAATTACGTGGCGAATAATCCTATAAAATTGACCGATCCTACTGGTGCGGAAATCGAAGAAGGTAGCCAAAAAGCATGGGAAAGGGAAAAGAGATTAGTTCAAAATAAACGAAACAGGTTACAAAAAAAGTCTGATAATTTAAAAGCCAAAGCAGAAAAGAAAGGATGGAGTTCAGAGAAATTGGCAAAGAAGACTGGCAATCTTTCCAAAAGAATAAACAATCTTGATAACAGCCTGTCTACTATGGGTAAATTGGAAGAAAGTAAACAAGTATACAGTCTTTCAAAGACCTCTAATGGAGAGAATGGAGGTGTTTCATTAGATACAAAAACAGGTATTATAAATATCAGTTATGGCACTACTTCTAATTTTGTCCACGAGACAACTCATGCAGGGCAGTTTGAATCTGGGGATATGGCATTTAACTCGAAAACAGGTCAGTCTTTGGGGCAGGATGTATTTGATGAAGTAGCAGCATATAAAGCACAATTTGCTTATAACCCATCTTCTGTGTCTGGGTTAACTTCTACATCTGTAGCAAATTCTTTTGGAAGCATTACTACTTCATGGGTTCAAGGCTTACAAGGCGGAAGTATGTATGTACCATTGGGACATCCGAATTTTGTCCAAGGGGTTAGTGCAAATACAGGCGTTAGTCCTATAAATATCAATTCTGGGAGGTCTGCTTTTATTAATGCCTATCCAAATGCAGCAATAATGAGATCATTACCGACGAATTTTATTTTGAAAAACTCACCTTCTACCTATTACAAGAAATGAAAAAAACAATAATCAATTTAGCTATATTTTTTGCGTCGCTATTATCTTGTAATGCACAGAAGGTGGGACATGATATGATGAGTGGAACTTTTTACTGCTTGCAAAAAGGAAAAGACTTTAATATTTCCTATAAACTAGAACTGAAATCAGATAGTACATTTTTCTTGATTATAGGTACCGCTACAGGGAAGCCTCAATGCAAAGGGAAATGGAAAATTGTTGATGGTGAATTTATTTATCT